>NZ_JAJJPB010000060.1:0-5548 GCF_020908015.1 Clostridium aromativorans
AAAAGCACAGATGCTTTCTCATCTATACTAAAATATAAAAAATAAATAAGTTTATAGCAGTCATTTAACTGACTATAAACTTATTATACGAGGAGGATTTTATTATGAGTATTTTGGTTATTGGAGGAGACAGGCTAGGGAACATAAAGGATAAACTAAGGGAAAATGGATTTAATAAAATAGGTCATGTCAGTGGAAGAAAAAAAGGTGACAGAAAAATAAAAATACCTGAAAATACGGATTTAGTATTGGTATTAACGGATTATATAGGGCATAACATATCTGAAATAATAAAAAACAAATCCAAGAGAAGCGATGTAACAATTATGTTCTGCAAACGATCTTGGTCCAGTATGTACAAAAACATAGGAGATTATATAAAACAGGTAAAAAAGTCCTAGAAATGTATTTAAATGGTCAATTACCTTATAGATTAATAAACTTATAAAAAAGTTATCTGTTAAAAAGTTTTTTGTAAGTTAATATTATTAAAAGCAGCAGTACTGAAATAAGTGCTATGGTACCTCCAGGAGCACTGTTTATATAATAGGATAGAAATAATCCCAGCATTATGTCTATAAATCCAAATATGATGGAAAATATAAACGTAAGTTTAAAACCTTTGTGAAGCTGGAGAGATGCGGCTACGGGCATGGCAATCATAGATGAAATTACGAGAATACCCAGTATTCTAATAGATACTGAAATAGTAGCGCCTACCAAAAGAGCAAAGAGGTAGTTTATGAGTTTTACCTTTATTCCACAGACTTTTGCACCATTTTCGTCAAAGGTTATATAGAGAAGTTGGTTGTATAGAAAAAATAAAGTCAAAACTGAAATTATACTTAAGGAGAATACTGTAAATAGGTCATTTTTAGATACTGTAAGTATACTTCCAAATAAATAGGAGTTGACGTTTGCATTTGCTTTTCCCGTACTTATAAGTACAATTGCAATGCCAACAGAAAGGGTAAGTACTATTACCAATATCAATTCAGCATATTTTTTATAATAACTTCTTAAAAATTCTATTGTCAATCCTGCAATGGAGGTAAATATAAAAGAAGTTAGTATGGGATTGTATCCCAATACTAGTCCTATTGCCACACCGGCAAGAGAGGAATGTGACAGGGTGTCTCCCATCATGGAATATCTTTTCAAAACTAGAAATGTGCCTACCGCAGGGCATAATATGGATATGAATATACCCGCAATGATTGCATTTTGCATAAAACTGTACTGTAACATAATTTCCCTCCAGTGAAAGTATTTTAATTTTTAAGAGCTGTTAATCTTTTATATTCCTCAATATTATATAGGGATATATTTCCGCTATCTATAGTGCATATTTGACTGGAATTTTCAAGAGCAGCCTTTAAATTATGTTCTACAGATAGTATTGTTATGGATGAATTTCTGTTTAAATTGCTTATTAACTTATATATATCCTTCTGACTTGGAATATCAATTCCTGTAGATGGCTCATCAAATATCAGTAGGTCTGGATGACCTATGAGCGCTCTAGCTATAAATATTTTCTGGCGCTGTCCTCCAGATAAATTTCCTATAAGACTATTCTTGAATTTGCTCATCCCCATAATATTCAAGCATCTGTCCACGGATGCTTTATCTTTTATCTTTAAAATTTTCATATGGCATTTAATTAACTCAGAAACTGTAATGGGAAATTGAGAATTAAAAGTTTCCATCATTTGAGGAACATAGCCGATTTTTTTTGTTGACACATGTATGGTGCCTTTTAAAGGATGTAACAATCCTAAAATCAATTTTATTAGAGTGGTTTTAGCGCTGCCATTTTCCCCTATAATTGAAACATAAGCTCCCTTTTCAATGTTTAAATTTATTTTATATAGTAAATAAGGTGGACTGCCAGTGTAGGAAAAAGTTAAATCTTTTATATGGATCATATTAAAATTCCTCCATTTGTTTATTGTTAGGTGCAACAGCGGTATGTATAGTCAAAATTATGAAGATATATATATTTGTATAGAATGCATTACCATATTATTATATAACTACTTGCAAATTATTTGCAAGTAGTTATATAATAATATGGTTTCTCTCATCTGTTAATTTATGTTGAGTTTTGTTTTTGTTTAAAGGGAATTTTGCTATGAAGGGTCTACTGGGTAAAGTACTTTTTTAACTTTTTCCGTCCCATAGGCATTTTTCCATATCTATATGTCCATCACTTTTAAAAGTAATTCCTTCCGATTTTAAAAGGTATCTTTGAATATCAGAGCTTCCAAATACATAGTCTGGTGAAAGACTTCCAGATCTATTGACAACTCTGTGGCAGGGGAGATGGAGATTATTGGGAGCATTTTTCATGGCCCAACCTACTATCCTAGCATTTCTGGGTTCTCCCAGTATGGCAGCTATTTGACCGTAAGTAGCAACTTTTCCCGGTGGTATTTTAGAAACTAAGTTATAAACTCTGGAAAAAAATTTTTTTGACAAAGACAACATCCCCCTGTATTTATAATTTAACATGTTTATTATAATGTAGATAATCTGAAATTACAATTTACCACTTAATCAATGATATGGTATTATTTTAATGTACACTTTAATATGCACTAATACAATACATAAAATGGCAGATGATATAGAAAATAAAGTAGGAATAAGAGTTTTGCATATAGCTGAAGTAACCGGTAAAAAGGTAATTGAAAAAGGATTGAAAAAAGTTGGACTGCTTGGAACTAAATTTACTATGGAAGAGAATTTCTATAAAAAGATGTTAAAGGAAAAATTTAATATTTTTGCTTTGAGTAAGTGATGGGGATTTCATATTTTTTGTCAGCAAAATATACTCAGAAGTTTAGCACTTAAAAATTTTTGGGGACGGTAATCCTCTGGATTACAAAGTTTTATAAGTATTTAGAATAAAATTAATAAATTCCGATTTTTACTGGAAATTATATAGAAAAAATTTGCATAATAAAAGCATCCTTTTTATAATAGTTTTGCTAGAAACTTAAAAGAAAAGGATGCTGATAAAATGAGCAAAAGTTACTTAAAACAGTTACTCACTTATATTAACAGGGTATATTATATAGGTGAAAAAATCAATACTCTAAAAGATAAAAGGACAAAATCTCCGGTGAAAATTTCAACAATTACTTTCTGTGTTTTATTTGGTTTTATGCTTCAAATAAGAAGTTTTAATAGATTACAGCACTGGTTTGAAAAAAATAAGTTAAGAAAAGTTTTACCAAAAAGAACTAAAATGCCTCGTATTGACGCTGTTAGGCGTTGTTTGAATGATTTTGATCTTGACGGCTTAAAAAGTATCAACAAACATATAATAAAAACTACTATAAAAAATAAAGTATTTAGAAATGGAACTATAGATGGTATAAAAGTAGCTGCCATAGATGGTGTAGAATTATTTGATAGCATTAAAAAGTCTTGCAAGAGCTGCCTTACAAGGGTTGATAAAAATGGTACAACACATTATTTTCACAGGTCAGTAATTTGTGCAATGATTGGTTCTGACCCCCATACTGTTTTAGGCCAAGAAATGCTGGATCAAAAAAAGGATGGTTCAAATAAAGATGAAGGAGAAATTACAGGTGGTAAAAGACTTATTAGAAGACTATACAAGGAATATCACCATTTTGCAGATATTATTGTAGCTGATGCTTTATATTGTAAGTCTACATGGATAAAAGAAGTCCTTTCCATAGGAATGGATGCAGTAGTAAGAGTAAAAGAACGCAGACTCAATATTGTAAAAGATGCGTTAGCCTTATTTAAATGCCGTGAGGCGGATAAATATTGGACTGTAAAGAAAAACATAAATGCTTATAGAAATATTAAAGCTTGGGATGATGATAATTTCCAAATGTCTGATTCAGATATAGAAGTAAGATTCATAAAATTTATAGAAGAAATTCATACTGGAGATAAAATAGAGTTTAAAGAAGGATGGATCATAACAACGGATAAATTTGTATCAGTAAAAACCTTATGGACGATAATGCACAAAAGGTGGGATATTGAAAATAATGTCTTTCATCAGTTGAAGACTGAATGGCATTTAGATCATTGCTTTTTTCACAGCCCTACAGGCGTAGAGACAGTTTTAATGTTTATGATAATAGCATTTAATTTAATGCAGTTATACTTTTTTAGATGTATACGGAAGTTTAGAAAAAAGAATATGCTTCAAATAGATGTTGTTGAAGACATAAAAGATGAAAGATTTACTATAGAAGATAATTGGGATAATCCATTATTTATAAAAGTATAATTTTAAAATAAAACTGGAAATTTTCTTGCTAAGATTTTTAGGGAAAAGGGTAGGTATAGCTATTTTTATGACCTAACGGTTTGTGGGCTTACCAGCTCTTCAAGCAAATGTAAGAAAATATAATTCCAGTAAAAAATAAATTTTTTACTGGAATTTAAGTGCTAAATCTCTGAAATATACTAAAAAATATTGACTAAATGAATAAAAAAATATATAATAATACCTGTTGATTGCAAAAATTAGTATGAGGTCCCTTGGTCAAGCGGTTAAGACGTCACCCTCTCACGGTGAAATCAGGAGTTCGATTCTCCTAGGGACTACCAAATCAGTGGTAGCAGTGTTTTGAAGGGATTCAGGACATTGTTATTTTTATGTTTAACACATTATAAACAAATCCACCTGTGAATTAATTGAAAGTATCGAGAAGTAGGATAAATTTATATTAAATTAATTTTGAGTATTGGAGGTTAATTTTATGGAAAGTCAAGTATTAGAGACTATTCGCAAGCGAAGAAGTATACGTAAATATGGGAAAGATCAAATTCCAGATGAAAAGCTTTCTCTAATTATTGAGGCTGGGCGTTTTGCCCCAAGCGGTGGAAATAATCAAACAAACCATTTTATAGTAATACAAAATAAAGAAACTTTACAGAAATTAAAATTAATGGTAGAAAAAGAATTCGCCAACATGGAGATTGAAGAAGGTATCTATAAAAGTATAAAGAATTCAATTTTGGCATCAAAAAAAGGTGGCTATGATTTCATATACAATGCTCCTACATTAATTGTGGCTGCAAATCAAAGGGAATATGGAAATGCTATGGCAGACTGCTCAGTTGCATTGGAAAATATGATGTTAGCAGCAGTGTCTTTGGATATAGGTTCTTGTTGGATAAATCAGCTTCACTGGTTAGATGATAATAAATGTATTCATGGATATTTAGTGGAACTGGGTTTAAAGGAAAATGAAACGATTTGTGGAGGACTTGCGCTTGGATATTCCCAAACGCCAGAAATGGCATGTCTCAGGAGAACAGGAAATGTTGTTACTTATGTTAAATAATTATAGCCTTAATTTTCTCAATCTATTAGAAATGATTGATTAAGGTTAAAATGAAAAAGTCTAAGAGTAGATAGGAAAAATGTCTCCTGATATAATAATATGTAAAGAGCAGATTAATTTTAACAAAAAGGGCGTAATTCTCCTATCTTCTATAAGTGGGAGATGAATAGTCCTTGTTATTTTAGGTTCGATGCCTAAAATAATAA
>NZ_JAJJPB010000061.1:0-5406 GCF_020908015.1 Clostridium aromativorans
AATAGAAAATACAGGGGCTTATATAAGGAAAATAACAAAATATACAATGCAGACTGTGTAGGAGCTTACAACATATTAAAAAAGTATCTGTGTAGGATGGAGAAATCTATACCAGCAGTAGTGGGTTTGGATACCCCGGAGATGTACCGGTGGAGCTCTATCATGGGGTTTATTGGGAATCCGAAGCTCTCCATTTCAATGGAGATGTAGTTCACTGACAGTTATAACTTCAAAATAATTGTTATGAAGGAGATTTTTATGAAAGAGAAATTAGATAAGAAAAAAGATTTATCTGAGAAAATTGAGATAGTAAGAAAATTGTTGCATAAGAAAATAGAAGGCAATGCTGATAAAGAACAAATTCAGCAGATTAGCGAAGCTTTAGACAAGCTTATAGTAGATTATTTTAAAAAATAAAATTATATGATAATTAGTAAATGAAATTATAAAAAAGATTGTTTAAAAATAGATTTTTTTGTAGATTGATTATTATTGACAGTAATTTGCAATAAGTATAACATTATAAATAGAATAACATCAATTTATAATATTCATATAATTAAGTCACAATTCGTAAAAATTAATTGCAATCTTTAATAATTTTAGAAAATATAAAATCTTCAATCCCTTTTAAAGTATAGTTCATATTAGAAAAAATTTATAAGTTTATCATTTTAAATATTTTTAATAGAAATTTGTCCAATTACATATTTATACATTAAATGAGATTTTATTAATATAAAATGAGACAAACATTCATTTCGTTTTTCATCCAAATTTTTACCCAAATAATAAATAAGAAAATGCTAAATTTTAAACCGATATTTAGATGCTATCCTTGAGCTGACCGAGAAGAAATGTAGGTTGGAAAGGATGGTTGAATGTCTAAGAATAATAAAATTAAATATACTGTAGCCTTTATACTTGTCTTCATAATAAGCATATATTTGTTTGTACCAATAATAGCTACAAGTTCAGGGCATGTCGAAGATATTGTCAATGCATACGGAACTCAAAGTTTTGCAGGCAATCTGAAACTTCTCATAGCAAATAAAATGGTATTTTTCAAATGGTTCAAATGTTTCATTGTTTTCTTTGGCTTTGTTGCAGGTCTGATTTTTGTTGCAGGCCACGTAAGTCATAAAAAAGAGGACGGGCCTATCGCTATACCTGAACAGGGAACATACGGAACTGCAGAATGGATGCCATATGAAAGGGCCAGGGAAATATTCACTGTTAAAAGCGGGACTTCAGGCAGCGGAATAATCTTTGGAAAGCTAGAAAAAGGCGGCAGTATAGAACTTAGAAGGTCAGGAAAATTTGAAACCGTTGCTCTTTCACTTCCGGTGACAGCAAACAAAAATGTTGCTGTTTATGGTGCTGCAGGTACAGGTAAATCAAGGGCGTTTGTTAGGAATCAAATAATGCAGATAGCCAGGATGGGACAATCCATGGTTATAACTGATCCAAAAGCTGAGATATTTGAGGATATGGCGCCTTTTTTGAGAGACCATGAAGGATACAATGTGAAGGTGCTGAACCTGGTTCATATGATACATTCGGATAGATGGAACCCGCTGGCAGAAGTTACGGATGATATTTCAGCCCAGAGTTTTGCCGAAACTGTTATGGCAAATACAAGGCCGGTTGATGGAAAAGTGGACGAGTTCTGGGAAAAGTCTGAGATGAACCTTTTAAAAGCACTAGTGCTATATGTAGTCACTGTAGTACCGGAAGGAAACAGAAATCTGGCGACAGTATATTCTATGCTAGTGACAAAAAATGTAGTGATACTTGATGCAATGTTTGCACAGCTTGACAGCACAAATCCGGCCAAAATGCCTTATGCCATATATTCACAGGCAAGTGACAAGATAAAGCCTAATATAGTAATAGGTCTTGGATCCAAGTTGCAGATTTTCCAGAATGAAATAGTCCAGAACCTGACTGCAACAAGTGATATAGATCTTACAGCACCTAAATATGAAAAAACTGCTTATTTCTGTATCACATCCGATTCAGAAAGTACATTTGACTTTGTAGCAAGTCTATTTTTCTCATTTCTATTTATGAAACTCACCAAGTATGCTGATTTTTACAAAAAGATGATACCAATTGAAGAGCAGCAGGAAGTGTATTTTATTCTTGACGAATTTCCAAATATTGGTGCTATACCTGATTTTAAAAAGAAGATATCTACTTTAAGATCCAGGGGTATAATATGTTTTATAATATTCCAAAACATAGCCCAACTCAAGAACAGATATCCACATGATGCATGGTTTGAAATCCTGGGTAACTGTGACAGTCAGCTGTTCTTGGGGGCATCCGACGACATGACGGCAAAACAAGTTTCGGAACATATAGGGCCTACTACGGTGGAATCCCATTCTTCAAACAAAAAAGCTGGAATTGAAGGAATAGCTGATTTTGGATCCCAGAATGTATCACCAAGTGGAAGAAATCTGCAAAACCCTGACGAACTCTTGAGACTTGACAGAAAGAAAGCCATACTCATGTATAGAGGAGAGCAGCCGTTAATGCTGTATAAAATGGATTATTCAGAGCATGAGATGGCAAAACATCTTAAACCAACTGGCATTAGAGACTACAAGCTTCCGTGGGCTGAAAAATATTATCTGGACGAAGAAAAAATGATTGAAAGGGCAATGCAAGAGGTTAGAAAACGTAAGAAAAAGCCTATGAAAGAATTTTCACGCCTCAGAATTTCAGAAAAAGAAATACTGATTTTTATAAGTAAAATCCTAAAGATTGTAGAAGAAAAAATAAATTCTGCCGTAGGAAATGATGAGTCAAAAGTTGTTCCAAAGGGTTTACAAAATAATTTACAAGAGGATAGGAAAGCAGTTGCGCAAGATTTTGTGGAGCAGGGGAAAGAAGAAAAGACTGATATTGTATCCAGTGAATCAAAAAATGAAGAAATTTCTATGATCGAAGAAAAAAATAACAACAAAAATAATGAAGGCGAAAAGTTGCAAGTTGAAAATAAATTTGATGAAGTGAAGAGGTATGACGAATTGTCAAGGGAGGAAATAGAAAATGAAATACACAGGCTGGAAAAGTTGAGAGATAAAAAACCTATGGAAAAGAGTGCTCAATTAAATTTCTTTAAGGATTGTGAAAATTTTAAGGAAGACGGTTTTCTGCAGGATGAACATGACACCCAAGAGGATGAGGAGTCCTTCTGGTAAAAAATCAATGAGTTCTAAAACATTTCTGATGCCAATAAAAATAAAATTTTAAATAAATAAAAAACAATTTTAAAACAAGGTTATTTTTTTGATTTTTAGTTATCATGTAAATGAGGGTAAAAAAATATAGGATAAAATCTTATCTTAATTTAATTGTCATATCATAGTTTTTCATGTTTGTGTATTTATGTCTTTATAAGGGTTTTGCCATAGGCAAAGCCCTCCCTTCTAAAATAAATGCATTGGAGTTGATTACGTGTTTTATTTATCAAAAGATCAAAAACAAATAATGGATTTATTGAAGCAGTTTGGGCATCTTACTATTTCCCAAATAAAAGACATAACTGGAATTAATGATATAGATGAATTGATAGAACCTCTTATGGCAAAACAAGTTCCTTATCTTAAAAAAGAGGGAGACCTTTTACTTTACCCAACAGTTGATAAAATAAACAGAGATTTACTTAAGGCATTAGATGCCTATAGCTATATACATAAAATGTTTGGTGCAAGCTGGTGTACTGTATCAAAATTCCCTTATATTTTGTCTTTTATAGAGGGAAACAAATTTTTTGACATAGCACTGGTTAAAGACGGACAAGAGTCTGTGATTGTTCCTGCCATGGAGAAGAGCAACTCCATGAGGATAATAATTATTGTTGATGATGAAAAACAAATAAGAAAAATAAGTATACCGGGGAAAAAATACAAGTTTTTCATAGATAAAACAAAAAAGTTGATATAAGGGGCGGTAAATCATATGAAGAAACATACTAGAATTGTAACTCAAATTTTAAAGAGTTATTACAGGGATCTTGCTTTAATAGCTTTATTTGAAAGGCAACTAGAAGTGTTAAATTATGGGCTAAGCGAAAATAAACTTATTACCGATATTGAGAAAGAAAAAATATTGAAAAAAATAGATTCAATAAAGAGAAAAATAAAAACTTTAAAGTTCAACAACTGCCAGATAGATTTGATAATGGAATCCATTAGAAAAACCAACAAGAATGACTGTGAAATTTTAGATATGAGATTCAAGAAGGGATTTTTAAACAGCAAGATAAGTATAATCTTAAATTACAATGAAAGTACGATTTGGCAGAGAGAAAATGATTTGTATGAATACATCTACCAGGCCTTGGATGATGAATCCATAGAAGATGCCAAGAAAAAATCCAATAATGAAAGCAATAATCTGTGAAATTAAGGATAGTATTTAATCTATATGGTTGGTATATTTATAGCAGAGTTGGGATTTTGCTATTTGAAAAATATAACAAAATCCATAATGAGGTGTTGTAAGGAGGGAGCAAATTATAATGAAATGGAAAGAACTTTTTAACTACAATAAACCTGACATACAAAAATTTGTAGGCATGTTTAAAAGTAAAGGAATTTCCATGATTAAAGTAGGTTTTTATGGCTTATACGGAAAAAGGGATAACTATGAAATAATGGATGAAAAATCATCAACATTAATATTCCCTAGTAAGTACGAAGTTGTAGTAGTCCCAATTAAAGAAAATTTTGTATCTTTTCCGCTTATATATGATAGATATAAATGGACTCTAGGAAATTCCCGTGCGAAAGATGATGTTGAAAATCTTGTTAGAGTTTTTGAAGAAAACGAAATTGAATGTAAAATAATTAATGAAACTGAATTTTAAAAATTATAGGAGGTTACAGAAAAAATGAGTGATGAAAATGAAATTTCTTTAGATTTAAAAAATATAATCTCCTCAATTCAGAAAAACTCTGTTCAGGATGAAGGGAATTTATTAATAGAAAAACAGTAAGCCATAAATGTGAACCAATAAAGGCTGTCAACAAGAATTTTAATGATATGAACAAGAACTTAATTGGGATGAGCAAGGAATTGCAAAATTATGATTATGTTTCTATATTAAAAGATGTAAAAACTGGTGCTTGGGAGTTATATGTATCCTATTGTGATGATGAATATAACCAATTTGAGGTAACATCAACTGATCCTAATTTTAGTTCAAGTCAAACGCAGAACATACTGAATTAGTTAAGGGAATTCGTGAATTTATAGGAACTATGTATATAGAAGGCGCTAATAAAGGAATATATATCTAAAGTGCACCCCTTTGTCAAGACAATTTTTTAGTAGATTTATAGTTAGGTTGATAAACAGTATCATAATGCTTTCCCTTAAATACACTTCACC
>NZ_JAJJPB010000062.1:0-4383 GCF_020908015.1 Clostridium aromativorans
CTTTTCACAATCCTAAAATAAAATTTATATGGAATTCCATTGTGGAAGAAGCTGTAGGGGATGAAATATTGGAAGGATTACTTATAAAGAACAAGATTACAGGTGAAACCAGGAATTTGAAAGTAGACGGATGCTTTGTATTTGTAGGATATGAACCTATATCACAGCTGTTTCAGGGGAAGGTAACTATGGATGAAAAAGGTTATATTGTGACAGATGAGGATATGAGAACTAATATTTCAGGAGTATTTGCCGCAGGTGATATAAGAAAAAAATCCTTAAGACAGGTCATAACTGCAGCAGCTGATGGTGCTATAGCAGCAACTACTGCAGAGAGTTATATAGAAGAAAATAAAAATTAAAAGGGAGGAAATTGTAATGATTGAATTGACAAAACAAAATTTTGATGAAGAGGTTTTAAATTGTGCTGATAAACCTGTATTTGTGGACTATTGGGGAGATAAATGCGAAATATGCAAACAGCTTATGCCGGGAGTGCATGGACTGGAAGATAAATATGGGGATAAAATTAAATTTTCAAGTCTCAATATAAGTAAAGCTAGAAGACTTGCAATAGGACAGAAGGTTTTAGGATTGCCTACTATGGTACTCTACAATAAAGGGGAAAAAGTTAATACAATTACTGCAGACAAAATAAAATCTTTGGATGATGTAGAGGAATTCGTTAAATCCTATTATGCTACATTGTAAAAATTAGGAATTTGAATTCCTAATTTTAATAAATTTGGAGGTGGATATATTGCAACTGGAAATTGGAAAGATTCATATTAAAGATGTTCAATTTGGGAATGAAACAAAAGTTGTAGATGGGGTTCTCTATGTGAACAAAAATGAATTGATGGAAAAAATCAGTGGTGATGAAAGGATTGAAAGGGTGGAGGTGGACATTGCCAGGCCAGGTGATGAAACTAGAATCATACCTGTGAAAGATGTGATCGAGCCCAGAGTCAAAGTAGAAGGGAAAGGGGGCATATTTCCGGGATTTGTAAACAAAGTTGATACTGTTGGAGAAGGTAAAACCCACGTACTGAGTGGAGCTGCCGTGGTGACGACAGGAAGCATTGTCGGATTTCAAGAAGGCATTATAGACATGAGCGGCGAGGGAGCAAAATACACTCCATTTTCAAAAACGAATAATTTAGTTATAGTTTGTGAGCCGAAAAAGGGAGTGAAACAGCATGAACACGAAGAGGCTGTTAGAATGATTGGATTTAAAGCAGCTGCGTATATTGGTGAAGCTGGAAAAAATTTAAATCCAGATGAAACGAAGATTTATGAAACGCTGCCTCTACTGGAACAGGTAAAAAAATATGCAGATCTTCCTAAAATTATTTATGTATATATGCTTCAAAGTCAGGGACTGCTGCATGATACTTATGTGTATGGAGTGGATGCTAAAAAAATTATCCCTACATTTTTGTACCCTACAGAAGTATTTGACGGTGCAGTAGTCAGTGGAAATTGTGTATCTGCTTGCGATAAAAATCCAACTTATGTGCATTTGAACAATCCAATTATTGAAGATCTATATGACAGAGATGGAAAGGACATTAATTTTCTGGGCTGTATAATTACAAACGAGAATGTGTACCTTGCAGATAAAGAGAGATCATCCAATTTCACGGCTAAATTGGTGAAATATCTTGGAGCAGATGCAGTCATCATATCCGAAGAAGGCTTTGGAAATCCAGATGCAGATCTTGTAATGAATTGCAATAAGATATCGGATATGGGTGTAAAGACAGTCCTTGTAACTGATGAATATGCTGGACAAGATGGTGCCTCCCAGTCACTGGCAGATTCTACACCTAAGGGAGATGCAGTTGTCACAGCAGGGAATGCAAATGAGTTGATTGTGCTTCCCAAGATGAAAAAAATATTGGGACACAGTGAAGCCGCTGATATAATTGCAGGTGGTCATGCAGGAAGCTTAAGACCAGATGGTACCATAGAAGCTGAGCTCCAGGTGGTAACTGGATCTACTAGTGAGGTCGGATTCACTAAATTAACTTCTAAAGGATACTAATTCAATTGATTGGCGAAAACAAAGCGTCCCAAATACAAAAAGCATAAAAATGCTCAAATTTTATTATAAAGTAAATTAAAAAGAATAATGAGTAATATTTTAAAATGAAATAGAAATTTATGAATAAATAGAATAAAATTATGCAGATGTAACAGGGTATTAGTACTATTTGCAATATATTTTTTGAAAGGAATGATAAAAAATGTTAAAGGGGAAAAAGGTAATTGCGATAGGAGATAGGGACGGCATACCTGGCCAGGCTATTGAGGCCTGTGTAAAGTCAGCCGGAGCAGAGGTTATATTTGCTTCTACAGAATGTTTCGTTTGAACGGCTGCGGGAGCTATGGATCTGGAGATCCAACAGAGAGTAAAAGATTTGACGGAGAAATACGGTGCAGAAAATATAGTTGTAGTTTTAGGTGGAGCAGAGGCAGAAGCATCAGGTCTTTCTGCAGAAACGGTAAGTGCGGGAGATCCGACTTTTGCTGGTCCGCTTGCAGGAGTAGCACTTGGACTGGCTGTCTACCATATTGTAGAACCTGAAATAAAGGAAGAATGTGATGCTGCAATTTATGATGAACAGTGCGGCATGATGGAAATGGTTCTCGAGGTGGATGAGATAATAAGTGAAGTTAAGCAAATCAGAGATGAGTATTCAAAATACTAGAAATTTTATAGAGGTTTTGCAAAACTTTGAAAGGAGATATGGATTGATATGATTAAAGTTGTGCATTATATAAATCAGTTTTATGCCGGCATAGGAGGAGAGGAAAAGGCAAATTATAAGCCAGAGGTGAGAGATGGTTTTCTGGGACCGGGCATGGGGCTGAACGGCTTATTTAAGAAGGAAGATGTGGAGATAGTTGCCACAGTTATCTGTGGAGATTCCTATTTCAATGAAAATATAGAAGACGCGAAAAGTGAAATATTGGATATGGTTAAAAAATACAGTCCAGATTTATTCATAGCAGGTCCTGCTTTTAATGCGGGCAGATATGGTATGGCATGTGGCGCGGTGTCAAAAGAAGTTCAGGATAAGCTTGGTATACCTGCAGTTACTGCCATGTATCCTGAAAATCCAGGTGCAGATCTATTTAAAAAATATCTTTATATAATTGAAACCAAAAATAGTGCCGCGGGTATGAGAAAGGCTCTTCCTAAAATAGTATCGTTGTCACTAAAGCTTGTTAGAGGTGAAAAAATAGGTTCTCCTGAAGAAGAGGGATATATTGAGAGAGGAATAAGAAAAAATTGTTTTAGTGATGAAAGAGGCTCCAAACGAGCAGTAGATATGCTTGTACACAAATTAAAGGGAGAGAGTTTTACTACAGAATTTAAAATGCCTGTATTTGACAAGGTAGATCCAAATCCGGCTGTAAAAGATATAACTAAAGCTAAAATTGCATTGGTTACTTCTGGAGGTATAGTTCCTAAGGGCAACCCGGATCATGTAGAATCTTCCAGTGCATCTAAATTTGGAAAGTACAATATAGAGGGAATTGAAGATCTCACACCTGAGAATTTTCAGACAGCTCATGGTGGATATGATCCAACCTATGCCAATGAGGATCCCGATAGAGTGTTACCTGTAGATGTACTGAGAAAAATGGAAAAGGAAGGCAAAATAGGATCGCTGCATAACTACTATTATGCAACTGTGGGAAATGGTACAGCAGTGGCTTCAGCCAAAAAATTTGCAGATGCCATAGTTAAAGAACTTGTAGCGGATGGAGTCGAAGCAGTTATACTTACATCTACCTGAGGAACTTGTACTCGTTGCGGTGCAACAATGGTAAAAGAGATAGAAAGAGGTGGGCTTCCTGTAGTCCATATGTGTACGGTAGTTCCAATATCACTGACAGTTGGTGCAAATAGAATAATACCTACTGTAGCTATACCACATCCACTGGGTAATCCGGCATTGGATAAAAAGGGTGAATTTGAGCTGAGATATGGTTTAGTTGAGAAAGCCTTGAAAGCTCTTTCAACACCTGTAGAGGGGCAGAAAGTTTTTGAATAATTTGTGAGTTCCAGGAGGATTGAAAATATTTTATTTTCAGATCCTCCAATTTATAAAAAATAAATAGGAGGTTTTAAAATGAATTTTCCCGTTGTTAAGAGAGCTTCTTATGTTTTAGTTAATACGCCGGATATGGTGGTGCATAATGGCACTACCCAAACTTTGGAGAGGAAGACAAATCCGGATTCGGATTATCTGAAGCAGATAAAAAACCACTTGAGATCATTTGAAGATGTAGTCAGTTATGCGCCAAATCAAACTTATATAGGAAACATGGCTCCAGAAGAATTGAGTGAAAGAAAAAGACCCTGGTATA
>NZ_JAJJPB010000063.1:0-3609 GCF_020908015.1 Clostridium aromativorans
AAATTACTACTAACTTCGCATTCCTTCGTCAAGTCTTTCGCTGCGGTGCTCACTTACATGAGTAAGCTCTGCTCCTCACTCGAGTCTTCCCTTGAACTGCTCGCTATTACTAATTTTCTTATAAATTGCTATTAACTTCGCAATATTTCGTCAAAACATTCATTCCGATGCTCATTTACATAAGTAAATTCCGCTTCTCATTCACATTTTTCCTCATCTTGCTCGCTATTATCAATTTTCTTGACATATTACCTTATTATTACCAAAGGTATAAATCACTACTCCTCAGCTTCAGCTGAGTGAGTTTAGAGAACCCTGTTCTCTCAAAATTGCACAGTAAATATCTCTTCCATGTCTTCTTTTGGTCAAGCCCTCGACCTATTAGTATCAGTCAGCTGAGCAGGTTACCCTGCTTACACCCCTGACCTATCTCCTCGTGTTCTCCGAGGGGTCTTACCAGCTTTCGCTGTGGGAAATCTCTTCTCGAGGGGGGCTTCACGCTTAGATGCTTTCAGCGTTTATCCCTTCCCAACTTGGCTACCCAGCGGTGCTCCTGGCGGAACAACTGGTTCACCAGAGGTCAGTCCATCCCGGTCCTCTCGTACTAAGGACAGCTCCTCTCAAATTTCCTGCGCCCGCGACGGATAGGGACCGAACTGTCTCACGACGTTCTGAACCCAGCTCGCGTGCCGCTTTAATGGGCGAACAGCCCAACCCTTGGGACCTACTTCAGCCCCAGGATGCGACGAGCCGACATCGAGGTGCCAAACCTCCCCGTCGATGTGAACTCTTGGGGGAGATCAGCCTGTTATCCCCGAGGTAGCTTTTATCCGTTGAGCGATGGCCCTCCCACGAGGTACCACCGGATCACTAAGACCGACTTTCGTCCCTGCTCCACCTGTCTGTGTCGCAGTCAGGCTCCCTTTTGCCTTTGCACTCTCCGAAGAATTTCTAACCCTTCTGAGGAAACCTTTGTACGCCTCCGTTACCCTTTCGGAGGCGACCGCCCCAGTCAAACTGCCCACCTAACATTGTCCCGTCGCCAGTTTCATGGCACCCGGTTAGAATCCCAGTACCGTCAGGGTGGTATCCCAACGTCGGCTCCACATGGGCTGGCGCCCATGCTTCCATGTCTCCCACCTATTCTGTACAGACAATACCGAAATTCAGTGTTAAGCTGCAGTAAAGCTCTACGGGGTCTTTCCGTCCAATCGCGGGTAGCAAGCATCTTCACTTGCACTTCAATTTCGCCGGATTTGTTGTCGAGACAGTGCTCAAATCATTACGCCATTCGTGCGGGTCGGAACTTACCCGACAAGGAATTTCGCTACCTTAGGACCGTTATAGTTACGGCCGCCGTTTACTGGGGCTTAAGTTCTTACCTTCATATCTCTATTAAGTATTCCCCTTAACCTTCCAGCACCGGGCAGGCGTCAGCCCCTATACTTCAGCTTTCGCTTTAGCAGAGACCTGTGTTTTTGATAAACAGTTGCTTGAGCCTCTTCTCTGCGGCCTCTTCCGAGGCACTCCTTCTCCCTAGGTTACGGAGTCAATTTGCCGAGTTCCTTGACAACAATTCTTCCGATGGTCTTAGGATCCTCTCCTCACCTACCTGTGTCGGTTTGCGGTACGGGCACAGTTTACCTCCCTAGAGACTTTTCTCGGCAGTGTGATCTCGGATACTTCGCCTTTCGGCTTCCCCGTCACAGCTCACAATTGAAAAGGGGGATTTGCCTCCCTTCCCTTACTCGCTGCTTGGACATACCTCCATCTGTATGCACATCCTATCCTCCTGCGTCATCCCTTCGGGTCTTTACCGGTATTCTGCGGTATCGGACTCTCAACCGATTGTCCATCACCTACGCCTTTCGGCCTCGGCTTAGGTCCCGACTTACCCTGGGTGGACGAACCTTCCCCAGGAAACCTTAGGTTTTCGACCAATAAGATTCTCACTTATTTCTCGCTACTTATGCCAGCATTCTCTCTCCTGTCCTGTCCACTGCTCCTTCCGGTACAGCTTCTACCTGGACAGCATGCTCCTCTACCGCTATCTCTAGCCCACAGCTTCGGTGGTAAGTTTTAGCCCCGGACATCTTCGGCGCATGACCTCTTGACTAGTGAGCTGTTACGCACTCTTTAAATGTATGGCTGCTTCTGAGCCAACATCCTAGTTGTCTTAGAGATCACACTTCCTTTTCCACTTAACTTACACTTTGGGACCTTAGCCGGTGGTCTGGGCTTTTTCCCTTTTGACTACGGATCTTATCATTCGCAGTCTGACTGCCGGAATTCAAGTATTTGGCATTCGGAGTTTGATAGGGTTCAGTAACTGTTGTCAGCCCCTACCCCAGTCAGTGCTCTACCTCCATTACTCATTCCCGACGCTAGCCCTAAAGCTATTTCGAGGAGAACCAGCTATCTCCGAGTTCGATTGGAATTTCTCCGCTATCCACAGCTCATCCCATGGTTTTTCAACACCATTGTGGTTCGGTCCTCCACGAAATTTTACTTCCGCTTCAACCTGGCCATGGATAGGTCACCCGGTTTCGGGTCTGCACTATACAACTTCCCGCCCTTTTAAGACTCGGTTTCCCTCCGGCTCCGTACCTTAAGTACTTAACCTTGCTGCATACCGCAACTCGCTGGCTCGTTCTACAAAAAGCACGCCGTCGCACTTTATTGTGCTTCGACTATTTGTGGACACACGGTTTCAGATTCTATTTCACTCCCCTCCCGGGGTTCTTTTCACCTTTCCCTCACGGTACTTCTTCTCTATCGGTCACCAGGTAGTATTTAGCCTTGGGAGGTGGTCCTCCCTGCTTCCCACAAGGTTCCTCGTGTCTCGTGGTACTCTGGTTCAGGCCTTCGAGTCTCTGCTTTTCACCTACCGGGCTTTTACCGTCTGCGGCTCAACTTTCCAGTTGTATTCGCTTAAGCTTCCTCTCTCTTTTTGACCTGACCTCAACCCCAGGAACAAGTTCCTGGTTTGGGCTCTTTCCCTTTCGCTCGCCGCTACTTGGAAAATCGATCTTTCTTTCTCTTCCTCCGGGTACTTAGATGTTTCAGTTCCCCGGGTTTGCCTCTGAAGTCCTATGTATTCAGACTCCAGTTCCCGGTCTTTGCCGGGTGGGTTTCCCCATTCGGATATCTCTGGTTCTCTGGCTATTTGCGCCTACCCAGAGCTTTTCGCAGCTTATCACGTCCTTCTTAGGCTCCTGGTGCCAAGGCATCCTCCGTGCGCCCTTTGTAGCTTGACCTTTGCTTCGAAAATTACCATCAGCTTCACAATACTGCGTCAAAACTCTCTTTCCTTGTCTTGTTCGCTGCTGCCAATTTTCTATTACTCTGATTGGAAAATCGCCATTAACTTCCCCTGGCTGCGTCAAAAGCTTCACTCCAGTGCTCATTTACATAAGTAAACTCCGCCCTTCCTTCTGCTTTTTCCTTGCCATACTCGTTACTGCCAATTTTCTATTACTCTGATTGGAAAATTGCTACTAACTTTGCATTTCGTCGTCAAGTCTTTCGCTGCGGTGCTCACTTACATAAGTAAGCTCTGCTCCTCCCTCAAGCCTTTCCTCGAACTGCTCGTTACTGCCAATTTTCTAT
>NZ_JAJJPB010000064.1:0-2912 GCF_020908015.1 Clostridium aromativorans
GATTACCAGAATCCACGGGAGGCACGCATTGGAATCAACGGCTACTTGAAATATTATAATTATAAAAGGCCGCATCAAAGTCTTAGCTATAAGACTCCCGCTGAAATATACAACAAATAATTTATTTGCTTTCCTGAGAAAAATTATACCTGCAGATGGAAATTACGTCAAGGATGCTGACGCACCATCTGCGATGGCATGTCCCTGACATAATTTTCATCAACAGGTGAAGTGTATTTAAGGGAAAGCATTATGATACTGTTTATCAACCTAACTATAAATCTACTAAAAAATTGTCTTGACAAAGGGGTGCACTTTATCTTCCAATAGACCATTTGGGTGCTAATCTATTTTTTCAACTTATAACAAAGAGATACGAACATAATTCTACTATAATAACAACGAATCAGCCATTCAGTAAATGGGGAGATGTTTTTTCAGATGTAACTTTAGCTAATGCAATATTAGATAGGTTATTGCATCATTCACATATCGTAAAAATTATTGGACCTTTATATAGGACAAAAGATGTTTATGAATTAATCCAGCAAGAAAGAACCCCTGATTAATTTAAATTTACTATAAAATATTTATGCATTTTCATGTTGGAACTTTTCAACATTTTGAACTTGACATTTACAAATATATGCTCTTCGTTTTCGGCTGAAGTTTCTTTAATACTGCTATTTGTATTATGCTTCATCACGTTAAAAGGTGCCCTAACGCTCTACATAATCCCGTTACAATGTAACCAGTTTACATACCTGTATAATGTTTTAAAAGGTCATACACACCCTTCTGACGAGCAAACAATACAATAGTAGTAATACTGCTTGTTGTCCGAGTTTATTTCTTATACAACGGCTCACAACACCTATACCTATTATTTTTTACAGTTGGGGTATGTTTAACCAACTCTCTATATTTATTTTTATATATTAAAAAAGTCCCTTAGGTACTAGCCACGGCAAAAGCATGAAGGAATGTTTATCCAATGGATAAATTACCACTAACAATTATAGTTCTGTTATAGTAGAATAACCTTAATAAAATACTCTTATGGAGGTTATTGAATATGGCAGTAAAAAAGTATAAGGGAAGCTTTTTTGAGCATTTTAGTGTAATCTACGATACAAGGCAAGAAGGTAAAGTTAGGCACAAGCTTATAGATATCATCTTTATTGCAATTGCAGCAACAATATGCAGCTGCGATGACTGGGAGGACGTTGAAGCTTGGGCGATTGAAAGAGAAGATTGGCTGAGGAAGTACCTTGAACTGCCAAATGGCATACCAACACATCATACAATTGAAAGAGTATTAAATTTAATAGATCCTAAACAGTTTGAAAGATGTTTTGTGCTTTGGATGAGAGAAGTAACAGAGATTGGGAATAATACAGTAATAGCAATCGACGGAAAAACAATGCGTGGAACAGAAAATAAAAAGAATAATAAAAAGGCAATTCATATAGTAAGTGCCTGGTGCAGCAGTAATAAGCTTATCATAGGGCAGGTAAAGGCAGATGAAAAAAGCAATGAAATTACTGCAATACCTGAATTACTTGATATGCTTTTAATAAAGGGCAGCATTGTTACAATTGATGCAATGGGCTGTCAGAAAGATATTGCAGAAAAGATTGTAAAACACAATAAAGCAGACTATGTATTGGCACTTAAAGAAAACCACAAGGTTTTATATGATGAGGTAAAAGAATATTTCAAAGATGCGAAAGCAGATAAGGTAAAGAATGAAAAAATTGAGTGCTACCGTACTATGGAAAAATCCCATGGGAGAATTGAAGAAAGAATCTTTTACTATTCTACTGATATATCATGGATGAAAGCTAAAGATGACTGGACAAAATTAAATGGTATAGGTATGGTTATTAGAAATTGTGAAGAAAATGGGAGAAAGACAGAGGAGTGTAGATACTATCTGGGAAGTATTAAGAATGTAAAAGACTTTTCACAGGCAGCAAGAAAACATTGGGGAATTGAGAGTACTCATTGGAACCTGGATGTAACTTTTAGGGAAGATGAAAATAGGAATAGAACAGGGAACAAGCCACAAAACATTGGACTGCTAAAAAGAATTGCTCTTAACTTAGTAAAAAAAGATGAAGAAAGATATCCTAAGAAAAGCTTGAAATCTAGAAGGTTTCAGGCATTACTCAGCTTGGAATATCTTGAATATATATTATTCATAAATTTTAGATAGATCTAAGAAAATTTAAAAAGAACGCAAATGTAGACTGGATATATCCATTAAGGACTATTTGGTTTTGAATGTGGTCCTCTTTTAAAGGAGTAAAGATCTAGGCTCTGGCTGCTTCTTACACCATTTCACAGTAATACCAGAGTACATTTCAGGGAAAATAAGGCATACCTCATATATAAATGCTGCAAAGGCATTTTTTAAAAAATTCTTGCAAGAGAATTTTGGAAAGAGATGGGTTCATGCTTTTTCCGTGAGGTACTAGCCTAAAGGACTTGAAATTTCTTTATTATTTCTGTATAATCAGCACATAAACTGAATACAGTAAATTCGTTACTTTCCTGGTATTGCCGTACCTTTATTCAAATTATTTTTTTGCATTCTCTAAATAAATTTATATTTATTTGTCTTAAAATAAAAAACTAAATAAAATTAACTATCCAGTTTTTGTTATAGTTAGTATATAGCGCTATGACCTCGTTTCAACCTCATTCTTGTTTACTAATATTGCAGCACTAACTTTTTACCTGATTTTAGATATTATATTGTAATTTTATGTCATTTGAGTTACAATATTTATCATAAATGTAATTTAAATATTATGAAGACACTCGAAAAGTAGATGGAAAATCTTAAAAGATATTTAATCAGCCAACTACTTAGCATAAGTTGGAAACTTGTTAAATGAACTTTGAAA
>NZ_JAJJPB010000065.1:0-1878 GCF_020908015.1 Clostridium aromativorans
AAACAGAATAAACGGATACTTACATAAGACAAACCTTTTAAGAAAGCCTTTCTCAGGCTCCCTTTCGACTCCCTAGAAAGGAGGTGATCCAGCCGCAGGTTCTCCTACGGCTACCTTGTTACGACTTCACCCCAATCACCAACCCCACCTTCGGCCGCGTCCTCTTTCGTTAGACTACGGACTTCGGGTGTTGCCGGCTCTCATGGTGTGACGGGCGGTGTGTACAAGGCCCGGGAACGTATTCACCGCGACATGCTGATTCGCGATTACTAGCAACTCCAGCTTCATGCAGGCGGGTTTCAGCCTGCAATCCGAACTGGGAACAGTTTTTGAGGTTCGCTCCACCTCGCGGCCTTGCTTCTCTCTGTTCTGCCCATTGTAGCACGTGTGTTGCCCTGGACATAAGGGGCATGATGATTTGACGTCATCCCCACCTTCCTCCGCGTTAACCGCGGCAGTCTCGTTAGAGTGCTCATCTTACTGTTAGCAACTAACAACAGGGGTTGCGCTCGTTGCAGGACTTAACCTAACATCTCACGACACGAGCTGACGACAACCATGCACCACCTGTCTCCCTGCCCCGAAGGGCTTCTCTCATCTCTGAGATATGCAGGGGATGTCAAGTCCAGGTAAGGTTCTTCGCGTTGCTTCGAATTAAACCACATGCTCCGCTGCTTGTGCGGGCCCCCGTCAATTCCTTTGAGTTTTAATCTTGCGATCGTACTTCCCAGGCGGAGTACTTATTGTGTTTACTGCGGCACAGAAGGGGTCGATACCTCCTACACCTAGTACTCATCGTTTACGGCGTGGACTACCAGGGTATCTAATCCTGTTTGCTACCCACGCTTTCGTGCCTCAGCGTCAGTTACAGTCCAGAGAACCGCCTTCGCCACTGGTGTTCTTCCTAATCTCTACGCATTTCACCGCTACACTAGGAATTCCGTTCTCCTCTCCTGCACTCCAGACACCCAGTTTGAAATGCACTGCCCGGGTTAAGCCCGGGTATTTCACATCTCACTTAAATGTCCGCCTGCGCACCCTTTACGCCCAGTAATTCCGGACAACGCTTGCCACCTACGTATTACCGCGGCTGCTGGCACGTAGTTAGCCGTGGCTTCCTCATCTGGTACCGTCATTATCGTCCCAGATGACAGAGCTTTACAATCCGAAAACCTTCTTCACTCACGCGGCGTTGCTGCATCAGGCTTTCGCCCATTGTGCAATATTCCCCACTGCTGCCTCCCGTAGGAGTCTGGACCGTCTCTCAGTTCCAATGTGGCCGTTCACCCTCTCAGGTCGGCTACGCATCGTCGCCTTGGTAGGCCGTTACCCTGCCAACTAGCTAATGCGCCGCGGGTCCATCTCAAAGCGGATTTCTCCTTTAAAATATAATCCATGCGGATTATATTTGTCATGCGGTATTAATCTCCCTTTCGGGAGGCTATCCCCCTCTTTGAGGCAGGTTACCCACGTGTTACTCACCCGTCCGCCGCTAAGATTCTCCCGAAGGAGCTTCTTCGCCCGACTTGCATGTGTTAGGCACGCCGCCAGCGTTCGTCCTGAGCCAGGATCAAACTCTTAATTTAAAAGTTGTCTTTGACTCTGTTGAAAATTGTTATTAACTTCGCAATACTGCGTCAAAATACTCACTGCGGTACTCATTTACTCAAGTAAACTCTGTTCCTCCTTCGCATTTTTCCTTGTCTTGCTCGTCACTAACAATTTTAGACTTACTGCCTTTGTTGGAAATTGCCATTAACTTCGTCCAGCTTCGTCAAATGCTTCATTCCGGTGCTCATTTACCTAAGTAAACTCTGCTCCTCATTCGGCCTTTTCCTTGCTGTACTCGTTACTGTCAATTTCAAGCATATTACTTAC
>NZ_JAJJPB010000066.1:0-1869 GCF_020908015.1 Clostridium aromativorans
CTTTAGCCTATTTGATATTTTATCATTTAGTACTTTTCTCCTATATTTAACAACCAATACCAAATGATAATTTAGCAAAAATACTGAATGATTATTTGTATCTAAACCCATTTATTTTACCTTATTTATATATTTACCACTGATTTTAGAATACATCATATATAATAATTCGTCAAGTAGTTATTATTTTAGGCATCGAACCTAAAATAACAAGGACTATTCATCTCCCACTTATAGAAGATAGGAGAATTACGCCCTTTTTGTTAAAATAATAAGCAGAGAAGAAACCCCTATAGGCTAGGGGCTCTTAATAATATGAGGTATTGATTGGTTTAGAAACAAAGAGGATCATTTAAGAACCTTACTTCTATATTTTACCATGTATTTGTAAAAAATCAATAAATTATAAAGGAATATATCAATAGTATAGATATAATATTGTATTTAGGATATAATTATTGATGTCTATTTTTTTTAGATCTTTTTTGATCTAATATAGAAGCTCTGGCTAATTACTGGAGCTTCTTTTAAAGAATATAATAATATATTTGGGGTATACTACTAAAAGATAGCATTTTAAATTCCCAATCTTATGCAATTACAAAATAACCTCCAGCTTTGGGCTGGGGGTTATTAGTTGTAAGTACTATTTTAAAAAGCCTTGGATTCACCAGAGCAATTTATTTACAATGTTAATAATTCCTAATAATCAATTCACTGTATCTATGCTCTTTATCCTTGTATTTTCCTACAAAATTATGATTTCTCTGAACCTCATCTATCTTGAAATCCTTGTATAAATGCTTCACAAATTCACAATCGTTATAAGAAAGAATGAATTTTCCTTTTACTTTCTTCAGGCAATCGCATAACCTCACATGATCCTCTTCTGAAAATTGGACCTGATAGTATTTTTCAGTACCATAGTAAGGCGGGTCCAGGTATATAAGTGCATCTTTCTTATCATATATTCTAAGTAGATCCTCAAAATCTTTATCTTCAATCACCACATCAGAGAGTCTTTCCTGAATATCAGTAAGATATTTAATCATCACATTTACATTTTTCTTTACACATCCATAGGATCTGTGGTCGCTTCCATAGCTTGTCTTAATCAACATGAAGAAACGTGCTGCTCTCTGAATATCCGTCATACCTCTAGTGTTATACTGACTTGCGAAATCATAAAATACTTCCCTTGAATTCAACATGAATGAAAGTTCCCTCTGCAACTCTCCACAATGGAATTTAACGCACCTGAATAAATTCACCAGGTCCCCATTTATATCGTTGTATACTTCCACGCTGGCCAGTTTATCTTTTGAAAACAATACCCATGCTACACCTCCAAACACTTCTATGTATCTATTGAAACTTTCGGGAAATCGTTTGACTATCTCCTTCCTGAGTAATTTCTTTCCACCTATCCAATTTATAAAACTATTCATATATACCTCCTATGTTCCAGATAATACTATTATATACGAACATATGTTCTATATCAAGGCAGAATATGGATAAACTTTATAAATATAAATTCGTGGTTAAAATTTATGCTATAATAATTATCAGGAGAATAAGGATGTTTTTAGTTAGTCACCCTCCAGGCTTTATCTCTCCCAAGGAGTCGTTGCGGTTAATCTGACAGCAGAGGGGGTGACAATATGAGTGATTCTGTTACTATTACATCTATGGTATGCGTTACAATAGTAAGTATAGTAGGCATTTTTGCTATGCTTGCATACTTAAAAGAAAGAGCCATTCTTAAATATAAGAACAGCTCTAAACACAGTAATAATGAAATATCTATTACTGCGGATAGTGATAAAGAAAATAACTCAAAAAACTAAAATGCACCCTCGCTAAGTG
>NZ_JAJJPB010000067.1:0-1218 GCF_020908015.1 Clostridium aromativorans
ATTACTCAACTATTTTAGTTACGACACCAGAACCAACTGTTCTTCCGCCTTCTCTTATTGCAAACCTCAACCCTTCATGCATTGCTACCGGTGTTATGAGTTCTACATTCATATCTATATGGTCTCCAGGCATTACCATCTCTACTCCTTCCGGAAGTGCAATGGTCCCCGTTACATCTGTGGTCCTAAAATAAAACTGCGGCCTGTATCCATTGAAAAACGGTGTGTGCCTCCCACCCTCTTCTTTCTTAAGTACATATACCTGACCTACAAATTTCTTGTGCGGGTGTACTGTACCTGGTTTCGCAAGTACCTGACCTCTCTCTACTTCATTCCTCTGTATACCTCTCAGAAGTACACCTATGTTGTCTCCTGCCATTGCCTGGTCAAGCAGCTTCCTGAACATCTCTACTCCTGTACATACTGTCTTCTTCTTCTCCTCTTGAAGTCCTACTATCTCCAGTTCGTCTCCTATTTTTAATACTCCACTCTCTACTCTTCCTGTCGCTACTGTCCCTCTTCCTGTAATTGTGAATATATCCTCTATTGGCATCAAGAATGGTTTGTCTGTCGGTCTATCAGGTGTCGGTATATAATTGTCAACTGCATCCATCAGCTCATATATACATTTCGTCGCTTCTGCATCATCCGGATTCTCCAGTGCCTTAAGTGCACTGCCTACTATTATTGGTACTTCATCTCCCGGAAATCCATATTCACTTAAAAGATCCCTTACTTCCATCTCTACTAATTCCAGTAACTCAGGATCATCCACCTGATCTGCCTTATTTAAAAATACTACTATATGCTGTACTCCTACCCTGCTTGCCAGTAGTATATGTTCCCTTGTCTGCGGCATTGGACCATCTGCAGCACTCACTACCAATATTGCTCCATCCATCTGTGCTGCACCTGTTATCATGTTCTTTACATAATCTGCATGCCCTGGACAGTCTACATGTGCATAGTGTCTCTTATCTGTCTCATATTCCACATGCGCTGTATTTATCGTTATTCCTCTCTCTTTCTCCTCTGGAGCTTTATCTATCTCATCATACTTTGTTGCCGATGCCTTCCCCTCTTTCGCTAATACCATGGTTATTGCTGCTGTCAATGTTGTCTTACCATGATCTACATGCCCTATCGTTCCTATATTTACGTGCGGTTTCGTCCTTTCAAACTTCTCTTTTGACATTATTCTTCCTCCTTGTTTATAAC
>NZ_JAJJPB010000068.1:0-1053 GCF_020908015.1 Clostridium aromativorans
CTGACAGATAAAATAACCTATAGAGCTGAAGATAGAGGTATTTCTATAGAAAAGCAGGAAGAAAGCTTTTCAAGTCAGTGCAGTCCAAATGCAAAAGAAGTATCAAAGGAATATGCCGAAAGATCTAATAGAAAATACAGGGGCTTATATAAGGAAAATAACAAAATATACAATGCAGACTGTGTAGGAGCTTACAACATATTAAAAAAGTATCTGTGTAGGATAGAGAAATCTATACCAGCAGTAGTGGGTTTGGATACCCCGGAGATGTACCGGTGGAGCTCTATCATGGGGTTTATTGGGAATCCGAAGCTCTCCATTTCAATGGAGATGTAGTTCACCAGAATTGCCTTCTAAGAGAAGAGTTGTCCAGACAATAGATTTTGATACTGGAAAGTATAGTGAATTAATTCAAGACGCTGTCGAAAAAGCCAAAACAATTGATACAGTAAAAAAATATTTTGATAAAGGAAGGTTGACCAGAGAGGCTGTCAATGAAGGCAGACAAGCTATAGGAATTGCAAAGGCTCCTTATGTAGCAGCGTTTGTAAAAATGCTTTTAGATGCAGGTGAGGATGAAACAAATATATTGATTATTTTACTTAGAGCAGGTTCAGGATTAAACTTGCAAAAAGCTACATGTGTAGTATTTGGAGAATTTGACTGGTCGCCTGCCGTTCACAGCCAGTGTGAAGATAGAGCACATAGGATAGGGAAAAAAGATTCATTGCTTTGTTACTACCTAGTTGCTCCGGAAGGAACGGATGAAGAAATACAAGAACATTTGGGACTGAAGGTATCGCAATTTGTTGGAATTATGGGTGATAAAGCTGAAACCGAGGAAGATAGAAATATCGCTCAAAATGTGGCAGCAGAACATATGAACAAAATTATTGAGAAATTGAAGAACATGAAATTCAGTGCTTGATATACCATTAAAGGTTTTTGCATGTATGAAAAGCAATTTGGTAATATGTCAAGAACAAAATGAAAAGAAAATGAAATGTTTTTAATCAAAAATGGTAACTTTAACAAGCATATGTCAAAATAAAA
>NZ_JAJJPB010000069.1:0-877 GCF_020908015.1 Clostridium aromativorans
CCTGCGGCTGGATCACCTCCTTTCTAGGGAGTCGAAAGGGAGCCTGAGAAAGGCTTTCTTAAAAGGTTTGTCTTATGTAAGTATCCGTTTATTCTGTTTGATTTTGAGGGATTATCCTCAAAAATTTTATAATTTTGGGGGTATAGCTCAGCTGGGAGAGCATCTGCCTTGCACGCAGAGGGTCAAGAGTTCGAATCTCTTTATCTCCACCATTGAGGGCTTATAGCTCAGCTGGTTAGAGCGCACGCCTGATAAGCGTGAGGTCGATGGTTCGAGTCCATTTAAGCCCACCATTAATCAATTGTAAAATGCCTAATTAACATTTCACAATTGATAGTTAAATTTTATTTTAGTTTTACAGTGAGAACATCAATTGTGAATTGAGCACTGCGAATTGAAAGAAATTTGTTCTTTGAAAATTGCACAGTAAATATAAAAGAGTTGGCAGTAACTAGTATGTTTATACGAAGTTAGTGGCAATTTTAAAGCTAAAATTGGCAGCAGCGAGTACAGCAAGGAAAAGGCCAAAGGAGGAACAGAGTTTACTTAGTGTAAATGAGCACCGCAGTGAGGCATTTGACGCAGCTGTAGGAAGCTAATGGTAATTTTAGAGCTAAGGTTAGAAATAACCTTTGTAGTAAAGCAAGTTATAACTAAGATTGAAGTTAAAAAAACATTTAAGGTAAGATTTATAACTAAGTAATAGAAAATTGGCAGTAACGAGTATGGCAAGGAAAAAGCAGAAGGAAGGGCGGAGTTTACTTATGTAAATGAGCACTGAAGTGAAGCTTTTGACGCAGCCAGGGGAAGTTAATGGCGATTTTCCAATCAGAGTAATAGAAAATTGGCAGCAGCGAACAAGACAAGGAAAGAGAGT
>NZ_JAJJPB010000006.1:0-144964 GCF_020908015.1 Clostridium aromativorans
ATGTTTATATGTGTAGACTGCCTTTTCAAGCACAAATAAGTGTACCTTTGAGTACGTAACCTTATCTTTGTTTAAACAATCTCGTTTAAATGCTAGGCTGTCAGTCAATGTCGTTTATCCCTATAATTTTTTAGAACTTCTTAGTTCAGAAAGGAGTCCCATATGGCTTTGAAAATCGTGTACAAAATCTGTTGTGGAATTGATGTCCACAAAACTTTTGTAGTTGCTTGTATTGCAACTACTAATTCTATAGGTATTACTACCTACAAGAGCCATCGCTTTTCTACCTACACGAGGGGTCTGAAAGAGCTGTTACAATGGCTGCTTGAGTCTAATTGTAAGGATGTCTGTATGGAATCTACCGGTAAATACTGGATTCCCGTGTACAACGTCTTAGAAAAAGGTTGTTCCATTGTACTTGCACATCCTAAATACGTTAAGGCTATTCGTGGTAAAAAAACTGACAAGAAAGATGCGAAATGGACTGCTGACCTGTTTAAGCATGATCTTGTTGCCGGTAGCTTTATGCCTCCTGCTGATATCCGTCAGCTGCGCGACCTTATGCGCTATCGTTACAAACTAACCTGCTTTATGTCCAGCGAGAAGAACCGTCTCCAAAACTGTCTCACGGTTTCCAACATTCAATTGGGAAACGTTGTTTCGGACACTTTTGGTAAAAGTTCAAAAAGAATTTTAGACAAAATTCTTGAAAATCCTTTGGATACTTCTTTTGATATTAAACCTTTAATTCATGGCTCTATGAAGAACAAAATTCCCGAACTAGAGCTCGCCGTTGATGGATATATTTCTCCTGAACAGGCTGGTAAATTAAAGATTATTAAGAAGCATTTTGAGGATTTGGAATCCCGGAAAGCAGAGTTAGAAGAACTGATTCTTGCGCTCGCCAGTCCCTATCAGCAAGAACTCGACCTAATTCTAACTGCTCCATCATTTAAGAATCCTTTCTCTGCAATTACTGTTATTTCAGAAATTGGTGTCAACATGGAGGCTTTTCCTTCGGCGAAACACTTATGTTCATGGGCAGGTCTAACTCCTACCAACAATGAAAGTGCAGGGAAGAAAAAATCTGTCCGGGTTTCCAAAGCCGGATGCTACATCAAGCCACTTTTAGTACAATGTGCTACTTCTGTGGTTAAAAGTGAAAAGCATCCAGAAATACGTAACCGCTATCTTCGTTTAAGAAAGCGTCGCGGTCACAAGAAAGCAATCATTGCAATAGCAAGAATGCTTCTAACAGCATTATACAACATGTTAAAAAATAAAGAAACTTATAATGCTGAACTTTATAGAAAGGCAGATGTTATACCTGTTGAACGTGAAATCACAGTGGAGCAAGCAATTTTAATGGCACAGTTCCAAGGTTACAAAATCAAGTCAGCTACCTAACCTTAACTTGCTAAATATTTAATTTTCAAAAAGTCATCAAATGATGGCTTATTTGCTATGCGCTTTTACTATGTTTCCAATTCATACTTTAATTTTCAACCTTGAATTCCTCCAAAGTCCACTTATTATAAATTTTATATGTTTTCAAATTGTACATAATATCTTTGATCATTTACCTAATTTTTACTCATACATGTTATTCAATTTATTTTGCAGCACGATCCCAACTATATCAGCAAATCTTTTTGGAGATTTTATATACACTAAATTGCGGCCGTATATCTTCTTGGCAGCAGGAAGATCTTCATTACGTCCTGTGAAAACACCAAGGACGTAAACTCCATTCTGCTGCAAACCTTTCCTCACTTCCAAAGCAGTGTCATTTACACCCATATCATCTGAATAACTGTATTCAACAGGATTGGTTCCACTTGCAGGGATACACTGCATATCATTGGGTTTCCCATCAGATAGGACTATGAGCATTTTATGTCTGCAGTTTAATTTTTTCATCATATGAAGTGCAGTACGTATAGCCAAACCGTCTCTATTACATCCTGAAGCCGTATAATTGAAAATCCTATTGTTCTTGTCAACTTCATCATAATCACGAAAAAGATTGATAATTGTATAATCGTGAAAACTGCAAAAAGAGTAGACTTTTACAGGAATTTGACAGCGTGTAAGGCTTTCAGCTATGATATATCCTTCCGTTGCAATAATTTCCTGACGATTTTTTTGTGATAATGATGCATCCAGCATTATATCCACCGTTAGATCTCTGATATCATTTTTAAGATTTTTTATAAAAATTTTATTGTCATAAAGATAAAGACTTCTCCAAATCTTTCCTACTATAAGTTTTCCCCTTTCCGCTCTGCAGGAAGATTCACGGTTAATGAGCATTACATTTTTAATTTTATTCGTCAACTTTAAGATGTTATTATTATTTCTTGCAAAATTTTCATTATAATGTATATTATTTTTTTCTCTTTGTTTTAAAACATCACCTCGATGTTTAACTGTACTAATATTACTTTTAATATGAACATCAAAATCCCCTCTTGTAAAATAAACATGACAATTTTTATGGTTTCCAACACACAAAATTTTTTCTAAAGCCTTTATCCGCGGTTCTTGCAAAATGGAAACTCCATAATACCCCTGCATAAATTTTCTATCGTATTTATTGATTTGATCTACAGATTTAAGCCAACTAAAAGCTCTGCGTAATTCATTTTTAGGACGTTTAAAAAATGAATTATGCCTAGAATTCGCTCCCTTCACCTTTACTTGAAAAATACTTCTGTCCTTATGTGATGTTGGAAGTATATTTTTTGATAAAAAGCGGGGTCCATATTGAAAATAAACTTTTATAATCTCCTTCATACGAGATATAATCTGCTTTGTATTCATATGTTCATCAAACTCTAAATCATTTAAAATGGTAAGTGCTAGATTTGTTGTATTAGGTTTTTCACCCAACGCTCTTTCAAAATGAGCTATCTTGATCTGATCTATAATGTCAAAAGACAAATCTGGATTACACCCGTCAAGAAATTTTTTTGAATAATCACGCCGCAGATTTTCAAGAACTAGTCGTTCATTTTTTGCTTTTTTATAAGTACAATTTTCTAAAGCTATCCATGTCAACTCTTTCAATAATTCACAGTTAGTGTCTTTTTTTAAATAGTTAAAAAATCCCTCTAAAAGTGAATAGTCATAGTATTTATGAACAGCTCCTATAATATAATTCAAGTAAAGATCAGCTTTTCCATTTTTATCATATGCCTTTATTTTTGAATTGAAGGAGTAATCAGACGAAGCATTCCATATAATATTATTGGCTCTTTTTATCTCATCATTTTGTTCCTGCATAGTTAATCTGTAAAAATTTCACTCCTTTCCGCCCTTTCTGGTATTCTCAGGCGAATAACGTCTTCTATAATCTCTCTTTCAAAGCCATCAAAAGATTTATTTGTAATGCCCATTTTCAAAGCCTCAGATGCTTTTAAGCCCTTGTCTATAAGATGAATAGAAGAAATAAGCCCCCTTAGATCTACGGATTTCGTAGAGATCTCCGAGCTTTCACTTTTCTTTTGAAGATCCTTAAACAGACCTATAAATTGTTCAAGATATTTATCTTTCATATTAGGAAATTCTCGCTTAAGCAGCTTCATAAGATTCTTGGAAGAAATTGTTGGCATTTCAATAACCATAAAACGCGAAACCAGAGCTTCATTAAGTTCTCTAGTACCTGCATATCCATAATTCATCGTAGCAATGAATCTGGCAGCATCTTCCAGAGGGATTCTGTCATAACCTGGTATGTCAATAATTCTTCGAAAATCCAGGATAGCATGAAGAAGTGCAATGGATTCATTCCTCGCCATATTGATCTCATCAAGAACTCCGAAGCCTCCCAATGTGGCACATTCATAAATTGGACCTTTTCTAAAAATGACTTGTCCATTTTTAAATGTATCAGCTCCCACAAGAGATGAAAAATCCGTATTGACATGAAAAGAAATATCCCAGATGGGCCTCCCAAAAGCAGCTGCCAGGTTTTCTGCAAAAACATTTTTTCCACTTGCCTTAGGACCAACTAAAAGAAGATTCTCTCCACAGAGAACAGCTGTAATTGCCTCCTCCCAAATTTCTTTCCCGTAATAATTGTATTTAGGTTTGGGTATTCTGTATTTTATATCAGGATTCACCTTATAAAAATTTCGGTAACACTCTATTTCAGAAATTAATTTTTCATCAATTCCCTCTCCTCTCAAAAAATTTAATATAATTAACACCTCCAACTATTCAATATCAATATTTTAAGCATAACTTCAAGTCATTCAATATACATTAAGGAAGTTGATTTTTATATTGGTCATTGCTTATTGACTCCACTGGTTCCACATATTCCTCATCTTCATCCCTGTATTCCTCTACTATATTTTTCCTTTTATTAAATTTTCCAACTGCCTGATAGCTGTCCTCCGCATCAAATTCAGTATGCCTATCATATCCGTCCTCCATGACATCTTCAAGTACATCTTCTTCCGGAGGTCTATTTTTTGTTTCTACAGGCTTTAAATTGTCCATATTTTTTTGACAGTGAACACAGTATTCTGCATAGGGAACATATTCCAAACGTTCCTTTTCTATCTCTTTGCCGCATTTTTTACACATTCCATAGGTACCGTCTTCCATATTCTTCAACGCACTGTCTATCTTCCCTATAATAATTTCCTCATTTTTTTGAAAAGCCAATCCTCTCTCTTTATCGTACAGGCTGCTGGCACTATCTGCAGGGTGATTGTCATAAGCAGACAATTCAGAAGAAAATTCTTCATTGGACTTTATAGTGTCATTCCTTTCCATCTGTATCAATAGATCCTCTGCTTCCCTTCTTTGTGATTTCAATTTATTCTTGAACTTTTCCAGTAAATTATTATCCATAGTTATAAAACTTCCCTTCATAATTATTTCAACATACATATATTTTAGCTAAAATGATGAAGGTTTATTCTATAAGCCAAAATTTTTCTTTAATTTTTTCAACATATTTTTATACCTAGTATTTTTCTTCAGAGCTTCGAATGAGGTTCAGATGAAAAAAAGCATTTCTCACTAGCAGACTGCATCTGAACCTAGAAATCACTTGACCTAGTAACTTCCCCTAGGTATTTTAAATTCACAGGGTACTTCAACCTGGCATTTTCCACATCCATACCTGGGCTTATATTTTTCAGATGTTTCATCTAAAAATCTGGCACAGACAATATGATCTTTTCCTCTTTCTACGGATATGGCCCTGGAGGGGCAATTCTCAGCACATTTACCGCACATTATGCAGTATTCATATATGTCCTTGTATTTTCTCTCATCAGGAGATAAATATAATTCTGTAACAATGCTTCCAATTCTTCCGGCTATGCCCTTTTGCGTTATAAGCCCCCTTGAAAGTCCAAATGATCCAAGACCGCATACAAAACCTACATGCCTCTCAGACCAGTTGCTTGTAAAGGACAATTCAGGATGTAGTGGACTACCTTCAAATTTCACTGACCAAAACCTTTCATCCAAGGAAGGTACTACACTATCATATCCTTCTTCCATTAATTTTGATTTCAAATGATTGCAAAGTTTATTTAAAAAATTTTGGCCTTCAATACGCCCATGAAGCCACTCTCTAGAAGGCCACAACATGTCCCTTTTATTTCCCTTCCTGACTGTTTCACTAAAAGGCAGAAAAAAGGATATAACAGTCTTAGAGTTTGGAAGCCATTCTTTCGGTGCCATAAAATGTTTTCCAACTGCATACGGTTTCTTCAACAGTAAAAAATACTCGTCACTGGCAGATCCAAATACCAAGATCGGTTTCTCGAAAATTTTCATCCCTATGACATCTTCTGAAATAGCTTCTTTCTTACCTATATAATTGTACTTTGAGTTCTCAACAAAATCCTCTGCGGCTTTTATTAAATCCTGTCTATTCACTATTATCCCCCCATATCACCACAATTTAAGATTATAATATAATCAATCAATCATTTTACTCAATTCATCTATACCATCTGATATCTCTTTTTCAAGTCTCTTTACTCTGTCAAGAATAACTTTAGGCTCATCGTAATGAACTTCCTTATATTCTACTTCCCTATACCTGTTTATAGAAAGATCATAATCATTTTCTCTTATTTCATATACAGGCACAAAAAAACTCTGGTCAGTTCTCTTTCTATCCGTTTCACCTTCTAAGTTGTTGAATCTTGCTATTATATCAGGTATATCGTTGTTTGCCACAGGTCTTCTCTTGTCATCCAGCGAAAATCCATCTGACTTCATATCATAAAACCATACCTTGTCTGTTCCACCGCTGCCCGTTTTTATAAATATAAGAACCGCTGTGGATACTCCTGCATAAGGTTTGAAAACTCCACTTGGCATACTTATAACAGCTTTCAGCTTGTTGTTATCTATTATTTCTTTTCTTACCTCCTTGTGACCTTTGGTAGATCCAAACAGCACCCCTTCTGGCACAATAGAAGCACACCTTCCCCCAATCTTTAATATTCTCAAAAAAAGTGCCAGAAACAAAAGCTCCGTCTTCTTAGTTTTAGTAATTTTTAAAAGATCTCCAGAAACCGCCTGATAATCGAGGCTTCCCTTGAAAGGAGGATTTGTCATAACAAGCGTATATTTTCCGATGTCTCTGTTTTTTTTAGAAAGAGAGTCCCTATATTCAATATTTGGAATGTCAACTCCATGAAGCATCATATTCATGGCACCAATTCTAAGCATAGTTCTATCAATGTCAAATCCATTGAACATCTTGTTGTCAAAGTGATCTTTTAGCCTGGATATTGAAAATAAATCACTGTAATTATTCCTCAAATATTCCTCTGCTCCAACTAGAAAACCTGCAGTACCCATTGCAGGGTCAACTATAATGTCTTCTGGCGTAGGTTTCATCAACTCAGTTATCATCTTTATTATATGCCTTGGGGTTCTGAACTGACCATTGGTACCTGAAGTGGAAACTTTAGAAAGCAGATACTCATAGAGATCTCCCTCTACATCTCCAACGCCTAAATCAAGTTTGTCTATGGCATCAACTATCTTAGACAACATAAGATCTGTAGGTATCTTGAAAATGGCATCTGACATGTACTTTGAATATGCAGAGCTTCTATTTCCATAAACGTTTTTTATAAAAGGAAAAACCCCTTCAGACACTATTTTGTACAGCTGCCCTGCTTCTTCATTCTTAAATCTACTCCACCTCAAATATTGTTTACTTTCCGGAAATGTTTTTTTTAATTTGGCTGCAGTAAGCTCAGTATTGCTCTCATTTAAAGTTTCATTATCATCTAGATCTTTTATAAACAGAAGATATGTAAACTGCTCTATTACCTCCAGCGGATTTGTAATACCTCCGGTCCAGAATATCTCCCATATTCTATCTATTTTATTCTTCAATTCACCCGTGATCATCTGCTATCTCCTATATTATATAGATGAATTTTTTCAACTCTCCTGATTTAAGTATACTATAAAGTACTGAAAATAAAAGTTTTTTACTAAATTTAGTTTATGCACATATTTCAAGCATATAATATCTTAGGCTGTATTTACAATCGAAATCCGTCAAAATACTAGCTTATTAATGGTTTCTTTGATAAAATATTCATAACAATCATCTGTTATGAAATTTTTCTAAATTATAGTATAATTAGACTCTAATAAGAAAAACTTATATATAAAATAAACACAAAGGAGGAACAGATATAATCATGAAAATTAGTGCGAGAAATCAACTAAAGGGAAAAATAATTGAAATCAAGGAGGGAGCTGTAAATGGTGAGGTAATACTAGATATAGGAAATGGGAACAAGATATGCTCCATCATAACTATGGATGCAATAAAAAACTTGGGACTTAAAGTAGGATCTGAAGCCACGGCAGTGATCAAAGCATCAAATGTAATGATTATGATCTAGTATGGCTTACTTGTATAAAATTTTTTATAATGTATGATGACTGCCTTTATGAATAAAAAATATCCATAAAAAGAACGCCTTTTATAGAGGCGCTCTTGACATACCAACAATTACATTCAACACCTGCATAAATTTCAGAAAATCACAGTTCCCAGCTCTTTCACCTATTCCGGATATAGTACAGTCCACAAATTTAGCCCCCGCCTCAGCTGCTCCGAGAGAATTTGAAAGAGCCATCCCAAAATCATCATGGGCGTGTATTTCAATTTCCACAGGTACTTCCTGCATCAATTTTTTTACACTGTAGAATACCCTCCTGGGATAAGATATTCCAACTGTGTCTGAATATCTCACCCTTTTAATTCCCATTTCAGAAACAGCACTACAGAATTCAATTAAAAAATTTATATCCGATCTGCTGGCATCCTCCATCCCTATGGTGACTTCAAAGCCTCTGTCAAGGGCATAGGCAGCACACCTTTTTACTCTGTCCAAAACCCATTTCTTATCTTTTCCCAGTTTTGAACTAATCTGCAGATCAGATGTCGGAATAGATATATGAATTATATCAACATTGCAATCTATGGATGCATCTATATCCTTGATATTTGCCCTGTTCCATGAAGATATCCTGCTTTTTAATCCCAAACCTGCAATTCTTTTAATGCTTTCCTTCTCATATCCGCCCATAGCCGGACAGCCCGCTTCTATTTGATAAATTCCCATGTCATCGATAAGTTTTGCAATTCTCACTTTTTCATTTACTCCAAAAGCTATACCAGCTTTTTGCTCGCCGTCTCTTAAAGTAGTATCAACTATCTTTACATCCACAATCACACCTTCTTTCAGATAAGCTCTACTTCAAGCTGATTTTTTAAAGTCGTTGAACATTTTGAGCAATTCATCATCCAAAATATTTCTCTTGAGTTCAGTACTCACTTTTCTTATTTTATCCAAAAATTTTTCAATATTCACACCCTCATAGTCCACATTGAGTTCTTTCAATTTGACCATGACAGCCTTTTTACCCGAATGTTTGCCTATATACATGGTTCTCGTTCCACCTATATCACAGGGATTGTAAGGTTCGTAATTTCGAGGATTTTTTTCTATTCCATCCACATGAATTCCCGATTCGTATTTAAAAATATCTTTTCCTATTACAGCTTTCATGGGGGATACTTTTTTATCTGTAAGTTTTTCATAAACTCCCACCGCTTTTGCCAGTAATTTTAAATTACCGTGAAGCTCTCCATTTTTTATGATTTTAAGGGCTAAAACAACTTCCTCCAGGGGTGCCATATTGTAAATTTGTCCATTAAAAGCTGTAGATACAGAGTCCGCTCCGTCGACACAGGCTTCCAGACTGACAGAAGTGGCCATATAATATTTATTGCTTGCACAAAAATCAACATAGACAGAAAATCTGTCCTTTATACCTTCTATAAATCTACTCCAGCCTGATAAATTGTATTTTACCACATCTTTTACTCTAATACACACCACATCCATGCTGTTGAATATCTTATCAGATTCCTCCATAGCAATTTTATCTAAATCCCTGATACTGACTTCAAGCATTATTTTCTTGTCTTTTAATTTTTCCAGAGAATTTTCATCCAAATATCTCAGCTTTTTATAATTTAAAATGACATATTTAAATTTTTGTGCGTCAAATGCATTTTCAAATCTGCATATATATTTGAGTCCTTCTGGCAGTTCCGTGATTTTTTCAACCACTTCCTGGTTTATCTCTATAAAATCCACTCCCAGATCTTTAATAAGCGCAAGAAATTCGGCTGTCAGTTTTAGATCAATGTTTCTATTTGCTTTCACAATTTCAGGCAATGTTCTGTCTATAATGATCTTTCTATGTTTGTCTATTACAATGGACATTTTATACACCCCCTCATTCAATTCACAATTCACAGTTGAAAATTATCAGTTATCAATCTCAGTAATAGACAAAATTTCAGGTTCGGCAGCTTTTTCAAGTTCCTTTGCAGCTTTTACCACCGCCCTGTTTATGGAATCATACATCTCCATAACCTTTATATTCTTCGCCTCCAGCTTTTCTCTGGGATCATCTCCAATTCTCAGCACGATTACTCCATCACAGTCACCTATAGTCCTCATTATTTTAGACATTTTATCTTCCTGATCCAAACAATCATAAATTCCCATACAATACTTATCTACATTTCTTTTTTCCAGAAGTCTTATGCTGCCCTGGTCATAGGAATATATATAAAATTCGTTAGCATGCCCAAAATGCTGATCTATGTTAATGCCCGATTTAGAAGAAATTGCAAACTTATATTTTCCACCCTCAGGGGCAGTTTCTTCAGGCTCATTTTTTTCTACTTTACCGGAGCACTTGCTTATGCAGCCTTCGCAGCCTATATTCCTAAAATCTATAGAGTGATCCTCCGACAGAGTTCCTATGGCATCTGCCCTGCACTGCCTGCAGTGATACATCTGCTTTATATCAACTTCACATTTTTTTCTCATTTCATTCAATTCCACATTTGAAACCAGCGGCAGATCTTCAAATCTGCTTCCCTGTACAGGTATCATCTGCATTATATTTGTCATATATGCCCCGCACTCTTTTACCTTTTTTATAACTTCCACTATGTGATTGTCATTTATACCCTTGAGCATAACTGTATTTACTTTGCATACTATGCCTTTCGAGCAGAGATACTTGAGCCCTGCGAGCTGGTTGTTTAAAAGTATTTCAGCTCCCTCTTCCCCTGTATATTTATGTCCTAAATAATTGACTTCCCTGTATATTTTTGCCCCTATTTTCTTGTCTACAGCATTTATCGTAACTGTAACATGCGACACTCCAAGCTCTATCAGCTGATTTACATAGAAAGGAAGCATAAGCCCGTTGGTTGAAAGACAGAAAGTTGTCTCAGGAGAATACTGTCTTATGAGTTCAAGAGATTTTTTCACTTCATCAAAGTTTGCAAGAGCATCTCCAGGTCCTGCTATTCCCACCACAGTCAGGTTTTTAATCTTGCTTTTCACCGCCTTGAATTTTTGAAGGGCTTCCTCAGGACTAAGCACCCCGCTTGTAACTCCTGGTCTGCTTTCATTTGCACAGTCATATTTTCTGCTGCAGTAATTACAGCTTATATTGCATTTAGGTGCAACAGGTATGTGCATTCTGGCAAATTTATGTGCGTTGTCTCCAAAACACGGATGAGTGCAGGTTTTATCGCCAACTGATTTTTCTTCTTTCTCCATTTTTGCCATAGGTGCATAAAAATCATTATATGCCTTTTCCCTATAAGTATTTTGAGTATGCTCCAGAACTGCATTTGCCACAGAATCTATTAAAAACGAAGAACCCGTGTATCCGGTTATAACCTGTCTCTGACCGCCAACCCTGTCATGTATAGGAAATCCTATCCTTATCAATTTCAGCTTCAGTTTTCCTGCCATCCTCCTTCCATCGGAATTTCCAAGCATCAAATTGATTTTCAGCTTTTCTGCATAACTTTCCATGGTGCCAAAATCCGTATCATCCAAAACTATGGAATCTTCCTTTTGAACTTTAAGTTCCTCCTTGAGTCTGCGGCGAAGTTCAGGATTTTTAGATCCCATTGCAGCCATCTTTATAAGTATCCCATTTTCAAGACAGAGTCTGGCAACTGCATATACAAGCTCCGGCTCGCCATACAGCATCACCCGGGCTTCCCCTGTATACTTATGGTTGTCAATCATGGCATCCAGATATCTTCCTCTCTGAACTACATATTCCTCTGGAATAGGAACTCCAGTCAACTTCGATACCAGGTCGATAAACTGGTTCGTATTTCTAAAGCCAATGGGAATAGGGCATTTATAAAGAGGTACATCGTACTCATTCTGCAAATACATTCCTGGAGACTTTTCATCGGATACGGTAACTCCCATTTCAATAGTGGCTGCTGCTCCAGGCATTTTTTTAATATCCTCTATTTTTGTGCCGCCCTTCGGTATCCTCCTGTATTTGTCATTATGTGCAGAATCGAGGGTATTTGACACATCCGGTAAAATTGTATATCCTATCTTGAAATCATCAAGTATTCTCTTTATATTTCTCACATCTCCCGGATTCAGGTTGGCACATATTATATTCAATTTACCTGTACTTTCAGATTTCTCACAGACTTGTTCAACAATACTCCTCAGTGCCGTATAGTATCCCTCGGCCTGAGTGGCTCCATATCCTGGAGTTGAAGCAGTTATTATTTTTATATGCTTTATCTTTTCATTATCCTTTTCTTCTTCATAAAATTCTTCTACAATTCTTTTTGTATCTTCTCCTATAGTCTCCGCAAGACAGGTTGTCATTACACCAATAGTAGTGGGCTCGTACATCTTAATCATATTTCTAAGACCTTTTTTAAGATTTTTGGTACCTCCATACACAGTGCCTTGTTCGGTAAGAGCAGATGATGCTATATCAACAGGTTCATTATAATGAGTTGCCATATGTCTTCTTATATAAGTACTGCAGCCTTGAGAGCCATGTAAAATAACCATGTTGTTTTCTATTCCCTTAAAAGCCATTACTCCTCCCATGGGCATGCACATTTTACACGGATTTACATCCACATTGACCAGTTTTTTATTACCCATTCCAATCATCTCCTCAAATTTTTTATACATAGTCCCAAACAGGGCTGTTTACAGTTAAATCTATCTCTTTTGCAAAATTTATAGCACCCTGAAATCCCCCAAGTATGTGCTTTCTCTCATGATTATGATCGCAAAATGCAACTCCCAGCTTATATGCAAGAGGCCTCTCTTTGACGCCGCCTACAAGTACATCTGCTCCCTTTTCCACCATGAATTTCTCAAGTTCATAGGGATTTGCATCATCAAGTATTACTGTTCCATCTTTTGTAATCTGCCTTATTATTTCATAGTCCTCAGGTTTTCCAGTCTGTGTTCCCACCATTACAGTTTCCATTCCCAGATCCCTGAACTGCTTTATAAGAGATATGGCCTTATAACCTCCGCCTACATATATAGCTGCTTTTTTACCCTTAAGTCTGCCCCTGTAATAATCAAGCTCCGGCTGTATTTTTTCACTTTCAGCCTTTATAAGTTCCCGAGCTCTTTCTACAGTTTCCTCATCTCCCACAATATTTGCAACCTGAAGCAGTGAATTTTCAGTATCTTCAAGTCCCACGAAGCTTGTTTTTATAAATGGAATATCATATAATTCCTCCATCTGCTTGGCCAGATATCCCATGGAACCGGCACATTGAACTATATTGAGCTTTGCCTCAGGTGCCTTGACTATTTCGTCAACTTTTCCATCACCTGTAAGTTTTGAAACAATATCAATGCCTATTCTCTTTAAATAATTTTCCACTACCCAGACTTCTCCTGCCAGATTGAAATCCCCAAGATAGTTTATTCCGCTCACTTTCTTATCACTTTTTTTATCTCCTATGAGCTTCAATATAGCATTACAGGCAGCTCTGTAACCTGTGGATTTATTCCCTGAAAATCCTGGCGACTTTACAGGTATTACCCTTATTCCATATTTTTCTTCAGCATTTCTACAGACTGCATCTATGTCATCACCTATAACTCCCACTATGCAGGTGGCATATATGAAAATAACCTTGGGATGAAATTTTTTAACTATCTCATCAACAGCTTCCCTCAGCTTTTTTTCTCCTCCAAATATGACATCTGTCTCACTTAAATCCGTTGAAAAACTGTTTCTGAACAATTCCGAACCGCTAGACAGGCTGCCCCTCAGGTCCCAGGTATAAGCTGCGCACCCTATTGGTCCATGTATTAAATGGAAGGCATCTGTTATAGGATTTAGTACTACTCTTGCGCCACAGTACACACAGGCTCTCTGGCTAACTGCACCGGAAACACTGTTTTCTTCGCATCTGATCTTTGAATTCTTATTTTTGGAGTTGTAACATACAAATTCTCTTCTATCTTCTATAATTTCAGCTTTCTCGGCTTCCAATCTCAACTGAATATTTTCCATAAAGATCCCCTCCATTAAATAAAAAGTACTTATAATATCAAGTTTGGATTCAAGGTGATGCCTGAATCCAAACCAGTCTTTAATTCATATGATTTATCGTACTACTTCAAAATCCTCCTCTTTACACTCTCTGTCATCCTTGTCGAGCATTGCATCACACATTCTCCTTACCAAATCTATGGCACCGGAGTAGCCCACTTTAGGAGTGTACTGATGTCCATACCTGTCCATTACAGGAAATCCAAATCTGACAAACGGAATGTCTTCTGCTCTGGCAATAAATTTTCCATAGGTATTGGATATCAAAAGATCCACGCCTTCATTTTTTATAAGCTGATGCATCTCAAAGAAATCACTATTAGCTTTTACAATTCCCTCTATACCGGCTTTATCCATAATGGCTTTGATCTTTTTCTCAAATAATGCTCCAGGAGTACCTGTTATTACATATTTGGGGGTCATTCCCAGGGTTATTAAAAATTGAACTAGTGGAATTACAACATCTGGATCTCCAACTACAGCTGCCTTTTTACCGTTGAAGTATTGAGCACAGTCAAGGATTAAATCAAGAAGCTGACCTCTTTCTTCCTCAATTTCTTCAGACACAGGCTTTCCTGTAATTTTAGCTAATGTCATAATCAAATCATCCATTGCATCAATTCCAATGGGAACCTCTAATGTTTTGAAGGGAACTTTGCATTTAGTCTCCAATTTCTTGGCTGCATCTTCTGAAGAATAGCTCCCAAAAGCTATAGTCATATCCGAATTTCCAGCATCTATTATATCTTTAACCCTGGTACCGCCTTCAGGAAATACTTTATAGTCGCCTGTATTTGGTGCATCAAGCACTCCATTGGTATCAGGAAATATTATATATGGGATATCCATAAGTCTGAATATTCTTTTCATCTCTTTCATGTCAGCAGGTCCTACAAAGCCAGGAATTATATTAAATTTCCCATTTTTCTTTCCACTGTTTACCGAAAGATACTGCACCATACTTCTTACCATGTTTGAAAATCCGGTGACATGTGATCCCACGTAACTTGGCGTATTTGTATGAATAACCAGCTTTCCTTCCGGTATTTCCATGTCCCTTATATAAGTAGGAAGATCATCTCCTATGGTTTCAGAAAGACATGTGGTGTGGATGGCTATTATATCTGGATTGTACATTGCAAATATATTCTTAACAGCTGTCTTTACATTTGAACCACCGCCAAACACACAGGCACCTTCAGTAAATGAACTCGAGGAAGCCAATGCCGGCTCTTTGAAATGTCTTGAAAGCACCGTCCTGTGATAAGAACAGCATCCCTGGGAACCGTGGCTGTGCGGCAGGCAATTGTGAATTCCAAGGGCTGCATACATTGCTCCAACTGGCTGGCAGGTTTTGGCTGGATTTATTCTCAAAGCTTTTCTTTTTACTAATTGTTTTGGTGTTGCATCTAACATTATTTTTCACCTCCTGAAACTGCTGCTTCATCCGACAATTTTCCCTCTATTAAAGGTTGTTTTTTCCAGGGCGGAGTCAAATACTTCCATGCCGGAGTATAAACTCCCCTTGCCAGTTCTCTGGCAAATACAACTGCACCTTTAAATCCTGCATAAGGTCCTGTATAGTCATAGGAGTGAAGCTGCCTTGACAACACTCCCATTTTTTCAATTACATACTTCTCCTTTATTCCTGTCAGAAACATATCAGGATGGAGTTCTCTTATGAATTTTTCCATTTCGTGGGCATTTAAATCGTCTATTATCACCGTATCATTATCCATTTCCTTTTCCAATCCGCCGTAATAAGATACTGGCACACCTTCTTTTCTAAGAGCTTCTGCTCTTTCCTTTGGTACTATAACACGATATTTTTCTTTATCCGGCTCTACAGTTATTTCAGGAATATTCTTGCTGTCCGCATCAACTTTTATAGTTGGAATAACTTCACTTCCTTCATAATCGTCACGATGTCCGAACTCATGGCCTGCAAGAATGGTTTTTACACCAAGATCCTTTAGCAGAACCTGATATGTCTGGGCTCTTGAGCCGCCTACATATAAACAAGCCAACTTGCCTTTTAATCTCTCTTTATAGTAATCTATGTCTGTTTCAATTTCAGCAAGTTCTTCTGCAATGATCTCTTCTGTTTTTTTATACAGATATGGATCATCAAAGACTTTTGCCAGCTCCCTCAGGGTATCAATTGTTCCCTTTATGCCTATAAAATTGCATTTGATCCATGGTATACCATACTTGGTCTGCATCATGCCTGCTATATAGTTGATTGATCTATAACACTGCACCAGATTTACATCTGCCAGATTGGCATTTTGAATGTGCTCATAACTTGCATCTCCTGTGAGAGCTGTAATCACATTATAGCCTATTTTTTCAAGAATTCTTTCAATTTCCCAGGAATCCCCGCCTATATTGTACTCTCCCAGTATATTTACTGAGTACTTTTTATGCTGGCCGTTTCCCTTTCCTATTATTTCACTCATAACCGTATTGTTCGCTATATGGTGACCTGCAGATTGTGTTACACCTTTATAACCCTCACAGTTAAAAGCAAGAACATCAATTCCATAGAGTTTCGAGGCTTCCCGTGCTACTGCATTTATATCATCACCTATAAGTCCAACAGGACATGTTGCATATACACCTATAGCCTTGGGATGGAAAATTTCAACTGCTTCCTTTATTGCATTTTTTAATTTGTCAACTCCGCCAAAGACTATATTTTTTTCTTCCATATCCGTAGAAAAAACATATTCATTAAAATTTTGTCCACCTTCTTCAGCTTTTGATTTAAATCTCCTTCCGCCCCAGGTATAAAAACAGCACCCTATAGGTCCGTGGGTTATGTGTACCATATCCTTTATAGGTCCCATAACAACGCCTTTACAACCGGCATAACAGCATCCTCTGGCTGTAATCACACCTGGTATAGTCCTTACATTAGCTGTAATGACCGGGTTTGGAGATTCTTCCGTCTTTATGACAATATGCTCTTTTCTCTTTTTATAGGTTTTAGCCGGATATGGTTCCAAAACCTCATTTACTACTTTATCTAATTTTTTTCTCATAAAATCCCATCCTTTCACAAAAATTAAATAGCGGCGTCTCCTGTTTCTTCTGTCCTTATCCTAACTATGTCTGTCACTTTTGTTACAAATATTTTTCCATCTCCGGGATTTCCCGTTCTATTAGTCTCTATTATAGTATCTACAACCTTTTTTACATCTTCGTCCCTTGCCAATATAATTACCAATCTTTTGGAAATGAGTCTGTGGGTTTCAGATATCTGTTCTGCAATTTTCCTGCCCGATGCCTCCAGTATATCTTTTTCACTGATAAAATCCTGGATAATAGAAAAATCAACTTTTTTTCTGCCTCTGCCAAGCACCTTTTTACATGTAATAGAAGGAAAACCAATTTTGGCAAGAGCATCTTTTGTCCTGCCCACCATATCCATTCTGATAATAACCATAATTTCTTTCATGCCGCTTTCCCCCTATAATTCCTCTGTATTTGAACTTATTGTATATGCTTCTTCTACAGGAGTTACAAATATCTTTCCATCTCCAAAGGCTCCTTTGGTCCCGGTTTTCGCATTCTTAGTGATTATGCTTATAATATCATCCTTGTCCTCATCTTTTATCACTATCAGCAGCATCTGTTTCGGTATTTCATCATAAAATATTTCTCCAACTTTTACCCCTCTCTGTTTACCTCTGCCCGTCACATCAAGCTTGGTAACTGCCGGGAAACCAGCATCACATAATTCCGAAAGTACAATTGAAGATTTTTCCGGCCTTATAATAGCTTTTACCATTAACATTATTGAACACTCCCCTTTTTTGTGTTAAACTTACATTGTATTAGAATTTAGTCGATTCTGGTACTTTTTTGGGTGTATCCCTTAAATCGCCTCAAAATTTAGGGATACACTTTATTATTTTATTCTCTATAAGCTGTACTTTCATATTATGACCTCAATCCATAAGACCATGTTCCATCATTATGGCTTCCAGTTCATCCTGTGCCATCGGCTTTGGTATTACAAACATGTCATTCCCATCTATGGCCTTGGCAAGTGCCCTGTATTCATCTGCCTGCTTGGCCTCTGGATTATATTGTATAACAGTTTGCTTATTTATCTCCGCCTCCGTAACCTCCGGGCTCCTCGGTACAAAATATATCAGTTGGCTGCCAAGTTTCTTTGCAAATGCATCAAGAAGCTCTCTCTCATTGGCAACCTTCCTGCTGTTGCATATTATACCTCCCAATCTAACTCCACCTGCATTTGCAAATTTACTTATACCTTTCGATATGTTGTTTGCCGCATACATGGCCATCATTTCACCACTGGCCACTATATATATTTCTCTGGCCTTTCCTTCACGTATAGGCATTGCAAATCCACCACAGACAACATCACCTAATACATCATAGAAAACATAGTCCAAATCATCCGTATAAGCTCCCAGCTGCTCCAGCATATTAATTGAAGTTATAATGCCTCTTCCGGCACAGCCGACTCCCGGTTCCGGTCCTCCGGATTCAACGCATTTTATGTTTTCAAATCCACTTTTCAATATTGAATCCAGATCAACATCCTCACCTTCTTCTCTCAGAGTATCCAAAACTGTCTTCTGAGCTAGTCCACCCATTAGAAGCCTGGTTGAATCCGCCTTCGGATCACAACCTACTACCATTATGTGCTTTCCCATTTCTGCCAGTCCTGAAGTAAGATTTTGCGTTGTAGTGGATTTTCCAATTCCACCTTTTCCATAAATAGCTACTTGTCTCATTCTACATATCTCCTCACTTATAAATTTTAATATGATCAATCATTATATATTTCAAAAAATATAACACAACTTTTTCAAAAATGCAATAGATAAAATTATTAATTTATCAAAATAAATATATTGTAAATGATAACATATCAATAATATAGTGCTTTAAAATATTGTTTAATAATTATCCACTTATACTCGTTGTATAATATGTTCACTATTAAACACAAAAAATATGGGTACTTATAATAGGATTTACAATGACCGTCATTGGGAGCAAATGGAGAGCAATAATATTATGACATATATTAAAAGAACAACCAATCAAATACGGTCAACTGAAAAAATCTATTTCGAACATATGTAATAAAATATTATCACAGGAATTAAAAAAATTGGAGATGGATAACCTTATTGAAAGAATTCCCTATACAACAATTCCGCCTAAAGTTGAATATCTACCCACTAACAGAGGAAAATCCTTGGAAAACATATTATATGAGCTATGCCTTTGAGGTAAAAAATACATGCCCTAAATATAATCTACATAAAAATAAATACATAACCATGTTGAATTTTCCAACACAGCTATGTACTTATAAATTTTAATAACAGAGGTTAACTCAATTTAAATTTCACTATTTTTTAGCACTGTTCATCATAAATAAATTTAAACTTTCTATTTATTTCTTTAAATTTATCTGTCCAATTTCTTCGTACATTTCATCATAATTACCTATGCATATAACTGAATTAAAGCCTTTTTTTATATCCTTATTTAATCTGAAAATATCAACCTTATCCTGTATTTTCTGTTTTACTAATGGAATTCTAAAATTCCAGTTTCCTTTTAAATTATCATCTCTGGCAAAATTCATGTTGAAATCAAATTTATCGGGAACTATATCTCCGCCGGTTACAGGAAAAACCTCTGTAACTACAGTCTTTGTATTATCAGATCTTTATAAGTCTGCCAAAAGCTTCCTTGTCACCTTTCTTAGCCCTCTTAGCCAATTTTGTTAAGTCTATATATCCCATCTTAGCCTCCATCTTAAAATATGATCATATTTTATATTTACATATTAGATAAGTTAAGTTCACTTTTGGTTCTTCATTTAAGCAAAAATAATTGGAATAGCTTTTCACTATTCCATACAGCCTTAAACTTTATATAGAGTTTTAAATTATTTTTACTTTTTTTATGAAATAATCAATTCAAATAGTTTTACCAATTCACTTCCAACCCTACTCCAACTTCTTTCACAGGTAAAAATTTATTTATCTCCGCTTTAACGACAAAGGATGTACAGTGACATGGATATAACTCTTTTATGTTGTTTCGTCTTAAATAATTAACAGTCTTATTAACCTGCTCATCTATTTCAAATAAGTGAAACCCACCTATAACTCCCAATACTCTATTATCTTTACATATTTTCTTTGCATATTCTATTATATTGCATATTCCACTATGAGAACATCCAGTAATAATATAAATACCATTTTTACTTTTATATGCAAGTGCTGTATCATCCATCAGATAATCCTCAACCAAAATTCTATCAACATTTTGTTTTCCAATAGGTCTTCTTCTTTCAAAATTATTTGTCTGCGGTATTTCCCCTAAAAAAGTTATGTGTTCACTGACTTTTTTAGGTTTTCTTGAAAGTATTAAATTGCACTTTTTTTCTAGTTCCCCCTGTAAAATGGGAGAACAGATTTTCAAATTTCCTTCAAATTTTTCTGTAAAGGCATCTGGATGTGCGATAATGTTTATATTGTTTTTATACTGATGCTCAAAATAATATTTTAACCCTCCAGTGTGGTCATTATGGCCATGTGAAATAATAATAGCACTTACTTTTTCTAAATCTACACCTAATGAAGCGGAATTTCTGAGAAATATATCAGAATAACCTACATCAAATAACAATATAGTATCCTCATCTTCAATATAATATGAAACAGCAGGTTCACCATAATAATATTGGTCAATATATGTATTATTATCCACTAAAACTTTTAATTTCACTTCTGCATCTCCCCTTCTTAAAATCACCTATGTTTTTTCATATTATTCACTCTATCTGAAATCTGTACGAATCTGTCGTCTTCCCTTACAGGATCAAATATATCATCCTCAAGAAGCTTGCTCATATTTTCATACATATCCAGTGTAAACCCTGGCTTGTTTCCCGAAAGCTCATCAAAACACCATACAGAAGAAATTTTCTCTTTTTCGTTCAGGTTGTTTACCTCAATATACTCTATCCATTTTTCAAGCATGCCGAAAGCCTTTTCATTTTGTCCCATTTTTAAATACACATTTGCAAAATTCATATATTCTATATGAAGTCCAAGTACAGCCTCGGCTTCAGGTGAAAACGCCCTTTTAATGTCAACTGCCGTATTGAGGTATTTTTCCACTAATTTAAGATTATTCTTGTCTTCACAATAGGATTTTGCAAGACACATTAAAATAAGACTCACATAAAATATATCCTTCCAAAGCTGTCCCTGAAGGATTTTGCGCCCTTTATTTAAAGTATCTTTCTTCTTCAAATATATATTTGCCAGCATGAAGTCAACCTGGTATTCACTTTTATTTATTTTGTTGAGCACCTCCACTGCCCTGTCATCTTCACCTCTTGATGAATATATGCTGCTCAGCGCATAAAGCGCCTGTTCAGTTATATCTCTGTCACTGCAGTTTTTCTCTATATCCTCAAACAGTTCTTTTGCATAATCCTCCATTTTATCTTCCTCTGCCTTGTCTTTACATCTCCAGGAATACATATTGTACAAAAATCCTATTCTTAATTTCAGAAAATAACTTGAACTATACTTCTCTATATATTTTTTGCCAAGTTCAATGCCTTTTTCCATATCCTTTCCAGCCATAAGTGCTTCACACTTTTTAAATATATCTATCACTTCTTCTTCAGACAGCTGTATCCTGTAATTTAAAAGCTTATCTATGGAAACACCAAAAAAAGAAGCAAGTGCCGGAAGAAGTTCAATATCAGGATAAGAATTGCCCATCTCCCATTTTGACACGGCCGCAGTAGAAACACCTATATATTTTCCAAGCTGCTCCTGGGTAATCTTTCTTTCTTTTCTAAGCTTTGATACTATTTCACCTATCTGCAATTTCCCCATAATCCACTCACTCCAGCATTTTTATATTATAGAGCTCTATAAATACATTATAACTTAACCCTTTAAATTCATCTACGGATTTCTAGTTTAGCATATTGCAAAAATTCAACCAGCAGTTGAATATCTGTAATTGACTATGAATAAATCAACCTTGGTCTTTTATATTATAATAACGTAAATAATAAGCCAATGCTTAGTTTTATCAAGCATTGGCTTTAGATTTTCAGGGTAGCAAACCCTATATTATTACACCCTGTGATTTTTTATCATCAATCTCTTTGCTGGACCAGAAAGCTGCAAGAGCAGAACCGGATATATTGTGCCATACACTAAATATTGCCGCTGGTATTGCAGCTGCCGGTGAAAAGAAGCTCATGGCCAATGTCACCCCTAACCCTGAATTCTGCATACCCACTTCAAATGATACAGCTCTTCTTTTACTTTCATTCATACCAAGCACTTTTCCTGCTAAATATCCAAACAGGAAACCAAATAAATTGTGGAGAATTACAGCACCAATTGCAATTGCAGCAGTTGTCAATAATTTTTTTGAATTGGCACTTATTACTCCTCCAACCAGCAAAACTATGCATATAGTTGATACAATTGGAAGTGCTTTTACAGCTTTTTGCGTTTTTTCTCCAAATATGCAATTTACTATAACACCTAAAAGTATAGGTACTATGACTATCTTAACAATTTCCATAAACAATCCCATTATCGGTATTGAAATCCATTTACCTGCCAAAAGTAATATTAAAATAGGCATTAAAAACGGAGCAAGTATTGTAGAAACTGCACCTATGCAAATAGAAAGTGCAAGATCTCCTCTGCCTATATAGCACATTACATTTGATGCGGTACCGCTTGGACAGCACCCTACAAGAATGACTCCTACTGCCAGCTCTTTAGGCAGTTTTAAAATCAAACACAGTATATATGCTACACAGGGCATTATACAATAATGGGCTGCTACACCTATAAATACATCTTTAGGTCTAGTAAACACTTCTTTGAAATCTTCCTTTTTTAAAGTAATACCCATTCCAAACATTATAACTCCTAAAAACACTGAGATATCAGGTACAATCCATAAAAAGGTCTTCGGCTGCAGAAGTCCTATGACCGCAACAGCTATGATTAACACTGAAAAATATCTGTTTAACACTTTCCCCAGTTTTTCCATAAAGTCCATGATAAATCTCTCCCAAACTTTTAGTTTGATTCATAATCGGATATTTTTTGTCTTGTCATCCGCACTTTATTTTTCTCCCGTTCTAAATGTAAAATTATCTATCAGCCTGGTTTTTCCTATGAATACTGCTATAGCTATCAATAAGAATTCATTTGTTTTTTTAACCGGTCTCAATGATTCACTATCTACAATTTCAATATAATCTACCCTGGCTAAAGGCTGCTTGTTTATTTCCTGCTCAATTACACGTTTAACCAACAATGTATCTTTTTCACCATCTTCCAATAGTTTTTTGGCTTTTTTCAGACTTTTATTCAACACTAAGGCCGCCTGTCTTTCTTCCTTTGAAAGATAAGTATTTCTTGAACTTTTTGCCAATCCATCCTCTTCTCTTATTATTGGACAGCCTACAACCTGGACATCAAAATTTAAGTCCCTTACCATTCTTTTAACTACAGCTAATTGCTGTGCGTCTTTTTCTCCGAAATAAGCCATGTCTGGTGTTACTATATTAAATAGTTTGGAAACTACAGTACACACTCCCCTGAAATGTCCTGGGCGCTTAGCTCCACATAATCCTTCCGTTAACCCCTCTACTTCTACATTGGTAGATCTATCTCCAAAATACATCTCTGAGGGCTCAGGATTAAATATCATGCTTGCTCCCGAACTTTCACAGAGTTTTTTATCATGTTCTATATTCCTTGGGTAAGTTCCAAAATCCTCGTTAGGTCCAAATTGTATAGGATTGACAAAAACACTGACTACCACTTTATCATTTTCTTTCACGGCTGTGTCTATGAGACTTTTATGTCCTTCATGAAGGCATCCCATTGTAGGAACAAGCCCTATGGATAATCCTTCTTTCTTCCATTCTCTGACTTGTTGTCTGACTTCTTTTATTGTTTTTACTGTTTTCATTATTTTCCTCCAAAAAGCATAATTTTAATACAACTTCACTTATTTAAAGAAGCTTTCAATAAAAAATACGTATTATTTAATTTTTCAAATTTTTTATAGGTGAAATATTTATTAGAAAATTAAAATATGGAATGAATTTATATCTGAAAACACCAAAATTGTTTATATTTAGAAAAGATTTTTGAAGATAAAAGCTATTGACGTGACATATAACCTTATCTTTCGAATTAAATCTTTGTATATTCTGCCAAATACTTGAGATTATGTCATCAAGAATTTTAATAAATGTTGTATCACTATTTTTTAATATTAGTCCCTCTAATTTCACATTAGTACCTTTAGCTTCTAATGCATACTTGTAGTTTCTGCTATCATAACCCTTAATACCCACGTTACCCGGGACAAAATATTCACTTAAAAAAAGCCTGATTTTTCTACTCCAACAAATCTATTATCAACCAATCACTCCTTTCTTCCTGTAAATTTAAGAAGTGATACAAAACTCCTAAGTTTAATTCAAAACCAGGGAGACCTTTATTGACTGTCTTATTCAAATGATATAAGCAGATATATGTATATAAATAATATTGGTACAGCTTTTAATAAATACCGCCCACTTTTACATTTTATTACATGATCAGCTTTCAGTCAACAGTAGTATTTCAAGTAAACATTCTTTATATATCACTTTGTAAACTGGCTGTCAAGACAATAATTTAAAACATTTTCTTATCCTCAAGCATGAAGACAATAGTCCTAATATCAATATAATATACAATAAGAAATTTACCATATATGCAGAGTTATCATATGTAAAAATATTAAATATACAAGCTATACCCGGTACAATAAAAATCATAACTGCTGCAATTCTTCCCAGTCTGTCAAAAATGAATGGATGCATTGATAATTTATCATATCTCTTTATAAAATTTGATGTACATAAAAACTCTATAAATTTGAGGCACATAAATATCAAGAACCATAAAGGCAATATTCTCAAAATCACTAAAATTACATAAGATGAAATTATGAAAAACAAATCTGCAAAGATGTCAAGTTTGGCACCTGCTGTTGAAGTGCAGTTGAATTTTCTTGCAATGTACCCATCAATAAAATCTGATACACATATACAAAAAAATAAGGCTATAAGGCTGAAAATTTTCTGCTGTCCATGCTTAAACTGCTCCAAAATATTTGATACAAATAAAATGGACATAATTATCCTTAGCACTGTAATTCCGTTGGGTATAAACCTGACTATTTTCTTCACTTTAAGCTAATCCTTTCATTTTTAGGTTTTTCTAAAGTTCTTGAAAAAGATTTTTCTCAATATAGGCAAAATTTTTTTACAATAATTCTATACTGTAATTTTTTTTGATACGTTCCCCCAAAAATCCACGGCTTCTATTTGATATTTAGATTCCGCTGAAATATTTTTACATACAAATTTTCCCCATGTCTGATCTTTATTCCCGCCATATTTTCTCTGCACAACAGGAGAATATATATTCTTTCCATTGCAGTATACTCTATACCCCGCTATATTTCCAGATGCTTCCCACTGAAGTGAAATTTTATTCTCCATTTTGTGAATTTTAACCCATTTAGGCGGATCCGGTCTTTTGTTATAGACTTCATGCTGATACAAATACCTTTTATAGGCCCTGTGAAAACCACTATTTATATTGACCGGGCTGTAATAGTGGCTGTAGGAAAAAGTTATGATATCATCTATAAATGGATTTTCAAGCCTCATTTGCTTTATAAACCTCTTCATAAATGCACTTGACCAGTTGGTATGATCAAAGGTCTCTACATTGGCCCAAAATAAAATTCCCTTTTTTGATTTTACAGCTCCCTCAAGAGCCTGAAACCAATCTTTCACCTGGCTTATATCAAGTCCTCCGCCTCCCACTGAATCCTGTGGACAGAATACATCCCCTTCTTTTAAATCAACTATTTTGAAAAAATACTTCCAATTATCTGCATAGAGCTGCGGAGTAGAATATTTTGAGTTCATGAAAGGCGATATCATAAATGGCAGTCTCAAATCATTTTTATCCATATATTCCAAATTTATATTTACAGCATTGGCCAATACTTTAAAATCTCTTAAATTTTTAAAATTAAGATTATCCACTTCATAGACCCAATACCATCCGTAAAAAGCATTTTTATATTTGCCATGGTATTTTTCATACAATTCCTGCACTATCAGATTTCCTTTTTTCATCTGTTCATACAGCCATCTTGGTTTTCTAGGCCCTATCCTCCACCACAAGACATTGTAATCAATTCCCAGGAATACCTTAAAGCCAAATTTTTCACAATTTCTCAGGCAGGTGTCAACTACATCCACCCTTCCAGCCCTATTTTCATTTTCTATTGAAGTCTCATATACTCTCTTGATACTTTGGTTTTGAACCACAAAAGTGTTCATCACAATATATTTCATTTTAACTTCTTTCAAATAGGAGAGTTCTTTCTGCCATTCCAAGTCATTCCATTTTATCACCATATCCGGTTGAATAAATGTACCCGATGCCTGTGGAAAATTATTTTGCATTTTTTTATTGTAATAATTGAACATTTTACGAAAGGGACTATCTATCATCAATGCAATCACCATACCCTGCAATATATTTCATTTCTCTATAAAATTAGTATGTGCAGTGTACTCATATTATTCTTCAAAGCAGTAAAAAACTGTAATTATCTTTGAGAAAATTGAGTATTATATGGGCAATCAGGGAATGTCCCTCCAAATTAGGATGAATACCGTCTATGCACAAAAATTTATTGTAGTCATTTTGTTTGAGAATTTCCGATCTCACATCAATCAAGGTAGTTTTTGTCCTATGGGCCACCTTTGTAATCATTTCACTGTATGTCCTGTGCCAATTGTAAATTTTCACTTCCGAACCCAACCACTTTAAAACATTTTTTTCGGCTGTTTTATCTCCCTTTGTAATCCAGTTAAAGTATCTTTTATAATCCAGAGGAGGCAGTGTCATAAGCATCGGTATTATACCGGATTCTTTAAAGGTGCATATCATATTGGACAGCATATCATTAAAAGTTGAGATATCCGTCTTTGGCCTGTGCTTGGAATCGGGGTCTTTTGCTATATCCCCCCAGTCAAAATCACAGTCATTTCCCCCAAACTCTATTAATACAATATCTGGAGTTTTTATTATGACATCAGTATACATCTTGCTTATTCCTCTCTTGATCGTACTTCCAAACCTCCCGGCATTGCATACAGTTCCCTTAAAACTTCTTCCAACTATACTGGCAAAACAGTCCTTTAACCTTGAATATCTTGCCCTCCTGCTGTCATATATAACGCCCTTTGTTATAGAATCACCAAAAGCAACTAAATTATAACTTTCTTTTGTTTTCATAGTATCCCCCCTCAAAACATAGGAACTTAAAAATCACTTAATCCAGCAGTAAAAAACATTTAAAATATCTTCCAGGTTTTCAATTCCACCATAACCCTTAAATAAACCATTCTTTTTAATACACTTAAACCAATTATCATCACCCTTTCGTATATATACGGTTTTGAAACTCTCAGTTTCATAAACTGTATCAAATAGGTCAATGCATACACACCACCCACAATTGTTTACAGTTTCTATCTGTATGCCCGTGCAAATGCTGCTCTTGGATATATTTTTATACCATTTTTGAAGAACTTCTATAATTGGCATAGTATCTCCTTTTTTGTTTAAATCTATTTTTACATTAATATAATACTATATATGTAACTATATTTCAATACATAGTTTTTATAACTATATATTGAAATAATATAGCAAACTATACTATATACAACAAAAAGAAAATGCCATTACCACATTTTGAATGACATTTCCTATCTCATTATTATGTTTGTATGAAAATTTGACCGTTATCAAGTGAAAAAATTATATTACTCTATTCCACACTCTAACAACATCACTTCATTCCACTTAAACCTTCATCAAGGTATCCCATTTTATCCTTATTCATTCTAAAGGATTTTTTGTCGATTGCTCTTTGAAAAGCTAATATACCATCAAGGTGATCGTATTCATGTTGTATTAATTCCGATAAATCACCCTCAGGTTCCATAGTACAATCATTCCATTCTAAATCTTTATAATGAACTTTACATCTTTTATGTCTATATAATCTTACTTCTATTCCCGGAAAACTCATACAATCATCCCACACTTCAAATTTTTCATCATCCACAAATTCAACCTTGGGATTTATTAAAGCTATCGAATTATAATTAAAATCTACATATATTATCCTAAACAATTCATTTATTTGAGGTGCTGCTATCGCTCTGCCAAATCCATACTTTTTCCTAAAATTCATCATTGTATCATGTAGTTCCTTAACTATTTGTTCAGCTCGATCAAGCTCATCTTTTGAAACCTCTTTACAGATTTTATACAAATTTTCATTTCCCAATAATAATATTTTTTTTATATCCATAATTTCCCCACCTCAACTTATTATACTCATAATAAAATTATACACTATTTTAAGTTATGGTTTGCATATTTACCGTTTTTTATAAAGGTTCCATTGTCAATTTCCTCAAAAGCTTTTTTAAGCTCCTCTCTTGTATTCATGACAATAGGACCTCCCCAGGCTACAGGCTCTTTAAGGGGATTGCCTATAAATATTGTAAAGCGCATTCCATCTTCACCGGAACGAATTCTAACTTCTTCTCCCCCATTGAATAGAACTGCACTTTTTTCCTTGATACACTGTTTCTCGTTTTTGTCAAAATAACCATATCCCCTAAAAATATACACAAATACAGTAGACTTAACATCTGTTTTAATAGACCATTCAGCTTGTTTTTCCATATTTATATCCAAAATGTCAGCTTTCACATATTCTCCCCTAAAAGCTCCAGGAATGTCCTTGTAGTGTCCTGATATTATTCTCACAGTAAAACCTTTCTTTTTCACTTCAGGTATACTTTCCTTACTTATATCATGGTACTTTGGGATACACATCTTGTCTTTCTTCGGAATATTTATCCAAAGCTGAAACCCAAACATTTTCTTTGAAGGCTGCGGCATCTCTTGATGAATTATCCCGCTTCCAGCAGTCATCCATTGACAGCATCCGTCTTCAATTATACCCTTATTGCCAAGACTGTCCCCATGTTCGATTTTCCCGCTCATAAGATAAGTAACAGTTTCAATTCCCCTGTGTGGATGCCACGGAAACCCCTTAATATAATCTTCAGAATTTTCCGAATCAAAAATATCCAACATCAGAAAAGGATCAAATTCTGTAACTGTATCCAGCGCCAGTACACGCAAAAGTTTCACTCCTGCACCGTCTTGTTGTACGTTTCCCCCCACTATTTTTCTTACAGTTCTAGCTGGCATATGACATTCCTCCTCAAATAATATTATAATTTTTATACTGTCCTTATTATAACATTATTACAGAATACAGCTTATGAAAATTATCTAAAATATTCATAATTTACAATTTAAAAACCCTAAGTCTATAGGCATTCATAGCTGTATTCCCCAGCTGCTTTATCAATTTATAATTGGCATATGCCCCCACTGCTGCCCCAATTCCAGGGACAAGCTGCAGCATCTTTGCAATGTCAATATAATCTCTGTATTCCTGTTGAAATGTTCTCCAGTCAAAATGACTCTTATCTTCAGGAAGTGATGCCCTGCAATAATTATCCCAATCCGACATTATATCATAGACTTCCCTTCTTCTTCCCTGGCTTGAAAAAGCTATTTGAAATATATAGAGTATATACAATCGCTCCCTGTAATTCTTTACATTGAAACTGTAGATACCAGCAGTATCAAACAAAAATTTCATTTTCAACCCAAGTAATATGGGAAAATCAGCCAAGCCCACAATAATTCCAGCTCCACCTGTACCTGCACCGCTTACTGCAGCTGCATTCCTGTAAAATTTCATCTTTTCCCTTACTAAATTTTCTCTTGATTCCAAATTCATGTCATGAACGGGAGCGGTAGAGATATATTTATATCCATATATAACTGTCTTCACCATACCTTCTATGGATTTTGTAATTATGTGCTGGCACTTTTCAGGAATAAACTCATTTAATTTTGACTGCATTTTTTTTGTAAAATCATTTGTAAAGCTGGGCCTGCTTGTCATTTCTTTTTTCCACTGGAGCAACTCTTCCAAGGCTTTATCTTCATACAAACTCATATAAATTTCTCCTATATCATTCATTTTATTAAAATTAGTTTAATTAATATAGATTATAATAATATAATCACTAATTCAAGTGAATGCTTAATATATCCATACGCTTGATTTTATTACAGTAAACTTTTGGCTTGTAAGTACATGACCACAGTATTATAATATATGTTACATACTTTCCCCAGAGAAAAATAATATACAAAAAGGTTGTAGGTAAAATGAAAATAGATGAGAATTTAAAAAAAATTCTATTTCAGATGCAATTGAGAGAAATAACTGAAAGACAGATATATATAAATGTGTCCAAAATCACAAAAGATGAAAAAAACAAAAAAATACTGTTAAAAATAGCAGGAGATGAAGAAGAACATTATAAATTTATAAAAACATATACTAATATGGAAGTTTCACCTGATAAAAAAAAGATATGGTTCTACTCTACCATAGCAAAGATCTTTGGTTTCACCTTTGCCGTAAAACAAATGGAAGGAAGAGAAACTGAGGCTGTCAGAGGTTACAGCTATAGTAAACTGTCAAATGCCTTCCCTGAATTTTCCAAAATAGCAGAGGATGAAGAAAAACACGAGTTCTTGCTGCTCGACATGCTGGATGAAGAAAAACTCAAATATATAGGTTCTATAGTTCTTGGACTAAATGATGCACTTGTGGAGATAACAGGCAGTGTTGCCGGTTTTACACTTTCCATGGCAAACACAAAAGTAATTGCACTAGCTGGAATGATCACAGGAATATCAGCTACCCTTTCCATGGCTGCCAGTGAATACATTGCCGAAAAAGCAGAAAATACAAAAGACGCCTTAAAATCCAGTGTTTATACTGGCGTTTCCTATTTAATAACTGTTATTTTACTCATACTTCCCTTTCTCTTTATGCCAGGAAACATGTACATACAGGCACTGGTAGTAACTCTTGTCATTGCTGTAATTATAATATCTATCTTTAATTACTATATATCAGTAGCTAAAGGATTCAATTTCAAGCAGCGATTTATACAAATGGCCGGTGTAAGCTTAGGAGTTGCTCTTTTTTCCTTTATTGTAGGCCTTGTAGTAAAAAATGTATTTGGAATAAATTTATAAATAGTGGACAGCTTACAAGAAGCTGCCCACCGTTATTATTATAGGAAAATTTATGATTTGGCTAAAATTTACATTCTGTTTGTCATCATTTCTCTAGTAGTAGTTTCAGAATCCTTTTCCATTTCTTCTGCAACATAATTTACAAGATCCACAGTCCTGCAGGAGTAAGCCCACTCATTATCATACCAAGATACCACCTTCACCATATTTCCTGATGCCATAGTTGAAAGTCCATCTATTATAGAGGATCTGTCATCGCCTTTATAATCTACTGAAACCAATGGTTCATCAGAATATCCCAATATTCCTTCCATAAGTCCCTCAGAGGCCCTTTTAAAAGTTTTATTTATTTCCTCTACAGTAACAGATTTTGAAAGCTGACATACTAAATCAGTAACGGAAACTGTAGCTGTAGGAACTCTAAAGGCAATCCCATTCAATTTTCCCTTTAAATTCGGAAGTACTTTTGCAACTGCCTTGGCCGCCCCTGTTGTAGTTGGAATTATAGATTGACCAGCTGCTCTTGCTCTTCTCAAATCCTTATGGGTTTTATCAAGTAATCTCTGATCATTTGTATAGGAATGAACTGTAGTCATAAAGCCATTTATAATACCGAAGTTTTCATCCAGAACCTTTGCAAAAGGAGCTAGACAATTGGTTGTACAAGATGCATTCGAAATAATATTGTGGGATTTTACGTCAAATTTTTCTTCATTTACTCCCATAACTATAGTTATATCTTCACCTTTAGCAGGCGCCGTAATTATAACCTTTTTTGCTCCGGCCTTTATATGCTTATATAAACTTTCTCTAGTTTTAAATTTTCCTGTGGATTCCACAACTATGTCCACATTTAACTTGTCCCAGGGTAAATTTTCAGGATCATCTTCTCTAAAGATCTTTATTTCAGAACCATTTACAAATATGGAGTCCTTTCCCGCTTTTGCATTTCCCCTAAACCTGCCATAACAAGAATCGTATTTAAAAAGGTGCACAAGGGTTTCATTATCTGCTCTGGCATTGATTGCCACAATATCAACAGTTCCCTTTAATCTCTCCTGGGCAATCCTTAAAACCAATCTTCCTATTCTTCCAAAACCATTAATTGCAACTTTTATAGACATTACTTTTTTCCTCCCATAAAATACTTACCTATCATATAAAGTTTATTTTTTATATATGCTACTCATATTAATAATTATATACCTTATATGTTGTATGTGCAACATATATGCTATATTATTTATATCAATAATACTCATATATGTCAAATTTACTTTTATGGAGGAATACTATATTGAAACGGCTTTTTTGCCATATACGTTGCATATTTCAGGTATTTAATCTAATTTGCTCACTTTTACAAGAACATGAATTTAAAAACTACCTTGACACAAATTCTCTATTATTATATTATTTAAAGAGTAATAGCAAGCTCATAACCTTTCGTCTAAAACGGATGAGAGGTTTTTACTTTAAAATAAATAGGAGTGAAAAAAATGACCAAGGTAAGAACAAGATTTGCACCGAGCCCCACAGGATATATGCATGTGGGTAATTTAAGGACTGCCCTCTATACATACTTAATTGCAAAACATGCTGGCGGAGACTTCATACTCAGAATTGAAGATACGGATCAGGGAAGATTCGTTGAAGGTGCCTTAGATATAATCTACAACACTTTAAAAACTACAGGACTAAAACACGACGAAGGTCCGGATATAGGCGGACCAGTAGGGCCTTATATCCAGAGCCAGAGAACCGATATATATTTAAAATATGCAAAAAAACTTATAGATATGGGAAAAGCTTATTACTGCTTTTGTACAAAGGAGAGAATTGATACACTGAGGGCTAACTCTCAAATATCAGGAGACTACAAATATGATAAACATTGTCTCCATCTTTCAAAAGAAGAAATAAAGGAAAAACTTAATTCCGGAATACCTTATGTAATAAGGCAGAATAATCCCGAAACCGGCGTTACAACTTTCCATGATGAGATCTATGGCGATATATGCGTGGACAATTCGGAATTAGATGATATGATACTCATAAAATCCGATGGCTATCCTACCTACAACTTTGCAAACGTAATAGATGACCATCTTATGGGAATTACGCATGTAGTAAGGGGAAGTGAGTACCTGTCTTCGGCTCCAAAATACAACAGGTTATATGAAGCTTTCGGCTGGCAGATCCCAATATATATTCACTGTCCTCCAATAATGAAAGATCTACACCATAAGTTGAGTAAAAGAAATGGTGACGCGTCTTTTGAAGATCTTATAAAAAAAGGATACCTCAAAGAAGCTGTTTTAAACTACATAGCCCTTTTAGGCTGGAATCCCGGAGATGAAAGGGAAATTTTTAATCTTCAGGAGCTGGTAGAAAGATTTGACTATAGAAATATAAATAAATCTCCTGCCATATTCGATACTGTAAAATTGAAATGGATGAATGGACAGTATATTAAAAATATGCCTTTGGAAGATTTTAATTCTCTTGCTCTTCCCTACTATAAAAAAGTCATTTCAAAGGATCTGGATTTTTTGAAAATAAGCAAGCTGCTTAAGACCAGAGTTGAAGTACTCAGTGAAATACCAGATTTTTTGGACTTTTTTCAGGAACTTCCGGATTACTCTGCAGACATGTATATCCATAAAAGAATGAAGACAAATTTACAGAATTCACTGATCACTCTTGAAAAATTTCTTCCAAGAGTAGAATCACTGGATCCCTGGACTTTCGAAAACATAGAAAAGTGCTGTATGGATCTGGTATCAGATATGCAGGTTAAAAATGGAGTAGTACTCTGGCCTGTAAGGACGGCACTTTCAGGTAAAAAATCCACTCCCGGCGGTGCTTTTGAAATAGCAGATATTATAGGAAAAGAAGAATCCATAAAGAGAGTAAAAATTGGAATTGAAAAACTTAAGAAGGCAAATCAATAAAATGAATACCTGGATTTTCATGTTCAATGTATTTTATACATAAACATCCAGGTATTTTCTCTATGAATTTTTATATTCATCCAGCTTCGATTCTCTTATAAATATTATTTTGGAAAATAATATGACAATGTTGTTTTCAATTATAACAAATCCTTTTCCTGTACCTGTGATGAGCTTTCTTGAGAGATATTTGAACTTTCCCTGGCCCCGTGTCTGTATGCACACCCTTTTGCCAATTATTGCGCCAAAATAATGACACAGCGATTTTTCCAGAGGGTAGTATGTCATATCATCTTTTTTAGAATGTTCTTCCATGTATACCGGTTCAGGCAAATTCATTCCAACTATATTTCTTACAGGTATTACTATGATTTCACCTTCCCCATTTTTAAATTTGGCCAGCTCTTCATCTGCACATATCAAATTTATCTGTTCAAACATACAGTTTTCATCGCCGTCAGTGCATATGTCAAATTTTTTATTCACATATCTGTTCAATAAATTTTTTATCTCCTCATTGCATGCTGAAAAACATACATCTTTTGTCGGCATCTCCCTTGTCTCTTTTGAGTCCAACTGTTTTATGCTTTTGGCAGCTCTGCCGTCCTGTCTCACATTTCTATCATCCGACAATTTCTTATCGGGTCCCTGGCCTGATTTTTTAATCTGTTCCTGTGCTTTTTTTAGTATTTCTTCATGAATCGGATTTTTACCTGTATTTTGGGGTTTTCCTCCATCAATTTTCTTCCCAATTTTTTTGTCTCCCATACCCTCCTTACCTTTGTCCCTGATAATATTTTTTTCTATGAACCCAATTAAATCCTTCAAATCCGCATATTCATCGTGCTCATAATGATGATCTTCACCGTGATGCGAATCTTCAAAATGCCTTCTATCGTATTTTTGTATTCTCTTCATATATTTGGGAAACATATATAGAGCAAGCTGCATCAAATCATCCATGTCATTCCTGGATCTTCTCAATATTATTACCTCCACAATTAAATAGCTATATTATCAGGATATGAAACTCCATGTAATATTGCAATCAAGTTATATTCAGGTTCAAAGAATTGGAGCTGCCGCAAATTGATTATACGGCAGCCTTCATAATTTAAAATCTATTTCTGTATTTTCATCACATTTATCCGATTTACCCTTTTAGGAAGTATGGAGGATCCTGGACCTCTCTGTTTAACTTGTTCTTCAGGTATATCCATTTCTCTTGCTATGAGTTTTCTGACCCTAGAACCGCAAAATGCCCCCTGGCACATGCCCATGCCAGCCCTTGTACGGCGTTTGACTCCATCAATGGATATTGTCCTTACCGGTCTATTTAATGCATCTACAATTTCCGCTTCCGTTACCCTTTCGCATCTGCATATAATATGTTTTTCAGGCTCTTTTGCATTTATGTCTCCATCAAAATTTTTATCCTTTTTTACTATAATAGGTTTTCTATAGGGATTAAAATCATCTTTTTCCTCCAGCTTTACTTTCTTGCTCAATATATTTACTACTTCCTCTGCTATGGCTGGAGCAGAAGTAAGTCCCGGTGAATCTATGCCCGCTACATTTATGAATCCCTCTACTTTTGTCTCTTCTATTATGAAATCTCTGGTACTGCTGGTAGGCCTCACTCCTGCAAAAGAGGTTATAGCTTTTTTCATGTCAAAACCCTCTACAGATTTCCTGGCGGTTTCAACAATGTAATTCAGCATTTCCTCATTCGTATTCACATCTTCCTTGTTTGAAACCTCCTGGGCGTTTGGGCCTATCATCAGATTGCCATGATAGGTGGTAGTCACTAAAATTCCCTTGCCCTTTTCCGTAGGTACCTGAAATATTACACTATTCACCAGGTAGGACTGATCCCTGTTGAAAAGGACATATTCACCTTTCCTTGGAATTATATGAAAATGGTCCAGGCCAACCATATTGGATATTTTATCACTGTAGACCCCCGCTGCATTTATTACATATCTAGCCTCTATCCTCTCCTGGCTGGTAACTATTTCAAAATAATTTTCCTTTCTATTTATGCCTATAACTTCACTTTCCAGTTTCAAATCCACTCCATTTTCCACTGCATTTTCTGCCAGTGCTATGGTGAATTCATAGGGAGAACAAACTCCTGAGTCTTTACAGTAGAGAGCCCATTTAACCTCATTGTTCACATAAGGCTCCATCTGTCTTACCTTTTCGCCGTCTATTATCTCCATTCCCCCTACACCATTTTTTATACCATTATGATACAACTTCTCAAGATGTTTTTTCTCTTCATCTGAAAAAGCTATTACAAGGGAGCCTGTTTCTCTGTAGCCAAAATTCAACTCCCTGTTTAACCTGTCATACATCCTGTTTCCCTTTACGCATAATTTAGCCTTTAAAGTACCCGGCGTGTCGTCATATCCTCCATGCACTATACCGCTGTTGGCTTTAGACGCCCCACAGGATACATCATCCTGTTTTTCTATCAGACAAATTTTTAATTTATATCTGGAAAACCTTCTTGCAATGGCTGAACCTTCCACTCCTGCTCCTATAATGGCAATATCGTACATATACAATCCTCCCATATATTAGACTAGACATTTATCTGGGCCTCTTTCCCCAGATACTGTTTATTATTTTCAAGCATTGGGCTTATTTGGCTCTCTATAAAATCCACCACTTGGCCTGGTGCCCTTCCAACAAATTTTTCGGGACTCACCAGAGACAGTATCTCTTCTTTTTTCATTTTAAAAAATGGGTCTTTTATAATTCTTTCCAAAAGATCATTTTCCTTTCCCTCTGATTTCACCCTCTTAGCTGCTTCCATAGAATGAATCCTGATTCTCTCATGAAGTTCCTGTCTATCCCCTCCTCTTTTAACAGCTTCCATTATTATATTCTCCGTAGCCATAAATGGAAGTTCCTTAAGTACATGGGATGCAATTGTCTTTGGATAAACCACCATATTTTCAGATACATTCATATATAAATTTAAGACCCCGTCCAGTGCCAAAAATGCCTCAGGAAGGACTATCCTCCTGTTTGCAGAATCATCCAGGGTTCTTTCAAACCATTGAGTCGAAGCAGTTATAGCCGGGTTCAAGGCATTCACAATTATATATCTGCACAGAGAGCCCATTCTCTCACATCTCATAGGATTCCTTTTATATGCCATGGCTGAAGAGCCTATCTGATTTTTTTCAAAAGGTTCCTCCATTTCCTTCATATTTTGAAGTATCCTGAGATCATTGCTGAACTTATAAGCACTTTGTGCTATCTCTGAAAGAGTATTTAATATTATGGAATCGAGCTTTCTGGTATAGGTCTGTCCTGTAACCATAAATTCCTGATTGAATCCCATCTTCTCCGTCACCATTTTATCCAGCATCTTTACCTTTTCTTCATTGCCGTTAAACAGATCCATGAAACTGGCCTGAGTTCCCGTAGTTCCTTTTACTCCTCTGAATCTGATTTTATCAATGACAAAATCAATATTTTCCATATCCAGATATAGATCCTGTATCCAGAGAGATGCTCTCTTGCCAACTGTAGTGAGCTGGGCAGGCTGAAGATGTGTAAATCCGAGAGTGGGAAGATCTTTGTATTCAAGTGCAAAATCCTTGAGATAATTTATCACATTCAGTATTTTTCCCCTCACTATGTAAAGTGCCTTTTTCATAATTATAAGATCTGTATTATCCCCTACATAACAGCTGGTTGCCCCCAGATGTATTATTCCCTTGGCCTTAGGGCACTGAAGTCCATAGGCATATACGTGGCTCATCACATCATGACGTACTTCCTTTTCTCTTTTTTCTGCATCCTCATAATTTATATTTTCCACATTGGCTTTCAATTCATCTATTTGTTCAGAAGTTATATTGAGCCCAAGCTCTTTCTCACACTCAGCCAGAGCTACCCAGAGTTTTCTCCAAGTTTTAAATTTCATCTCATCGGAAAATAGATAACTCATTTCCCGTGAGGCATACCTTCTATTTAATGGGTTATTGTATGTATCTCTCATGATAAAATACCTCCGTACATATACTATAATTTAATTGTTTTCATTCATATTATAACATATATTTATATTATATTATATTATTATATTCGTATAATCTTATAAAAGTGTACAAACTGTTCTATTTTACAAAGTTACTAATATACTTTAATTAGAAAAAGTATATTGTATGGAGGTGAATTTTTATTGAGGTTCGAATCTAAGAATGACTTATACAGCCTCAGTAAATGAAAGTATGTATAAATTCAGTATAATAGACAAAATTTCTTTAATATTGACCATCATAGGTGCAATAATTTGGGGACTTATAGGTTTATTTAATTTTAACATAATTCAAATTATATTTGGTGAACCTTCCAATCTAATCGGAAGGATAATAGACATACTCATAGGTGTAGCAGGTATTGACATGATTATATTGCTTTTTAAAACTAAAAACAGCTGCAAATAAAATGAGAAGACCTTTCATTGGTCTTCTATTTTATTCACAGTTATTCTTTTATCAAGCATTGGTTTTTGTAAAAGGTTGAGGTGGAAAAACACTACCCATAATAGGACTCCACTTTAACCAAAAATCACTCAATTAAAATTGACTATAATGTTTCCAATGAATTTATTAATTTGATAATTTCTTCTATGGCCAATGACTCGTCATCACCAGATGCAGTTATTTTAACAGTTGAATTCTTGGTTACACCTAATGAAAGTACTCCAATTAAACTTTTTATATTCGCCTTTTTTCCATCAAATTCTATGGATAAATCAGATTTAAATGAAGAAGCTTTCTTAACCAGTAGTGTTGCAGGTCTTGCATGTAATCCTGTAGGGCTTTTAACTATAACTTCTTTAGAAACCATTTAATTCACCTCTATCTCAGTTTATTGTTGTTATAACAGATCTCAAATTCTTCTTAATTATTATACCATTTTTTATTAATATTTGAATAATAATTTTTACATTTCAGTATAAATAATCTAATATTATTTTAACTTTAGCACAAACTGTTCTATCCTATCCAGTCCTTTTTTTATATTTTCCATGGAAGTAGCATAAGACAATCTTACATATCCATCTATTCCAAATCCTAGTCCAGGCACTACCGCAACTTTTTCTTTTTCAAGCAGCAGATTTGAAAATTCAAGTGAATTCTCTATTTTTTGTCCATTAATAGTTTTTCCGAAAGTTTTTGATATATTCAGCATCACATAAAAAGCTCCTTCTGGTTTTAAACAAGAAAGTCCTTCAATCGCATCTATTTTTTTTATCATATATTCTCTTCTTTTTTTAAATTCACCTACCATGTTCTCAATCTGAGTACTTTCTCCATGTAAAGCTGCCAATGCAGCATACTGAGCTATGGAATTGGGATTTCCTGTAGTATGACTTTGAATGTTGGACATTAATTTGACTATATTTTTATCTGCAGCACAATACCCTATTCTCCATCCTGTCATGGAATATGTTTTAGAAACCCCATTTACGACAATTGTTCTTTCATAAGCATCCTGAGATATACTTGCTATACTAACATGACAGTTGTTTCCATAAATGAGTTTTTCATATATTTCATCTGACAAAATAAATATATCCTTCTCTTTGGCAAAATCAGCTATTTCTTTTAGTTCCTTCTCTGAATAAATGCTTCCTGTTGGATTATTAGGACTGTTGATTATGATCATTTTAGTTTTTTCAGTATAAGCCCTTTCTAAATCTTTTACAGTATACTTAAAATTATTCTCTTCCTTTGTATTAACAAATACCGGTACTCCATCCGAAAGCCTAACCAATTCAGGATAACTTACCCAATAGGGAACAGCTATAATAACCTCGTCTCCTGGATTTAATATGGCCTGGAATGTATTGCAGAGACATTGCTTTGCCCCTGTAGATATTATAATTTGATCTGTACTGTAGCTTAGATCATTGTCCACTTTAAATTTTTTTAAAATGGCTTCCTTAAGCTCTAAAATTCCAGAAGCAGGAGTATATTTTGTATAACCTTTTTTCATAGCAGCTACAGCAGCTTTTTGAATATTCTCTGGAGTATTAAAATCTGGTTCTCCAGCACCAAATCCTATTACATCTATTCCCTGAGACTTCATTTGCTTAGCTTTTGCAGTTATTTCCAGAGTTATAGACGATTGAATTTTTTCAGCTTTTTTTGACAATATCATTTTTATTCCTCCCTTTATTCAATTCACAATACAAAATTCACAGTTAATAAAAATTTTCAGCTTCTTGAAACCAATATCACTCCTACTATTATAAAACCCACTCCCAATATTCTCATAAGAGTTATATTTTCCTTGAATATAAAATAGGAAAATAGCATGATTATTATATATCCTAAACTCACCATAGGATATGCATAACTCAATTCTACCTTACTCAAAATTTTTATCCATAGGAGAAAACTCAGTCCATAGGATACAATTCCACACATTACAGGAATATTCTTCAATATGGATAAAATACTTGGTAATAAATATTTTAATGTAAAATCTAGCTGCAAATTTACAGCACCATATTTCACAAGTACCTGACCCATAGCTCCTAAAAATACCGATATCAATATCAATGAAGTCATAATCTTATCCCCTTAAATTTAAATGCCAAATATTTCAATGCAAAATAAAAATAACAAACAAACACAAATGTTTCAGGAAAAGCATATCTTCCCTGACCCTCTGTTACAAAATAAACTGAAGTAAACATAAAAAACAATATCAGCATATATAATTTGAACTCATCCAGTAAGTGACTTTCACCCTTGAAGATATTGAATAGTACTTTTAAAAAGTATATTAAAATATATATTATGGCAGGTAAAAAAACTAACAATCTTATAAAAATACTACTTGAAAATATCAAGCTATTGAGATTATGGCTTATTCCACTACCATAAGTACTGTACAATATATCATCTCCGAAAAAGTATGTGTTAAATAACCTCTTAAATCCCAATTTGATAAATTCTACAGGATGTGATTTTATCCATTTTTTCGCGGCATTACTTAACATTTTATTCTGCTGAGTTCTATTGGCATTTTTATATTGGCTGGTTTTTGCAATGGAATTCTCCACTTTATTTACATCCATCCATCTTCCATTACCATTCTGGGAATTATTGTTTATATATAAGACTATACCACCATTATTAGATACATATGTAAGCTGCCCCATTAATTTTGTGTTTCTGTATATCCAAGGTGAAATGACAACCCCACACACGATAAGCACAACAAGAGAATTTCTAAGGGATAACAGAAACTTTTTATGTTTTATAAAATCAACTAAAAACACAGCAAAGAAAAATACAATAAAAAAAGGTTTTATCATCGTGTTTAATCCTGTAAGTATACCTATGAGAAGATATTTGTATTTTGCATCTCCAAAGTAAAGACAGGTTATAGCCAAAAGTAAGCTTGTAAACATCAATTCCGTACCTAAAATACTATTATATACTATATTGCTGGGAAAGAGTACAAACACAAAAAATATTATTTTTCTGTCAATTTCCCTTAATTTTACTTTAAATAAAATATATTTTAAACACATATAATTTACAAAAGTAAAAAACAAATTAAATACTTTTGCTATAAAAACACTGGCCCCAAATAATTTAAATACTCCCGCCAGCACTATGGGGTATCCCACTGAAGTATAAGTATCTCCCCACTGCCCACCTCCAGCTATACTCACTGCTAAATTATAGTAATAACTAAAATCTGAAAACGGAACTGATTTTACAAATAATATCCACAACACAGATAAGAACATTCCAAATCCCATGACTATATTGTAATATTTGCTGCTATTTTTGTCGTTTTTTATATAATCTCCACTATTCCAAAAATTCTTAATCTCCATACTCAATTGATTTCCCTTCTGCTTTACAATTTAAGATATATTATAATTATAACAATTACTATCCATAATAGTATATTTATTAAAAAAGGAATATCCCTCTCAAAGACATCTTCCGGCTTCCCTCCTATATTTTTCCTATCCATTAAATACTCATACCTAAATATACCATATAGTACAAAAGGTATGGTAAACATCATAGTCCTACTTTGTGTAGAAGAAAAAGTATAAAGGCAGTAAGCCATTAGTACAGACGGATTCACTATAGTAAGCATTTTATCAATATTTTTTACAGAATATTTTTCCAATATCTTTCTGGAAGAACTGCTCTTATCTTTTAAAGTTATAATTTCACTCTTTCTCTTATTAAGTCCTAAGAACAAGGATAAAAGCACTGTACACAGAATTAACCAGGGTGATACTTCGACTCCTGTGGCCAAACTTCCACTTGCAACCCTCAAAACAAATCCAAAAGCAATAGTCATAACATCTATTATAACTAAATTTTTAAGTACAAAAGAATACAATATATTTACTATTATATATGTTAAATACACTGACAAAATTTTTACATTTAAAAAAGTACAGGAAAAATATACTATTGAAATAAACAATATAACATCTAAAATAACCGCTGCGCTTTTAGATATACGTCCGCTTGGAAGAGGTCTTTTTCTCTTATCAGGATGGCATCTGTCTTTTTCCACATCTACAATATCGTTCAATATATAGATTATAGAAGATGTGATACAAAATAGTACAAAAGTTATTACATTGACCTTTAATAGATCCAATCTTAAAAAATTTCCCGAAAAAATAACTGCTGCAAATACAAAAAAATTCTTAATCCACTGCTTAGGCCTCATCAATTCGAGTGCTGCCATCATAATTTTTCCCCCAAACTATATACATACTACAAAATTACTATATACCTTTTTACATTTTAACACAGTATTTCATATAGTCAACACAGCTTCTTAAACTATGTATGCAATTCATATATAAATAAGGACTTGAGATAGCTCCACAAGTCCCACATAAAATTTATTTTTTATCTTGGCTGCACAATAAGCTTAATTGCAGTTCTCTCTTCACCATCTATTTCAATGTCCGTAAATGCTGGAATACATATTAAATCGATTCCACTAGGTGCTACAAATCCTCTGGCAATAGCTATGGCTTTAATGGATTGATTCAACGCTCCTGCACCTATAGCCTGTATTTCAGCGGCTCCTCTCTCTCTTAGAACCCCTGCTAATGCTCCTGCAACTGAATTGGGACTTGATTTTGCTGAAACCTTTAATACTTCCATAATAAACCTCCTATATATTATAATAATATCTTTATTTATTATTGTTATTAAATATACTATTCTACAAAAGATCAAAAATTCCTTTTAGGTTTTGTAAAGGTTACAAAACCTAAAAGGAATACTTTCTTTCTATACTATTATAAAATTTTATTTATTATTTTGCATATTCAATTGCACGAGTCTCTCTAATAACATTTACCTTAATCTGACCAGGATATTCTAGTTCCTCTTCTATCTTTTTAACTACATTCCTTGCCATTTCAAAGGCCCCTGCATCATCAATATCTTCTGGTTTAACCATAATTCTAAGTTCTCTTCCCGCTTGAATGGCATATGACTTTTCTACGCCTTCACATGTATTTGCTATTTCCTCTAATTTTTCCAAACGCTTAATATAAGCTTCTAATGTTTCTCTTCTAGCTCCAGGTCTTGCTGCAGATATTGCATCTGCTGCTTGAACAAGCACCGCTTCTAAAGATTGAAATTCTACATCCCCATGGTGAGCTGCAATGGCGTTTACAATTATTGGTGATTCTCTATACTTTTTAGCAACCTCTGCGCCTATAACAGCATGAGGTCCTTCAACTTCATGATCCACAGCTTTCCCTATATCATGAAGTAATCCAGCTCTTTTAGCTATGGCAGGATCTATGCCAATTTCTGAGGCCATAAGGCCCGCTAAATATGCAACTTCAATAGAGTGCTTTAGGACATTCTGGCCATAACTAGTCCTGTATTTTAACCTACCTAATAATTTTATTAATTCCACATGAAGACCATGCACACCTGTTTCAAAAGTGGCCTGCTCTCCCTCTTCCTTAATATCACTTTCCAGTTCTTTTTCGGCCTTTTCAACCATTTCTTCAATTCTCGCTGGGTGTATCCTTCCATCAATTATAAGCTTTTCCAGTGCTATTCTTGCAACTTCTCTTCTTATAGGATCAAATCCTGACAATATTACTGCTTCAGGTGTATCATCTATGATCAAATCCACACCTGTCAAAGTTTCAAGAGCTCTTATGTTCCTACCCTCTCGCCCTATTATCCTTCCTTTCATTTCATCATTGGGCAGAGCTACAACATGTACTGTTGTCTCAGCTACATGATCCGCAGCGCATCTTTGAATAGCGCAAGTTATAATTTCTCTAGCTTTCTTATCAGCTTCCTCTTTAGCTTTGGTTTCCATTTCCTTAATCATCATAGCAGATTCATGTTTTATTTCTTTTCTTACTTTCTCTAATAAAATATTCCTAGCCTCTTCTGAACTCAAACCTGACAATCTTTCAAGTTCATCTCTTTGTTTTTGATATAATTCATCCACCTTTATCTGTAACTTATCAACTTCCTGCTGTTTTTTATCCAGATTAATTTCTTTTTTTTCAAAAGCATCACTTTTTTTATCAAGCAATTCTTCTCTCTGTATTAATCTTCTCTCCAGCCTTTGTACTTCATTTCTCCTATCTCTAGATTCCTTTTCAACATCATTCTTTAATCTATGAATTTCTTCTTTAGCTTCTAGTATAGCTTCTTTTTTCTTGGATTCGGCTTCTCGCATAGCCTCTTCCTTCAATCTATTAGACTCCTCTTGAGCCTGTGCTTTTATAGCCTTTGCCTTATTTTTAATAATACTAAATTCAACTAGTAAGACAGCAACTATTATTATACCAGCAATAATCTCATATATTATTACGGAATTCACATGAACACCTCCTTTGCTCCTATTATAAAATCTATATCTCATTTAAATATGTAAGCATAGAAAAGGTGTCATATTATTCAATTGGCAATTCCTAAATATACGATAAACCAGAATTTGTCTTAATTTTATATTATATTTTAATTATTGTCAAGTTATATACATCTTATTCCATATATTAAATATTCCTTAAATTCGGATGGAGTTTGCCTATTTGAATCGATGATAAATATAAAATCGCAGGATAATTATCTCGCGATTTTATATTTGCATCATATATCCATATGTTTTTGCTCATTTTTTTTCGTACTTGGCTTATTATCTTTTTCGTTTTTATTACCTGTCGAAGGCTTTTTTAACTCAGGTAAATTGTACTTTTTTCTTATTTTACTTTCTATCTCAAATAAAATATCCTGATTTTCTTTTAAAAATTGCTTTGCATTTTCTCTTCCTTGTCCAAGCCTCGTTTCCTTATAGGAGAACCAGGAACCACTTTTCTGTATTAGTTCCTCTCTTACACCTACATCAAGCACATTTCCCTCTCTTGAAATACCATGATTGTACATTATATCAAATTCAGCTTGTTTAAAAGGAGGAGCTACCTTGTTCTTTGTTATTTTTACCCTCGTTCTATTACCTACTATTGTATCTCCCTGCTTTATGGCATCTATTCTTCTTACATCCATTCTAACAGAAGCATAAAATTTTAGTGCCCTTCCACCTGGAGTAACTTCAGGGTTTCCAAACATAATTCCCACTTTTTCTCTCAGCTGATTTATAAATATGGTTACACATCTTGATTTATTTATAGAAGACGTGAGTTTTCTGAGAGCCTGGGACATAAGTCTTGCTTGAAGTCCTACATGGGAATCTCCCATTTCACCTTCTATTTCAGCTTTGGGAACTAAAGCTGCCACCGAATCCACTACTAGAACGTCTATTGCATTTGATCTTACCAGTGCCTCTGCAATCTCAAGAGCCTGCTCTCCGCTGTCTGGCTGGGATACAATCAAATTCTCTATATCTACGCCTAAATTCTTTGCATAAGCAGGATCCAGCGCATGTTCTGCATCTATAAAAGCCGCTGCACCACCTGATTTTTGAGCTTCAGCAATTATATGAAGGGCTACCGTAGTCTTGCCCGAAGACTCAGGTCCAAATATTTCTATTACCCTCCCCCTGGGCACTCCTCCAATACCAAGAGCTATATCCAAATCAAGACATCCTGTGGATATAGCGTCTACATTTAAAACACTATTCTCTCCCAGTTTCATTACAGCGCCCTTTCCAAATTGCTTTTCTATCTGCCCCATGGCAGATTCTATAGCCTGTAACTTTTCATTACTTAAATTTCCCAAAGGATCACTTCCTCTCTTATGCGAACGCATGTTCTAATTAAATTATATACCATACATTTTAACTAGTCAACAGGTTTAAATTAATTATTTTACATCACTATACCAAAACTACAGATTTCCATTATCCACCTAAAATATATATTTTAATTATGTACAACATAATTGCATTTTAATCAACAAATTTATTATTTATCCGGCTTTAGTACTTCCTTATTTTTTACAAAATAATCTATTCCAGAAATTAATGTCATAATTATTGCTATGGCCATGGCAATATCAGTAGCCAAATTTAAAATTCTGTGAGGATGATATAAAAAACTTCTCAGCAGTCCAAAAGATATATGGTTGTAGTCCAAATTTATAAGTGCAAGTATTATAGCCACTATTTGCGTTACAGTTTTAGCCTTACCCCATGGGCTTGCAGCTATTACAATTCCCTCTGCCGCTGCGACAGCTCTAAGTCCAGTTACTGCAAATTCCCTTGCTATTATAATCATTGCCACCCAGGTTGGTATTATATGATATTCCACCAGAGATATAAGAGCTGCCGTAACTAAAAGTTTATCTGCCAAAGGATCCATAAATTTTCCAAATCTAGTAACTTGATTTCTGCTTCTAGCTATATATCCATCTAATTTATCCGTTATTGATGCCAATATAAAAATAGCTATTGCAATAATTTTTCCATAAGGCATATCTTTTATAGCCATAAAAATCAAGAAAAATGGAATCAGTAACATTCTAAGTATCGTAAGTTTATTCGCCAAATTCATCACATACAACTCCCACCAAATCATATTGAATACTACGGATTATTTTTACATTAATCATAGTACCTACTTTTAACCCTTTTTCACATTTTATATATATAAGCCCATCTATATCCGGAGCCATTTCATAGTTTCTTCCATACCACAGCTTCCCCTTTTTGCCCTCTACAAGTACTCTATACACATTTCCAATTTTGCTTTTTCCGGAAGCCTTAACAATTTCCTGCTGCAGTATCATCAATTCGCCTTCCCTTGCGGATTTTATTTCCTCCGGAACTTGATCTTTCATTTTAAAAGCTGCAGTTCCCTCTTCTCTTGAATACTTGAAAACCCCCATATTCTCAAACTTCATGGATTTTACAAATTCCTTCAGCTCATTAAAATCCTTCTCAGTCTCTCCTGGAAACCCAACTATTATAGTAGTTCTAATGGAAATATCTTTGATATTTTTTCTAAGCTCACCTATAATTTTTATTATATCCCTTTTTCTTCCTTTTCTTCCCATATGTTTCAATATATTATCACTTATATGCTGAAGAGGTATGTCTATATAATTGCACACCTTGTCATTGGAGGCAATTTCATCTATAAGTTCCCCTGTTATCTCTTCAGGATAGCAGTAAAGAAGTCTAATCCACTCTATTCCAGAAATTTTAGATATACTTCTGATGAGTTCAGGAAGCATCTTCCTGCCATATATATCAATTCCATATTTCGTAGTATCCTGTGCAATAACTATTATTTCCTTAACTCCATGAAGGGCTAGATCATTACATTCCTTTATTAAACTCTCCATGCTCCTACTTCTATATTTTCCTCTAATTTTTGGAATTATGCAATAGGTACAGCAATTATTACATCCCTCTGCTATTTTCAAATAAGCTCTGTAAAAAGGTATAGTAAGTTTCCTCCTGCCTTCATATATATTGAAATCGCTATAATCACAATTATAAATTTTATCATCTGTATTTTCAATACATTTTTTTATACTTTTATTTAATTTATCATAATCATTTACTCCCAACATCACATCTATTTCCGGCAATAATGACATAAGTTCTCTTCCATACCTTTGAGCTAAGCATCCAGTAACTACAAGAATTTTGCAATTAAATTCTACTTTATAATTTGACATTTGAAGTATGGTATCTATGGATTCTTGCTTAGCTGCTTCTATGAAGCCGCAGGTATTTACAATTATTACATCAGCCAGTTTTAAATTTTCAACTAGAATATACTCTTTTTCAATGCTATTCAATATTATTTCAGAATCTACTCTATTTTTATCACAGCCCAAACTTATCAGTCCAATTTTCAATTTACCCACTAAATTTCCTCCTGTTAAATCATTTTAATATTCAATATTAATATAAGTTAAATTAACCTTTATATCAAGTTATTCTTAGGTTCAACGGATATTGTAAATATCAAAGTTCAGAGAATAAATAACACTTAACGAAGATTTTCGGTCAATCCAAAAATCCACCAAAATTGATATTTAAACTTTGTACTTTAATTATGAATTGTGCACTGTGAATTGTAAATTGCATTCAATCTTTCCGGTCAATAAGTATCCGCCTTGGTTTACTTCCGTCTTTTTTTGATATTATCTCCCTTTCTTCCATCTGCTCTATTATCCTAGCTGCCCTGTTGTATCCTATTCTGAGCCTTCTTTGGAGCAGTGAAGTAGAAGCTTGTCCTGCATCTAATACAACTCTAATAGCTTCATCTAAAAGCTCATCGCAGTTATCATCAGCTTTAGTTACATTCGTATCTATCTGCTCTATTATTTTATCTTCATATTGTGGTTCGCCCTGTTTATTTTTTATGTAATCCACAACTTTTTCCACCTCATTTTCAGATATAAATGCCCCCTGTATTCTCATGGGCTTCGCTTCTCCCACAGGATAAAACAGCATATCTCCTTTTCCGAGCAGTTTCTCAGCACCGCTGCTGTCAATTATAGTTCTGGAATCAATTTGACTGGATACTGCAAATGATATCCTAGAAGGGATATTGGCTTTTATCACCCCTGTAATTACATCCACAGAAGGTCTCTGGGTGGCTATAACCAAATGCATACCTGCAGCTCTCGACATTTGAGCAAGACGTCCTATATAATCCTCCACTTCATTTGGGCACACCATCATTAAGTCTGAAAGTTCATCAATTATTATTACTACAAAAGGAAGTTTGCTTTCTATTTTTCCGCTTTCAAATAATTCATTATACCCTTCTATATTTCTAACACTGTTATCCGCAAAAAGTTTATATCTTCTATTCATTTCCTGCACAGCCCAATTTAATGCTCCTGCCGCTTTTTTAGGATCTGTCACTACAGGTATGAGCAAATGTGGTATCCCATTGTATACACTGAGTTCCACCACTTTAGGATCCACCATTAAAAATTTAACGTCATCAGGTGAATATTTATAGAGCAAACTCACTATAAGAGTATTTATACAAACACTTTTACCTGAACCTGTAGCACCTGCTATGAGCATATGTGGCATTTTCGTAAGATCTGATACTATACAATTTCCACCTATATCCTTTCCCAAACAATAAGCTAATTTATTTTTCGAATTCATAAACTCTTGAGATTCCACAACTTCTCTTAAATATACCGGCGTAAGTTCTTTATTTGGGACTTCTATGCCAATTGCAGATTTTCCCGGTATAGGGGCTTCTATTCTCACTCCTGATGCAGCAAGTCCAAGTGCTATATCATCAGATAAATTGACAATTTTACTCACCTTAATTCCAGGGCTTGGTTGAATTTCAAATCTAGTTACAGAAGGTCCTCTGCTAACCTGAAGTACTTTCACATCTACTCCAAAGCTGGCTAGAGTCTCTTCTAATTTATTTGCACTGTTTATCAATTCCCTTTTATCCTGCTTATTCAGCTTGGACTGGATATTTTGTTTCAATAAACTCACTGGAGGAGATTTATATATGGTACTTAATTTTTTCTCACTTTCTGTCATTTTCTTTTCCAGTTCCTCATTTATAGAATTTGATTTCCCTCCGGCAAACCCATTTTTATCACCGTTAAAATCATCCAATTTTTCATTATACAAAGGCTTGCTCATATAATCCTCTTCTTTTGGATCTGAAGATTTCATAAAATCCAGTATCTTTATCCTATTGTTTAAATTTTTAATAAAACCAGCCTTTTCATCTCCTTCAGTATCGTGCCCATCATTTTTTAATTCTCTATTTTCCATCTTATTGTCTTCTTTAATTTTAATGTCCTCACTGTCTTTTTTTCTTGTAAATATCACTTTTAATTTATTCAATATATCATAAACAGTAATTTTACTTATAATCATAAATGAAATTATATAAAGAGCTGCAAATATGATATAGCATCCCGTATTTCCAAACAGCTTATATAATGGTACATCTATCAAAAAGCTTATTATTCCTCCATGAAATATGGTGTCTGAGTCATATAGTTTTTTTACTCCTGAAAATAAATCATATTCAGAGTAATACTTTGACATTACAAGCATCTGCATAAATAAAAGGGTATTTATAATAAAAAGAAGAATTCCATAAAATTTTTTGCTGAAATTTATTTTATTCTTTTTTATAATAAGACAGCATCCTATAAATATTATGAGTATAGGGAATATATAGCATCCTAATCCAAACACAGCTATCAAAAGTCTTTTTATAAATCTTCCAGCTATTCCAGAGGAAGATGGTGAAAATACACTTATTATCATAAGCACTCCCAGTGTAGCAAGTAATATACCTTTTACATCCCTGTTAAAGATATGCTCCTGCTTTCTTCTACTTCTAGACATATGTTACCACCTCCTTCAAGTGCAAAGAAATATTTAATAAGTCCTAAAGTGAAAAGTTCCCTAATAAATATTCTACATCACTTTCTCTTTTCCTCTAATAATTTTGCAGCATAATCTCATCATCAGATAAATATAAATTACCATAGGATTTATCCTATGGTGACTTTTAATAGGTCTTTAATTATTTGATCATGTCATTTAATTTTTTAAGAGCCTCACTTATTCCCCCCACTTCATCAATCAAACCCTGCTGCACCGCCTGCTTACCAATCAGTATAGTTCCCGTATCGTTTAGCAATTCATCTGTTTGAAGCATAAGTTCAATCAATTTTTTTTCAGTTATATTAGATGTTCTAACAATAAATTCATTTATCCTATCCTGCATTTTGCTAAAGTACTCAAAAGTCTTTGGAACTCCAATCACCATTCCAGTCATTCTTATGGGATGCACAATCATGGTAGCCGTAGGAGATATAAATGAATAATCAGACGCCGTAGCAAGAGGTACGCCAATGGAATGTCCTCCCCCTATAACGAGAGATACTGTAGGTTTACTCAAGCTCCTTATCATCTCCGATATGGCAAGACCAGCCTCTACATCCCCACCTACAGTATTTAAAACCACCAGCAATCCTTTTACACTACTGTCACTTTCAACAGCAATTAAATTTGGTATTACATGTTCATATTTAGTGCTTTTGGTTTCAGAAGGCAGTACCACATGCCCTTCTATCTGGCCTATTATTGGAAGTATTTGGATTGGGCTGTTTCTCTGCTGTGGAATATTTGTAACACCCAGCTCTTTTATGTTTTGAAGCTGGCTGTTATTCTTCTGGGTTTCATTATTTATTTTATCCGACATTTTAATCTCCTCCTTAAACGATTTTATCTTATGCATTTTAGGAGATTCATATACCTTTTTACTTTTCACCCAATAGAAATTCCCTATGAAGGGCATTTATGGCTTTACTTGCTTTACTTCTTTCAACAAGACACCATATGGTAGTATGGGAATCAGCAGTTTGAAGTACTTTTATATTCTCTCTAGACAGTACTTTCAATATCTTTGCAATAACTCCTGGCACCCCTCTCATGCCGCTTCCAATGAGGGCTATTTTAGTACATTCTTTTATAGCATTATAATTGAGACCGAGATTTTTCATCACTATCTTAAAATTATCCATATCCTCATTACCTATAGTAAACACTTCCTCATAGGGAAACACATTTATCAAATCTATACTTATAAGATTATTTGCCAGCTCATCTAATAATGTATAATAATTTTCAGAATCTTTGTTTTCACTATATTTCACCGTAATCTGAACTCTGTCATCCATGGATGTTATACCGTTTACGACTTTACCAGATGCCCCCGCCGCAGAATTGCTTATGACGGTGCCTTTTCCATCATTCAATGTGTTCTTTATAACTAAAGGTACATTTCCATTCATGGCTATTTTTACGGCTCTTGGGTGTATGACCTTGGCTCCTTGATCTGCCATTTGGAACACCTCATTATAGCTTATCTTTTCAATCAATGAGGCATCAGATACTATTCTAGGATCTGCCGTCATTATTCCATCTACATCTGTATATATTTCTACGGATTCTGCATTTAAAGCAGTACCCAAAAGTGCTGCGGTAACATCACTTCCGCCTCTTCCCAATGTAGTTACATATCCATTTTCAGATACTCCTTGAAATCCAGCAACTATCGGAATTTTTCCACTTTCCAATATACTGGTCAGTTTGCCTTTTTCCACCCTTAAAACAGCAGCATCATTATAATTATCATCAGTAATTATTCCTGCCTGTCCTCCTGTTAGGGGAACAACATCCATTTTTAATTTTGAGAGCTCATCAGCAACAACTACAGTACTTATTATCTCCCCACAACTCATAAGCAAATCAATACTTAACGGACTGCTATTTCTAAAATCTCTGCTGACCAGAGATAGAAGCGTATCTGTAGCATAGGGTTGACCTTTTCTACCCATAGCTGAAACAACTACAACTGGTGAAAATCCCTTATTCTTGGCCTTAATTATTTTATTTACTACTCTATTTCTTCTTTCATGAGTAGAAACAGAAGTCCCTCCAAATTTTTGAATTAGTATTCTCATTTTAGTCCTCCATAATTTTTGACAATTTATAATTTACAATGCACAATTGACAGTTGACAATTTAAAAATCTTCAACTGTACTATCGCACTTTTTTGAGATTTTTTTCCTCCACATCTATAATAATTGTCTTAGCTCCTATTTTCTTGACATATTCCCAGGGAACCTCTATGAACTCACTTTTACCAAAAATACCAAATTTAGTTTTATTATCACTTAAAATCAATATCTTTAGGTTCCCCTCAGAATCAACTATTATGTCATTGTTCCCCAGATAATTGTATTTATTGCCATCATTCACATTAATAATTTCATATCTTTCCATTTCACTATAATATTTTATATTTTGATCCATAGTATCCTCCCACTTATATTATATAAAATATATCATTACTACATACTATGAACAATGTACATAACTTATTCTACAAGCTTCATAATCATATAAAATCCCAAATTCATACTCATTCTAATAAATTTTATAAAAAGCTGCTCTTTGATCCCTGAAAAGGTTTTATATCTTTATCCAATAAATTTTTTACAATTTCCATATCTATATTATCACCTACGAATGCGGAATTCACTATTCCATTACAAAAAGTGTTCTTCATCACTCTGTTTAGAATATCTTCATCTATGTTGTTTATCTTTTCTATTATATCTTCAGGAGTATTTAACTTATTGGTAAATAATAGAGATTTACCGTTATTAAACATCCTGCTGCTTATGCTTTCCATACCCAATATATAGTTTCCTTTTAACTGTTCTTTTGATTTTTTCAATTTACCAGGTTTAATGCCATTTTTTGAAAATAGCTCTAACTCTTCTTTTATTCTGCATATCACATCATAAACATACTTCGCATTTAATCCAGTATACACAATAACTACACCATTATTATTAAAAGAAGTCAAATAAGAATATACAGAATAACAAAGACCTTTTTCCTCACGTATCTTCTGAAACAATATAGAAGAAGCTCCACCTCCATATATATTATTCAATAATAAAAGTGGATATATATCATCACTGCCTCCTTTAACTCCCTGTATCCCTAAGCTCAAATGAAGCTGTTCTATATTCTTTCTCTTCAAAAGATGGTTATTTAGAAGTTTTGGGAAAGAATAATTGGTGATAACCTTGTCTTTTCCACACCAGTTTTTAAAATATTTTTCTATCAATTTCTCTACATTTTTTAAATTTACCTTGCCGGCTATAGATATTACGGAATTTTCAGGTATATAACGAGAATTTATATATTCCAGCAGCTGTTTTCTATTAAAGGATTTCACAGTATCAGCATTTCCCAGTATGGGAAGAGATATAGAATCATTTCCCCACATGGCTTTATTGTGAAGATCCGACAATACATCTTCTGGTAAATCTTCACTCATATTTATCTCTTCAACTATAACGCCCTTTTCCTTTTCGATATCTTCAGGTAAAAATTTACTGTTAAACAACATATCCGCTAAAACATCTATAGCCAAATCCAAATGAGTATCCAATACTTTTACATAAAAACATGTAGCTTCCTTCCCCGTAAAAGCATTTATCTGTCCACCAACATCTTCTATTGATTCAGCTATTTCAAGTGCAGTTCTATTAGCTGTGCCTTTAAACAGCATATGTTCAATAAAATGAGAAATACCATTATTGTATTTTTCTTCATTTCTAGATCCACTTTTTATCCAGAGGCCCACACTTACAGAATTTACATAATCTATATTTTCTACGACTACTCTTAATCCATTATCTAACTTAAATAAATTATACATTAAAAGTTTCACCTCTTTCACTAGACAGTTTTAATTTATTATCAAAATTATTCCCACAAGGTGTAAAAAAATCACATTAAAAAATAAAAAGGCACCTAAGCCCTTCTATTTTACTGTTTTACCTTTGAATCTTTTCCCTTTAGATCTTTTTTCTCAGAATCTTTTATGGCATCTTTTCTGGAAAGATTTATTCTACCTTGATTATCTATATCAGTTACTTTGACCAATATCTTATCTCCTACAGATACTACGTCTTCTACCTTATTCACTCTGGTAAAATCCAATTTTGAGATATGAACCAGTCCTTCTTTACCTGGAAGTACTTCAACAAATGCTCCAAAATTAGTTGTTTTGGTAACCTTACCCAGATATATCTCTCCCACCACTACTTCTTTAGTAAGATCGTCAATTATTTTCAATGCCTTCTTTGCACTTGCAGTGTCATCTGACATAACAAATATTTTTCCATCTTCTTTTATATCTATTTTAACTCCAGTCTCTGCTATTATCTTGTTTATAACCTTTCCTCCGGAGCCTATTACATCCCTGATCTTTTCAGGATCTATGGACATGGTAAATGTCTTTGGAGCATATTTTGACAATTCTGCCCTTGGTGCAGGAATACATTCATGGATTTTTTCAAGTATAAATAACCTTGCTGTTCTTGCCCTATTGAGGGTTTCTTTTATACAGTTATTGGATAGCCCATGAATTTTTGTATCAAATTGAATGGCTGTAATGCCTTTTTCTGTTCCTCCAACTTTAAAGTCCATATCTCCGAAGAAATCCTCTAATCCCTGTATATCAGTCAATATTTCCTCCTGAGACATATCTTCGCTGGTTACAAGTCCCATAGCTATTCCCGCCGCCGGTCTTTTTATTGGGACACCTGCGTCCAAAAGAGCTAAAGTACTTCCACATATGCTGGCCTGAGAAGTAGAGCCGTTTGAACTCAACACCTCAGACACCAATCTTATGGTATAGGGAAATTCCTCTTCACTTGGTATAAGTGGTTCCAATGCTTTTTCAGCCAGAGCTCCATGACCTATTTCCCTTCTTCCTGGTCCTCTAAGAGGCTTTGTCTCACCTGTGCTGTAGGATGGAAAATTGTAGTGGTGAATATATCTCTTGGACTCTTCAGAACCCACTCCATCAAGTATCTGCACATCTCCCAGGGATCCCAACGTAGCTACAGTCATCACTTGAGTTAATCCTCTTGTAAAAAGTCCAGTGCCATGAGTTCTGGGAAGAATTCCCACTTCACAGCTTATAGGTCTTATTTCGTCAAATGCCCTTCCATCTACTCTTTTATGTTCTTTTAAAAGCATATTTCTAACTACTTCTTTTTTCATTCTGTAGACTATATCAGAAATATCAGCTTCACTATCCGGGTATTCTTCAGAAAATTGCCCATTTAATTTATCGTCTATATCTTTAAGCGCTTCATTTCTATTATCTCTGTCCTCTATATGCATGGCATCTTTTATCATATCAGAGGCAAACTCTCTAACTTTTTCCTCCAGGGCTTCATCCGCCTTGTACAATACAGGTTCAACTTTTTCTTTTCCATACTTCTTTATGATTTCTTCTTGAAATGCCACTATCTTTTTGCATTCTTCAAATCCACATATTATACCGTTGTACATTATATCCTCCGGTATTTCATCTCCTCCAGCTTCTACCATCATAACCCTGTCCTTAGTAGCACAAACTGTAAGATTTAAACTACTTTTTTCCCTTTGTTTTAAATCGGGATTAATTATGAATTTGCCATCTACCAGCCCTACGGACACTGCTCCCACCGGAGTAGTAAAAGGAATACTTGACATACATAGAGCTAATGAAGCTCCATTTATGGCCAATATGTCAGGTGCATTGTCCTGATCAACTGACAGTACAGTACATACTACCTGAACATCATTTCTATATCCCTTTGGAAACAGCGGCCTAAGTGGCCTATCTATCGCTCTAGCATGAAGTATGGCCTTTTCCGTTGGTTTACCCTCCCTTTTTATAAAACCTCCGGGAATCTTACCAACAGAGTACAGCCTCTCCTCATATTCTATGCTCAAAGGAAAAAAATCTACTCCTTCTCTAGGTTCATCTGACGAATTTGCATTGATTAAAACCACTGTATCTCCATAACTTATAAACATAGCGCAGTCAGAAAGTTTACCTACTTTTCCATAATCAACCTTTAAAACTCTTCCTGCCACAGTAGTTTGAATTATATCACTCATTAAAAATATACCTCCTACCAATGAATTACAATTCTATTAAAAGAATAGAGCGGCACAAGCCCGCTCCAAAAATTATTTTCTTAAATTTAACTCCTTAATAATAGCACGATATCTCTCAATATCCTGTCTAATTAAGTAATTAAGAAGACCTCTTCTCTTACCAACCATCATTAGAAGACCCCTTCTGGAATGATGATCTTTCTTATGGATTTTTAAATGTTCATTTAAATGATTAATTCTTTCAGTAAGCAGGGCTATCTGCACTTCAGGGGATCCTGTATCTCCCTCATGTCTTGCGTATTTTTTCATTATCGCATCTTTAACTGCCTTCTCCATTTTGTTACACCTCCAATTGTTAATCCCCTTTATTCCAAGAACAACGTTGGCAAGTCGAAATTCTTAGCATAAGGATCACGTCTGTAATTATAGCAAATAAACCTAGTATTGTAAATTAATTTTTAAAATTAATTTCCGGTTTTTTTACTCACATACACTTTATCTTTCTTTAATTGATCGGCTAATTCAGCTAAACTGTTGAATTTTACCTCATCTCTAATTCTCTCAATAAAATATATCTTTATGTTTCTATCATATATATCCCCGCTGAAGTCCAGTATATTGGTTTCAACGCTGAGTTTATTGTCATAGGTGGTGGGATTATATCCTACGTTAGTTATACCTTTAAATATTTTTCCATCTAATCCCACCATAGTATAATATACTCCGCCCTTTGGTATCACAAATTTTTTGTCATAATCCAGATTTACTGTGGGAAATCCCAGTTTTCTTCCTAACTGCTTTCCATGCATTACCTTTCCCTGTATCATAAAAGGCCTTGTCAAAAGTTTGTTTACCTTTTTCATATCCCCTTCATCAGTTACAATGGCTCTTATGATTGAACTGCTAACTATTTGTCCTTTATATTTTACAGAATCAATAACGCTTAAATGAAATTTATAAACTCTGCTCAACTTCTTTAATAAATTTACATCTCCTAAATTCTTGTATCCAAATCTATAGTTGAACCCAACCACAAATCCTTTGGCCCTATAGTTATTTAAAAGATGAATCACAAAGTCCTCAGGACCTATTTTCATAAGTTCTTCATTGAAGTTTACCATATTTATTATATCCAAACCCATATTTCTCAATACATCTATTTTAGATTGGTTATCCATCAAAATTTTAGGTGCCAAGTCAGGATTTATAGTCATAAGAGGATGATTTTTAAATGTAAATACCATACTCTTTGCCCTATTATTTCTAGCGAGTCTGATGGTCTTATTTATAAGACTCATATGTCCTAGATGAAGTCCGTCAAAGCTTCCCAATGCTATATATGTATTCTCTTTAAAATGTTCTTTAAAATTATCTTCTATAACTTTCATAATCAATTACCTCGAATAAATAACTTAACCATTTTAAATTCAAAAGTTTTATGCATGCCTAAACCCACAAACTCATTTTTACTTGTATACACTCTATACAGTCTATCCTTTGATATTTTATCTAAAAATATCTTATCCCTTATTGGAATTCCATTTAAAACATTTTTTACATACTTATCTTCAACTGTGAGTACAGGGTATTGTGACAGTGCGGTATCTACAGGAATAATGTATTGTAATATGTTTTTATCATTTAAGCTTTCTAAAGTAATTGAATTTAAAATGTCAAAGTTTCCAGTGGATATTCTCTTCAAGTCCCACATAACAGCTCCACAATTCAATCTATTTCCAATATCATTACAAAGACTTCTTATATAGGTTCCTTTAGAACACCTTACCTTAAATACTACATAGGGCAGCTTTATATCCACAATTTCTATAGAATATATCAGTATTTTCCTCTTTTTTCTTTCCACTTCTATGCCGCGTCTTGCCAGATCATAAAGTCTTTTTCCCTTCACCTTTATAGCAGAATACATAGGTGGAAGCTGGTCTATTTGCCCCTCAAAACTCAAAATCACATTCTCTATATTCCTTTTACTTAAGTTAAAATCTAAGATATTTATTACAGTACCCTCTCTGTCGTAAGTATCCGTTCTAATTCCAAGTTTCATCTGAGTTAAATATACTTTTTCATCTTTCATTATATAATCCACAAACTTGGTAGCCCTGCCTATACATACTGGCAATACTCCCGAAGCGATTGGATCAAGTGTACCAGCATGACCTACCTTCTTATTATGTGACAAAATCTTAATTTTCCTGACCACATCAAAGGATGTAATACCTGCAGGCTTATTTATATTCAAAACACCATCCATCATATAAACTCTTTTTCAACTTCTTCCAATATCATGTCTTCCACCTCATCCATAGACTTACCCTCAATTTTAAGGCCACTTGCCCTTAAATGTCCTCCGCCGCCAAATACTTCTGCTATTTTCCTAACATCCACTTTTGATTTTGATCTAAGGCTTGCTTTTATCCCGTCCTCTACCTGCTTTAACAAAATTCCCACTTCTACAGTATCTATCTTCATACCTATACTTATAATATCAGAAGTATCAATTTCTGAATTCATGTCAACTTCCGAAAGCATATCCCGTGTAATTTTCATAATACAAATCCTGTCTTCTACAAGTTTCATACCTTCAATAGCTTTCCCATAGAGTTTTATTCTCTGAAACTTTTTATTTTCAAACACAATTCTGTGAATTCCACTAAAGTCTATACCCGTATTTATTAAATCTCCTGCTATGGCATGGGTTACCGACGTGGTCGAACTATATCTAAAAGAGCCACTATCTGTAATTATAGATGTATAAAGACACTGTGCTATATCCTTATCTATATCTATATCCATAAGTTTAAGCATTTGATATACTATTTCCGCCACAGCGGCAGCATTTGTATCCACATAGTTTAAATTCCCATAGAGTTCATTTGTTACATGATGATCTACATTTATTATTTTGTATGCCCTGTTTTGAAAATCCAACTCCGCATCTATTCTCTTTACATCTCCGCAATCCAGCACTATAACACATTGAACATCTGAACCCACTTTAAAATTTTTACCATCTATCTCTTCACTGCAAGGTAAGAATTTAAAATCTTCCAATATTTTCTCTCTCGAAAGAATTTTAACTTCCTTGCCCATCTTTTTTAATCCTTGAAACAATGCCAGCGAGCTTCCAAGAGCATCTCCGTCAGGAGAAGAATGAAAAGTAATTGCAATGTTGTTACAGTTCCTTATTCTATTGATTATATCATTCATTATCATGTCTTTCATTCTCCTTTATTTTATGGAGGATATCATCTATATGCATTCCATATTCTATAGTATTGTCAAGTTCTATAATTATCTCTGGCGTGTTTCTCAGTTTTATCCTATGCCCAATTTCCCTTCTTATAAATCCCTCTGAATTTTTAAGTGCTTCAAAAGTGTTTTCTTTCGATTTATTTTTCCCATATATGCTTACATAAACTTTAGCATATTTCTGATCTTTTGTAACATCGACTTTCGTAACACTCACCATAGCAGTTACCCTTGGATCTTTTATATCATTTCTGATTATATTGCTTATTTCCTTTTTCATCTCTTCATTTATTCTTCCACTTCTATAGTTAGTCACAAAATATCACCTCGCATCTATAACTGTTTTTTCTTGACTTCTTCCATAGCATAAGCTTCTACTATATCTCCTTCTTTTATGTCATTAAATTTGTCAATTGAAAGACCGCATTCATACCCTTCGGCAACTTCCTTTACATCATCCTTAAATCTCTTTAAAGAGGCAAGTTCTGATTCAAATATAACTATACCATCCCTTATTATCCTTACCTTAGAGTTTCTCACTACTTTTCCCTGAACTACATAACAGCCTGCAATAGTTCCCACATTGGATATCTTATAAGTCTGCCTAATCTCTGCCTTCCCAAGTATTACTTCTTTATAGTCAGGTTCCAGCATTCCTACCATAGCAGCTTTTATATCTTCTATGGCATCGTATATTACTCTATAAGTTTTTATATCCACGGATTCTTTTTCAGCGGCATTCTGTGCATTTATATCAGGTCTCACATTAAATCCTATTATTATGGCATTTGAAGCTGCAGCTAGGGTCACATCTGTTTCCGTTATAGCTCCAACTGCCCCATGTATTACTCTGACTTTTACCTCTTCATTGGAAAGTTTTTGGAGAGATTGTTTTAGTGCCTCTATAGAACCTTGTACATCCGCTTTTACTATTACATTAAGCTCTTTTACTTTTCCCTCTTTTATCTGGCTATATAAATTCTCCAGTGAAACCTTATGAGTGGATTGAAGATATTCTTCCCTCACCTTTTGTTTTCTCTTTCCTGCTATATCCCTCGCAGTTTTTTCATCTTTGACCTGATGAAATCTGTCTCCTGCTGCTGGTACTTCAGATAATCCAAGTATCTCTACTGGAATGGAAGGTCCTGCTGATTTGATTTTCTTTCCCTTATCATCAAACATGGCCCTTATTCTCCCGTAGGTATTGCCTACTATTACAGAATCTCCTATATGAAGTGTTCCATTTTGAACTAACAAAGTGGCAACAGCTCCTCTTCCCTTATCTAACTTCGCCTCTATGACAGTTCCCTTTGCATTTCTGTGAGGATTTGCTTTTAGTTCCAGCATTTCTGCTGTTAAAAGTACCATCTCAAGTAATGTATCAATTCCCTCTTTAGTATGGGCAGATACTGGTATGCATATTGTATTTCCTCCCCAATCCTCAGGTATCAAATCATAATCTGTCAGACCTTGCTTTACTTTATCGACATTAGCTCCTGGCCTATCTATTTTATTTATAGCCACAACTATAGGTACATCTGCAGCCTTGCAATGATTTATTGCCTCTGCAGTTTGTGGCATTATTCCATCATCTGCCGCTACAACCAAAATAACTATATCTGTAATTTGAGCCCCCCTGGCTCTCATTGCAGTAAAAGCTTCGTGTCCTGGAGTATCAAGGAAAGTTATTTTTTCACCATTTATATTAACAGTATAGGCACCTATATGCTGTGTTATTCCTCCCGCTTCAGTAGCAGTTACATGTGATTTTCTTATGGCATCCAAAAGAGATGTCTTGCCGTGATCCACATGGCCCATAACAGTTATAATAGGAGGTCTTTTTTCTAGATTGGTATCCTCATCCTCTTCATCTTCCTGCTCTACTGCTTCTTTATCTATATCCTTTTCCTCTCTAAGTACAGTTATATTAAATTTTTCACCTAATTTTTTTGCTGTATTAAAATCTATTTCCTCATTTATAGCTGCCATTACCCCCATAAATATAAGCTGTTTGATGACTTCTGTAGAAGGCTTACCTATTTTTTCAGAAAACTCTTTCACAGTTATAGTATCTTCTATCTTTATACTTTCCTGTAAATCCTCATTTTTTAAACCTTTTTCTTTTTGCCTGTCATCTTTTTTATTAACCTCTTTAGCATTTCCATTTTTATTTCCGCGTTTATGGGATTTCTTATTCGTCAAATCATTCTTTTTGTCCTTTTCTTTTTCTTCTCCTTCCTCTCCTTCCTCCTTATTTTCTTCCATAAATTCCTTAATTAAATCTGCATCTTCTTCTTCTATAGCACTCATATGGTTTTTTACTTTTACCCCAAATTCTTCTAGCAATAATTCAATTAATTTTTTACTGGATATATTTAATTCTTTAGCCAATTCATAAATTCTTATTTTTGACAAATCCTTCACCTCCGAAACTAAAGTCTCTCATTTTTCCACAAGTTCAACAAAGTTTTCTCCCCTTATTATATCTCTCTACAATCTCTCCTGCACACTTTACCCATACCCCAATCAAGAAATTTACCTGCTATTTTCTATCTGTTCCCTCAAACTATTATATAAAGTTTCATCTATCTGCACTTCAAGGTTTTTTTGAAGCCTATTGTTTTTAAAGGCTTTTTCAAGACATTGAATATCTTTACATATATAAGCTCCTCTACCATTTTTCTTTCCAGTAGGATCTACGGAAACTTCACCTTCTTTGTTCTTTACTATTCTTATCAATTCCTTTTTAGGTTTCATCTCCATACAGCCTGTGCACATTCTCTTAGGAATTTTTCTTTGTTTCATATACATATCACCTCTATTTTAAAGTTCAAACATTCAGGAATCAATTTCCCCATTCTCAGGTTCCACAGTAAACTTATCTTCTTCATCTTTCGGTTCTACCTGAGATTTACTTTTTATATCTATTTTCCATCCCGTAAGTTTCGCTGCCAGTCTTACATTTTGCCCTTCCTTACCTATGGCTAAAGACAATTGATTGTCATCTACTACAACCTGTGCAAATTTCATATCTTCATCCAAAGTCACATCCAAAACCTTAGCTGGACTAAGTGCATTGGCTATATACTCTTCTGGAAGTTTACTCCACTTTATTATATCTATCTTTTCATTCTTTAACTCATTTACTATATTCTGAACTCTTACTCCCTTGGGTCCAACACAAGCTCCCATAGGATCTACATTCTCATCACTGGAATGTACAGCAATTTTTGTTCTAGAACCTGCTTCTCTTGCAATAGACTTTATATCAACAGTCCCATCAAATATCTCAGGTACCTCAAGTTCAAACAGTCTTTTTATAAGTCCCGGATGAGTTCTTGATATCACAATCTGAGCACCTTTTGTAGTGTTTTTAACCTCTACAATATACAATTTAAGTTTATCATTAAAATTATACTTTTCACCAGGTATCTGCTCATTGGGGCCAAGAACTGCTTCTGTCTTCCCCAAATCAATAAGAACGTTGTTCTTATCTTTCCTTATAACAGTCCCCGTTATCATATCCTCTTCCTTTTCTGCAAAATCACTGTATATAATTCTTCTCTCTTCCTCTTTTATTCGCTGGATAACCACCTGTTTTGCTGCCTGTGCAGCTACCCTCCCGAATTTTCTCGGAGTAACTTCTATATTAACTGTATCACCTATATTATAGTTTGGATCCAATTGTTTTGCATCCTCTAAACTCATTTCACTAATCTCATCCTTCAATTCTTCCACTACATTTTTTTGGGAATACACATGAATTTCTCCATTTTCCCTATTCATAGTAACCTTAACATTCTGATTGTTTACTCCATGCCCCATATAATTTTTCTTATAGGCAGCAACTAATGCATCCTCTATGGTGGCAAACAATAGCTCTTCACTTATTCCCTTTTCTCTTACTATTTCTCTTAAGGCTTCTATAAACTCTTTATTCATTTTAAAATATACCTCCCCTTAAACATCACCTTTTAAATTTACAGTCGAAATTTTTTCTCTAGGAATAACTGTATTTCCATCCCCACAATCAATTTTCAATTGACTTTGATTAAATTCTAAAAGTTTTCCATCATATTTTTTCTTACCTTTTAAAAGTCCTTGTATATTCACCACCACATCATATCCAATATACCTTTTCAGATGTTCATCTGTATAAAGTATCCTTTCAATGCCTGGTGATGAAACTTCCAGATAATAAGAAACTTTTATGGGATCCTCCCTATCCAGTATATCACTAACTGTCCTACTTACATTTTCACAATCTTCCAATGATATGTTTCCCTGTTTTTTATCTATATATATTCTCAAATAATTATCTTTTCCTTCTCTTTTAAATTCCAAATGATATAGTTCATAACCTAGATCACTGACTACAGGTTTCACAAATTTCATTATTTTTTCCGCTAAGGCATTTTCTCTCACTTAAAATCCTCCTTTTAAAAAATGTTGTTTGTTACTTGTAATTTAAAAACGCAACTTTCGCTGCGTTTTTTACAAATAGAAAGAGCGGGTTCAAACCCACTCTTTTATGTCATAATAGCTTCTGTAGATTTACCATTTTTATTTTAACATACTATATTCTTTATTTCAAGAAAAATTATATATGTTTCTATTTAAATTATAGAATCTATGCAAATAGAGAGAGTTGATTGGTTTCAGGCATTCCTCTTAAAGCTCCATATCTATCCAGTGTCTCTATTACAGTTTTGGAAACCCCTGCTCTTATTCTCAAATCCTCCTTGGATATAAATTCTCCCTTTTCCCTGGCCTCCACTATGTTTTTAGCTGCACTTTCCCCAACACCGGCCAGGGCATTTATTGGAATTCTTATCCCTTCCTCCTCTATCAAAAATCTATCTGCACTGGATTTATACAAATCCACCTTCAAAAATCTTATGCCTCTCTTGTACATTTCATAGCACAATTCCAATATTGTAATGAGTCCTTTGTCTTTTTGAGTTGCATTATTTCCCATCCCATAGAGTTCATCTCTCTTTTTCTCTATGGCATCTTCCCCTTGAGCCACAATATCAGCATCAAATTCATCTGCCCTTACGGTAAAATAAGTGGCATAATACGCTTTGGGATAATACACTTTAAAATATGCTATTCTAACAGCCATCATGACATAAGCCACAGCATGACCTTTAGGAAACATGTACTTTATTTTCTTACAGGAGTCAATATACCAGTCGGGAACACCATGTTCCTTCATTTCCTTTTCATACTCCTCTTTAAGCCCTTTCCCCTTTCTTACTTTCTCCATTATGGTGAAAGCTGTCTTTGCAGGAAGATCCTTGTGAATTAGATACATCATTATATCATCCCTACAGGCTATACAGTCCCTAAGAGTTGTGTATCCTTCCTTTATATAGTACTGGGCATTATTTATCCACACATCGGTACCATGAGACAATCCAGATATCCTCACTAAATCCGAGAAGGTTTTAGGATGGGTGTCCAGCAGCATCTGCCTTACAAATTTAGTTCCAAATTCAGGCAATCCATAAGTTCCTACCGGACAGCCCAACTCCTCCTCTGTAACTCCCAGTGCTTCCGGTGATGTAAATAAGCTCATTACCTTAGGATCCCCAAGAGGTATACTCTTTGGATCAACCCCCGTTAAATCCTGAAGCATCCTAAGCACCGTAGGATCATCGTGCCCCAGTATATCCAGCTTTAAAAGTCTTCCACTTATGGAATGGTAATCAAAATGGGTTGTTATTATATCCGTGTCATTGTCATCCGCCGGATGCTGCACAGGGGTGAAATTATATATCTCATTGTCGCTTGGAACTACCATGACTCCTCCTGGATGCTGTCCTGTAGTTCTCTTTATTCCCGTGCATCCCCTGGTAAGTCTCTCTATTTCAGCCTGGGGGACAATTATATTCTTTTCTGACAAATATTTTTTTACATATCCATAGGCTGTCTTTTCAGCTATGGTACCTATAGTGCCTGCCCTAAACACGTGCCCTTCTCCAAATAACACTTCCGTATATTTATGAACTACAGGCTGATATTCTCCAGAAAAATTCAAATCTATATCCGGCTCTTTATCTCCTGAAAATCCTAAAAATGTCTCAAAAGGTATGTCATAGCCATCCTTTTTAAGTTTTTCACCGCATCTGGGACAGTTTTTGTCTGGCAGATCAACACCTGCGCCTACAGAGCCATCTGTGAAAAATTCACTATATTTACATTTTGGGCAAACATAGTGAGGCGGAAGTCCGTTTACTTCTGTAATATTCGACATAGTCGCAACAAGAGAAGAACCCACCGAACCCCTTGAACCGACTAAATAGCCGTCTTTATAGGATTTTGCCACTAACTTTTCTGCAATTAAATAGAGCACTGCATACCCGTTATTTATTATAGAACTCAATTCCTTATCCAATCTTTTCTCCACGATTTCAGGAAGCTTTTCTCCGTAAATAGAATGAACTTTTTTTAGTGTCATGTCCTTTATCTGTTCTTCCGCCCCTTCGATTTTAGGAGGAAAGGTTTCATCCGGTATAGGCTTTACTTCTCCTATCATATCCGCAATTTTATTGGTGTTTTCCACAACTACTTCCTCTGCTTTTTCCCTGCCCAGGTATTCAAATTCAGAGAGCATTTCATCCGTAGTTCTAAAATAGAGGGGAGGTTGATTGTCAGCATCAGAATAACCCTGGCCTGACATTATTATGCGCCTGAACACCTCATCTTCAGGATCCATGAAATGCACATCACAGGTAGCTACTACAGGCATATTATTTTTCTCACCTAATTCACATATTCTCTTGTTTATATTTTTTAATTCATCTTTATCCTTAACCAAACCCTCTCTTACAAGAAACATGTTATTTCCTACAGGCTGTATTTCCAGATAATCATAAAAATCCAGCACATCCTTCAATTCTTCATCACTTTTGCCACTGAGAACTTCCTTATATACCTGCCCTGCCTCACAGGCACTGCCTATTATAAGGCCCTCTCTATATTTCATTATCAGGCTTTTGGGCATTCTGGGCTTTTTGAAAAAATAACTCAAGTTGGATTCTGATACAAGTTTATATAAATTTTTAAGTCCTGTTTGATTTTTAACCAATATTATGAGATGATACATAGTTTGTTTTTTTACATCTATATTTTTTAAAAATTCCTCATTTAACCTGTCAAGACTTAAAATATTTCTTTCCCTTAAAATTTCAAAGCATTTTAAAAGTATATCGCAGGTAGCTCCAGCATCATCTACTGCCCTATGGTGGTTTTCAAGAGATATCCCCAGATGCTTTGCCACTATGTTTAACTTAAATTTTTTGAGTTCAGGAAATAAAAACTTACAAAGAGGGATAGTGTCCATAACTGGATTTTTAAATTTCAAATTCAGATCATTACAATTCTTCTTTATAAATCCTACATCAAAGCTGGCATTATGGGCAACAACTATAGAATCTCCTATGAACTCCATAAATTTAGGTAAAATTTCCTCTATATTAGGACATTTTTCCACCATTTCATCCGTAATTCCTGTAAGTTCCACAATACGGCCCGGTATAATTCTTCCTGGATTTACAAATTCACTAAATTTATCAACTACTTTTCCATCTTTCACCTTAACTGCTCCTATTTCTATTATACTGTCATTTATACTGGAAAAACCTGTTGTCTCAATATCAAAAATCACATAGGTGTCATCCAAAGTTTTACCTTCGCCATTTATAACAATAGGCACTCCGTCATCTACCAGATAGGATTCTATACCATATATCACCTTAATATTATTTTTTTTTGCAGCTTCCATAGCCTCCGGATAAGCCTGAACTACTCCATGATCAGTTATAGCAATAGCTCTATGATTCCATCTGGCCGCCCTTTCAATAAGACTTGAAGCAGAACTAACTGCATCCATTGCACTCATCTGCGTATGAAGATGAAGTTCCACCCTCTTTTTAGGAGCATTATCCTCTTTTATCTTTTTTTGAGTTTTAATTATGTCTCTGGCCATTATCACCAATTCCCTGGCATAGATATCATTTACGACCTCTCCTCTGACCATACAAAAAAGCCCCTCTTTTACCTCATCCACTATTCTATCTACATCTTTAGGTTTTGGAAAGAGCTTTACAATAATAGAGCTGGTATAATCTGTTATGTAAAAAGCAATTATCTTTCTTCCAGTCTTAGTTTCTATAATTTCTCTCTTAAATATTTCACCTTTTATAATAACTGATTTAGAAACTTCTGTTATATTTCTAATATCAGTAATATCCCCATTTATACTCTTTCCAATTATAATAATACCGCTGCTTGATACAGTATTCCCCTGTGAATTTTTTTTATATTTCAAATCCTGATTGAATTTTTGCATATTATTGTACTTTTTATTTTCCCTCTCCCGATAATTCAAGATATTCTCTATGTATTTTTTTTCTTTTTTTTCACTTTCCTCCAAATAGCTCTCTGAATTTAGCTTTTCATCATAATTTAATATTACAGAACAGCTTACACCAAATATATCTCTAATACTCCTGGTCATAAGCTTTTCTATACTCTTATTTTTCAGGAGTCCGCATATAAATTCATTTCCACTGTAAATTTTAACTGTATCTTTCTCTACTTTTCTAGAGGATTTCAATAAAAATTCCCTACACATAGGTACATAGGAACTTATAACATCCACCAGCTGAATCCAATAATTTTCACTTATTTCCTTTAAAGACACATTGGATATATCTCTATAGCATACGAGATCAATATTGAAAAAACTTCCAAGTTTCTTATTGACTATACTCTTTATTTTATTCTGTACATCTTTATTTAAATTTTCCCTGGATCTCACTACTACTTTTAATTTATTACTTTTCCTTAAATACTGTATTTTCAAAAGTTCTATATTTTGTTCCAAAGTATTGTAGTCATAATCCAAATCTTTCTGTAATATTTTCATAATATCAAGGCTCATCATTCACCCCCCCCTTATGCAATGCACAATTCACAATTCATAATACAAATATAAAGCACATAATCAGAGTTTTTCTACTTCCTCTATAAGGGCATCTACCAAATCCTTCTCTTTTACTTTTTTAACTATACTTCCCTTTTTAAATATGAGTCCCTCTCCTTTTCCGCCAGCTATGCCTATGTCTGCCTCCCTTGCTTCTCCCGGGCCATTTACCACGCATCCCATAACAGCTACTTTTATATTTTTACGCACATTTGAAAGCCTATTTTCTACTTCTTTAGCTATTTCGATTAAATTGATCTCTGTTCTACCACAGGTAGGACATGATATGAATTCAATCCCTTCTTTTAAAAGGCCGCAGGACTTTAATATTTCCTTCCCTACTCTCACTTCCTCTACCGGATCTCCAGTAAGAGACACCCTTATGGTGTCTCCTATACCCTCCATCAAAAGAGTCCCTATCCCAGCAGCTGATTTTATAGTGCCCCTCCAGACAGTGCCTGCCTCAGTTACTCCTAAATGCAGTGGATAATTTACAATTTTAGATATTTTTCTATAACTTTCCACCATTTGAGCTACATTAGAGGATTTTATGGATATGACTATATCGTAAAATCCCACGTTTTCCAGTATTCTCACATGTTCCAATGCACTCTCCACAAGGGCTTCTGCACATACCTTCCCATACTTATCCAATATGTCTTTTTTTAAGGATCCAGAGTTTACTCCTATTCTAATGGGAATTTTCATCTTTTTAGCCTCTTTGGCCACTTCTTTCACTCTATATATATCACCAATATTCCCGGGATTTATCCTAAGAGCTGAAACCCCATTTTCTATAGAATCAAGAGCCAATCTGTAATCAAAATGTATATCAGCTACAACGGGTACATCCACCATTTCCACTATCCTTTTAAGTGCGTTACTAGCTTCTTCATCAGGAACGGCACATCTTACTATGTCACATCCATTCCCCTTCAATTCACTTATCTGAGCTACGGTAGCTTCTACATCTCTCGTGTCCGTATTAGTCATTGACTGCACAGCCACAGGAAAATCATCACCTATAAATATACTTCCAACTTTTATTCTTCTAGTTTTCAGTCTTTTCATTATTTCACCCCCAGATGGCAGATCGATTTTCTAAAATTGTACAGGGTAAAGTATATCTTTTACTGTCACAAGAACCATAAGCGCCATCAGTATGGCAAATCCCACATAATTTATCATTCCAACCTTATTGTCATCTACTTTCCTTCCCGTTATTATTTCAAATAAAAACAAGAATATATATCCCCCATCCAGTGCTGGAAATGGTATTATATTAAATATAGCCAGTTGTATACTTATATAAGCTGAGAAAGCAAGCAAACTCAGTATACCAGCTTTTGCCGCTGCCCCAGATATCTTTATTATAGTTACGGGGCCGCCCACATCATTCATTGATGCCTTGCCTCTAAATAGAATCTTAAAAAAAGTAAATGTCTGCTTTATCAGTGATTTAGTTTCTATAAATCCATAGGATATGGATTGCCCAATATTAGGGCTGGTTACCAATGTTCCCTCAATCCCAATCATATACCTGTTTTCCTTTTTATCCTTGACCGGAGTTAACATAACCTGATTTGGGACTCCCTTTCTCTCATAAGTTACCTTAATGGGATTTCCACCTGCAGTATACACTTGAGTTACAAAATCTTCAAAAGTTGAAATTTTAGAATTATTTACTCTGGTTATCCTGTCACCAGCTTTAATACCCGCCATAGCTGCCGGTTCATTCGATATTGTGCTCTTTACCACCGGGGATACATATCCCCTGGCAGAAGCTATAATTGCAAACAAAACAATCCCCAGTATGAAATTCATTATGGGCCCAGCTATTACAACACTGAGTTTCCTAATGGGACTCTTATTGTTAAAAGCCTTTGGATCATCACTTTTACCTTCATCTCCAAGCATTTTTACGTAACCGCCAATAGGAAGCAGCTTTATTAAATATTCTGTTTCTCCTCCCTTTATTCCAAAAACCCTGGGACCCATACCTATGGAAAACTCTTCAACTTTTACTCCATTTAGTTTTGCCATTATAAAGTGTCCCAATTCATGAATTATAATCAATACCCCAAAGGCAATTATGGCTGCTATTATATACAAATTTATTCCTCCTAATCATATTTCTTATCTACCAAACTTAGTTTTTACATATTCTTTAACTTTTATTTCTATATGAAGTAAATCCTCCAATTGAAAATTATTTTTAGGAGGAAATTTATTCATACACATTTCCACTATGTAGCCTATATCTAAAAATTTAATTTTATTTAAAAGGAAAAGTTCTACAGCTTCTTCATTTGCACAGTTCAATATAGCTGGCATTGTTCCACCAATTTTCCCAGCTTCATAAGCCAATTTCAATGGTTTAAAAGTATCTATATCAGGTTTTTCAAAAGTCAAATTTTTTAAATTATAGAAGTTTAACCTATCCACTACAAGTTCACCTCTTTTAGGATAATATAAGGCATATTGGATAGGGAGTCTCATATCTGTACTGGCAAGCTGTGCTATAACACTTCCGTCTTTATATTCTACCATGGAATGGACAATACTTTCAGGGTGAACTACTACCTTTATTTTCTCATAAGGTAAATCAAAAAGCCAGTGTGCTTCTATGACTTCCAATCCCTTGTTCATAAGTGTGGCAGAATCTACAGTGATTTTCTTTCCCATATGCCATTTTGGATGTCTTAATGCCTGCTGAACAGTAACATTCAAAAGCTCTTTTCTGTTTTTCCCTCTAAAAGGTCCGCCAGAAGCAGTTATGAGTATTTTTTCTATATCACTGTCTTCATTTCCTTGAAGGCACTGGAAAATAGCACTGTGTTCTGAATCCACAGGAATCAGATTCACATTATTTTTCTTCACTAGCTTTTTAACCAGTTCCCCACCTACAACTAGAGTCTCTTTGTTCGCCAATGCTATATCTTTTCCCGCTTCAATGGCTCTTATAGTTGGAACCAGTCCTGACATTCCCATCACTGAAGTCACCACCATATCAATTTCCGGCAAGCTTGCTATGGTATTCAATCCTTCTGTACCAAATAATATTTCTAAATTCGCATTTTTATTCCTAAAATATTCTTTAAATTTTAAATAAGCTTCCTTTTGAGTTACCACCGCATATAATGGCTTAAACTCCTCCACTATTTTCAAAAGCTTTTCCACATTGCTATTTGCCGAGATCCCTATAAGCTTAAAATTTTCTCTATCTTTTCTCAATACATCCAGGGTTTGAGTTCCTATAGAACCCGTAGTCCCAAGTATTGAAATTTTTTTCATAAATAACAACTCCTTATCAAATCACAACCATAAGTTGAACAAGATTTTAACATGTTTAACTATACCATATTTATCTTATAAAATAAATAATAGAGAAGTACATAAAATATACTTCCCCTCTTAAATAAAAGCTATAAACATTAAATAATATAATACTATTACTCCTGAAAAAAGTATGCTATCAAATCTGTCCAAAATGCCTCCATGCCCGGGTATTAAATTGCTGTAGTCCTTCACTTTTACATATCTCTTTATCGAAGAGGCAGTTAAATCGCCAAACTGGCAAAAAAAACCGCATAAAATTCCCATTGCAACATAATTATGTAATGTCATTGGCACACCCCTTTTAAGGGCAAATAATCCAAACAGAGTGCATATAATCACACTTCCCAATATTCCTCCAATAGATCCCTCTACAGTTTTCTTGGGGCTTACCTTGGGACAAAGTTTCCTCTTGCCTAAAAATCTGCCTGTATAATAAGCAGCCGTATCACATCCCCAGGCAGATATAACGATAATCCATACAAAATATCTTCCGTAAGACATATTGTCAACCAAAACCATAGAGCTAAAAAACAACGATACATATAAAAATCCAAATACAGTACAGGCTACATCTATAAAATTATACTCCGTATCTAAAACAGGAATACACAATAACATAAACATTGAAACAATTATGGTAAAAAACACAAATTTATAGTTTGCCTCAGTACCTAAAGTAACATAATACGCTATACAGAGTAAATATCCTATTATATTTATGGCATTTATGCCTCTTCCCTTTATCACCTTGTAAAACTCATACATTCCCATAAGTGAAATGATCATAATTCCATATTTTAAATAAATTCCACCTAAAAATAAAATCAGAATAAAGGGTATGAGTGTAACTGCTCCTAAATATCTATTATTCACTTATCCACCTCCATATACAATTCACAATCAATGTTGATTTTGGGCTGTGTTAAAAATTTTCATCATCTGATGAAAATCACTTCACTCCACCAAATCTTCTGTCTCTATTTTGATAATCAAAAATAGCCTTATAAAGGTGTTCCTTCCTAAAATCCGGCCACTTTATATTGGAATACCAAAATTCCGAATAGGCACACTGCCACAGGAGGAAATTACTCAAGCGCTGTTCTCCACTGGGTCTTATTATGAGATCAGGATCAGGCATACCCTTAGTATACATATAATTTGCTATCATATTCTCATTTATGTCCTCTTCATTTATTTTTTTGGACTTTATATCTTCATAGATCAATTTAAAGGCCCTAGTTATTTCATCCCTTCCACCGTAATTCAATGCCAAGTTCAAGGTCAACCCAGTATTGTCCTCAGTATTTTTATGACATGCAACAAGTTCCTTCTGACATATATTCGGCAATCTGGATATATCTCCTATATAATTTATTATCACGTTATTATCGTCTAATTCCTTAAATTCCTTTTTTAAATACTCTGCTAGGATATTCATAAGTGCACTTACCTCATCTTTAGGTCTTTTCCAATTTTCAGTGGAAAAAGCATACAATGTAAGATATTTTACTTTTAAAATACTGCACTCCTTTACAATCTCTCTTATAGTTTCCACTCCTGCTTTATGTCCTATTACTCTCGGAAGATTTCGTTCCTTGGCCCACCTTCCGTTTCCATCCATAATGATAGCTATATGTTTTGGAATATTATTTAAATCAATAGATATATCTTCGTTTTTATATTTTTTTTCTCTACCATCATTAAAAAATCTTAACATAAGTATGTCTCCATTCATTACTATTACTAATTTTAGTTTTCATAAAAAACCTGCTATAGGCAGGTTTTTAAAAATTATTATAACGACATAACTTCTTTTTCTTTCTCTTCAACTATACCATCTATACCTTTTATAAAACTGTCAGTTTTCTTTTGGATTTCCACTTCAGCTTTTTTTATTTCATCCTCCGAAATATCATTTTCTTTTTTAAGTGCCTTCAACTTATCATTACCATCTCTTCTTATTGCTCTTATACTCACTTTAGCATTTTCCCCTAGTTTTTTTATCTTCTTAACCAGATCCTTCCTGGTTTCTTCTGTCAGCTCAGGTATTATAAGCCTTATAACTTCCCCATCATTAGATGGATTTATACCCAGGTCCGATTTTAATATTGCCTTTTCTATAGCTTTTAATGCATTTTTATCCCACGGCTGTATTACAAGCATTCTGGCCTCTGGAATAGATATGTTCCCCATTTGATTTATAGGAGTCATTGTCCCATAATATTCTGCCTCTATTCTATCCAGTATGGCAGGATTAGCTCTCCCAGCTTTCATTGAAGCTAGTTCCCTTTTTAAAGATTCTATAGTTTTCCCCATTTTCTCGTCTGCACTTTTCAAAGTATCCTTAATCATATAAAATACCTCCTCTTTTATTCTTTGCAAACAATAGTACCAATTTTTTCTCCAGCCACAATTTTTCTTATATTTTCCGGATCATCTAGACCAAATACTAAAATAGGTATATTGTTGTCCATACAAAGGGATGTAGCTGTAGAATCCATCACCTGAAGTCCTCTCTCAAGTACTTCAATATAAGTTAATTTGTCAAATTTTTTTGCGTCACTGTATTTATGTGGATCCTTATCATATACACCGTCTACTTTTTTTGCAAGGAGTATAACATCTGCTTCTATTTCCGCTGCTCTAAGCGATGCTGTAGTATCTGTTGAAAAATAAGGATTTCCAGTACCTGCTGCAAATATAACAACCCTATTTTTTTCCAAATGTCTCATTGCCCTTCTTCTTATAAAAGGCTCAGCCACTTCTCTCATCTCTATAGCTGTCTGTACTCTCGTAGTCACTCCTAAATTTTCAAGTGAATCCTGAAGTGCCAGTGCATTTATACACGTAGCAAGCATTCCCATATAATCAGCTGTTGTCCTGTCCATCCCTATTCCGCTTCTGCCTCTCCATATATTTCCACCACCAACTACAATTCCCACTGATACCCCCATGGATATAAGCTCTCTTATCTCAATAGCTATATTTTTCGTCACACCAAAATCTATTCCATAGCCCTTTTTCCCAGCGAGAGCTTCTCCTGAAAGTTTAAGCATTATTCTCTTGTATTTAGCTAAACTCATATATATTATACCTCCAAATTATCATAAAGTGAAACTTAAAATTTACAGTTTTTTCACATCTTAAAAAAAGAGAACACCCAGTGTTCTCTTTTCAGTTACTATTTACTCTCTATCTGCTTACGAACTTCCTCGGCAAAATCTTCTTCTTTCTTCTCTATTCCTTCGCCCTTTTCAAATCTAACAAAATCAGACACTTTTATCGGTGCACCAATTTCTTTCGATTTATTCTTAATATATTTATCAATAGTAAAATCGGAATCTTTAACCCATATCTGTTCAATCAGACAGTTTTCTTTATAATATTTTTGAATTTTTCCCATAATTATTTTATCTACAATTTTTTCAGGTTTCCCCTCATTTAATGCCTGAACTCTGTATATGTCTTTTTCTTTATTTAGAGTATTGTCATCTACTGAATTTTTATCTAAAAACAATGGATTTGTAGCAGCTATCTGCATAGCCACATTCTTTGCAACTTCTTTTAAAATATGGTCTTGATTATCACACTCCAGTTTCACCAGGACTCCTATTCTGCCCCCGCCGTGAATGTAGCTTTCAATTAATCCCTTGGAAACAGAAAACTTTTTAAATCGCCTTACCGCCATATTTTCTCCTAATTTTGCAATCAGAGCTATTAATGTTTCCCCCACAGTTTTACTGTCATCTAATATATATTTTTCCTTAAGTAATTCTTCTACGGTAGAAGAATTAGAACTGATTATCTGTTTTGCTAAATTGTCCACAAAACTTACAAAATCCGAATTCACTGCTACAAAGTCGGTTTCACAATTTACCTCTACTATTGATGCCGTTTTTCCATCTTCTGAAACATAGGTTTTAACCAACCCCTCCGAAGCTATTCTACCAGATTTTTTAGCTGCAGCAGCTAACCCTTTTTCTCTCAATATTTCAATAGCCTTTTCAGTATCACCATTGGCTTCCTTCAAAGCTTTTTTGCAGTTCATCATTCCTGCTCCAGTTCTCTCTCTGAGTTCTTTTACCATTTGTGCAGTTATCATAAATATATTCCGCTATTTAAAAACATAAAATATGTGGCCGACTTACAATGTTCATTACTTGCCATATAGCGGCTTTTTTCAACTCCTCTCACATTTTTGTATTTGATCCTCTTGTATTCCATTATATAAACTATTCTTCAGCTAACTGCTCTCCCTGTCTGCCTTCCATTACAGCATCTGCTACTTTAGAAGTAATCAATTTAACAGCTCTTATAGCATCATCATTTCCTGGTATAACATAATCCACTTCATCAGGATCACAATTTGTATCAACTATAGCTACTACAGGGATTCCCAAAATTTTAGCTTCTGATATAGCATTCCTCTCTTTTCTTGGATCAACAACAAATAATGCTCCTACATTTTTGGCATCCATATTCTTAATTCCGCCCAAATTTTTCTCCAATTTCTCCTTCTTATTTTTCAATTTTATAACTTCTTTTTTAGGGAGAACCTCAAATGTACCGTCCTCCTCCATTTTTTCCAGTTCCTCTAATTTGCCTATTCTAGTTTTTATAGTGACAAAATTAGTAAGCATACCACCAAGCCACCTATTATTCACATAATACATATTGCTTCTCTTTGCTTCTTCCTGAATGGCTTCCTGAGCCTGCTTTTTCGTACCAATAAACAATATATCCTTTCCCTCTTCTGCAATTTTCTTTATGAAATCATAGGCCTCTTCAATTTTTTTCACCGTCTTCTGTAGATCTATTATATAGATCCCGTTTCTCTCTGTAAAAATATAAGGAGCCATTTTAGGGTTCCATCTTCTCGTCTGATGTCCAAAATGAACACCTGCTTCTAATAATTGTTTCATAGAAATAACTGACATTTATTTTTCCCTCCTAGGTTTTACCTCCATTATCCTCATATTCATAAATGACCAAAGGCACCTTATTATGAATTAGACAATGTGTGTATTTTACTACCTTTTGTAGTATATCATAATGACTATGTCTATTCAATAAAAAAAATTATTTTTTTAATTCATATCACTTTATTTTTTTCAATTCATCTAATAATTTTTCATTCAATATCTTGATGTGGGTTCCCTTCATACCAAGAGATCTTGATTCTATAACCCCTGCACTTTCAAATTTTCTAAGTGCATTTACAATTACAGATCTGGTTATTCCCACCTTATCTGCTATTTTTGAAGCTACCAGTAATCCCTCATTTCCATCCAATTCACTGAATATATGTTCCACTGCTTCCAATTCAGAATAAGACAGAGTTCCAATTGCCAATTGAACCACAGCTTTTTTTCTGGCTTCTTCTTCTATCTCATCATTTTTGGCCCTTAATATCTCAAGCCCTATTATAGTAGCACTGTACTCCGCCAATACGAGATCTTCATCTATAAATTTCTCCCCAAAACTTGCCAGCAGCAAAGTCCCAAGTCTTTCTCTGTTTCCAATTATAGGAACTATAGTGGTGATCTTATTGTCCAGATTACAAGGGCTTCCATCTTCAAAAACACAGATCCCATGATTGGACAAATTAGGAAGAGTTTCGCGGGCATTTAACAACTTATTGTTATAATGCTCAGGGAATCTCATTTCGCTTATTACCTTTTCCTTAACAGTATCACACTCAAAACCATCTGGGAAATTATATCCCAATATTTTTCCTTTTCTACTTATAATGTAAACATTACAGCCTAAAACTTCACTTAATAATTTACATATGTCGTCAAAAACTACTGGTTCTGTTCCTGATTTTTGTAGTATCTTATTCAATTTTCTTGTTTTGTTTAATAGTGATGTCATTTATAATCCTCCTTGTATCTACTAGTTTTATTTTATCTATATAAATACTGTAATTCCAATTTTGTCATATTTTTTATATTATCGTGAAAAAGATCTTTATCTAGAGCTTTAGACTACATAATTCTAAATGTTTTAGATTTTTTAAAATATTTAGAATTATTCTTTACACATTAATTATGATAACATAACAATTATTATAATTCAACCATATCTTCTAATATAATTAAACTATATCATATCTTAAACCACTTAACTGCTTTAAACCCTATCCACTTTTTTTATTTCTTTGCCTTCCTCTTTACCTTCCTCAACATTATATTGTCTGTATTTACATTCTGAATTAGAGCATTCCAAATAATTTCCTTTAACTTTACTGTACTTTTTTACCATATAACTTCCGCATACAGGACACTTTTCCTTTACAGGTTCAGCCCAACTTACAAAATCACACTTGGGGTAATTGCTGCATCCATAAAATTTTCTGCCCTTCCTGCTTCTTTTAACTAAAATCTTTCCTCCGCATTTAGGACACTCAACATCTAATTCCTCAACTATTGGCTTTGTATTTTTACACTCAGGATAGCCCGGACACGCTAAAAAATCTCCAAATCTTCCATGCTTTATCACCATATTTCTTCCACACTTATCGCATTTTATATCCGTTACCTTATCTTCTATTGTAATTTTAGAGACCTCTTTTTCTGCTACCTCAATAGATTTTTTCAACGGTTTATAGAACTCATCAACTACCTTTCTCCAATTATCTTTTCCCTCTTCAACAGAATCCAGCTTGGATTCCATTTCAGCAGTAAATTCCACATCCACTATTTGTTTAAAATATTCACTTAATATATTATTTACTATATTCCCTAATTCAGTAGGAATTAGTGTTTTCTTTTCCCTCTGTATATATTTTCTATCCAAAAGCGTAGACAGAATCGGTGCATAGGTACTGGGCCTTCCTATTCCGTTTTCCTCAAGCGTCTTTACAAGAGAAGCTTCTGAAAATCTAGCTGGAGGCTGTGTAAAATGCTGTTTGCCCTCTATAGATTTCTTAAAAAGCAGTTCTCCCTTTTCAAGTTTCGGCAGTGCTCTATTTGCCCTTTCATCTTCAGTTGCATATTCATAGACTTTCATAAACCCATCAAATTTAACACTGGATCCGCTTACTTTAAGTCCATATCTACTATTTACTATATTTATAGAAGTAACATCAATTTTTGAAGAAGCCATTTGACTTGCCAGAAATCTATTCCATATCAATTTATAGAGCTTATACTGTTCCGGTTTTAAATTCTCTTTAGCCCTATCAGGCTCTATTTCCATGTAGGTAGGCCTTATTGCCTCATGGGCATCTTGTATGTTTTTTTTCTTGCTTTTGAAATTTCTAGGTTTTTCCTCTATATATTCTTTCCCAAATTTATCTATCACATAATCTCTGCAAATCTCTTGAGCTTCCCTAGAAATTCTTACCGAATCTGTCCTCATATAGGTTATAAGGCCTACAGTTCCATAACCCTTTATATCCACACCCTCATATAACTGTTGGGCTACAGCCATAGTTCTCTTAGTTGAAAAGTTTAATTTCTTATAAGCATCCTGCTGTAATGTACTAGTAGTAAAAGGAGGTAAGGGCATCTTATTCTTACATGTAGTTTTTATTGAATTTACAATAAACTGTCCTTTCTCTAGATCCTTTATAATTTTATCCGTCTCCTCTTTTGTTTTAATCTCAATTTTCTTTTTATCAAAGGTAGTTAATTTCACATTAAAACACTTAACTGAGGTTTTTTTATGAAGTTCACACTCTATAGTCCAATACTCCTGAGGTTTAAAGTCTATTATGCTTTTTTCTCTCTCACATATCATTTTAAGTGCTACAGACTGGACCCTTCCTGCACTCAATCCCCATTTAATTTTTTTCCAAAGTATCGGACTTATTTTATATCCAACCAATCTATCTAACACTCTTCTGGCCTGCTGAGCATTAACTAAATTTATATTTATAGTCCTCGGAGATTTTATTGAACTTTTTATAGCATTTTTGGTGATCTCATGAAACTCTATTCTACATTTTTCACTTTCATTTAATTTAAGCACATGAGATAAATGCCAGGAGATTGCCTCTCCCTCTCTATCCGGGTCTGTCGCCAAATATATTTTTTCACTTTTTTTTGCCTCTCTTTTAAGCTTATCTAAAAGCTCCCCTTTTCCCCTTATCGTTATATACTTAGGATTGTATTCATTATCTATATCAACTCCCAATTGGCTCTTGGGAAGATCCTTAACATGACCCATAGAAGCTTTAACCACATAATTTTTTCCTAAATACTTTCCTATAGTCTTAGCCTTAGCTGGTGATTCAACTATAACCAATTTTTGTCCCATATCGCACTCTGAATATCTTAATTCAGAGTCTACACCCCCTTATTTAACCATACCTTATTTTACCCAAACGCTTGCTAATACTCCTTCTTTGTAATTATGGACATAAGCACTGCTGCGCATTTGGATAAGTTCCTGTAAAGTTCAGATAGATAAAAGTATTCCTTGTGTAAACCCCACCTGAACCTAACTATCACTTGATAATATCTTGATTGTCTTCAATTTTTGCATAATAATTTCCCTGAAGACATATTATTTCACCTTTTAATTGCAATTCAAATAATAACTCATATAATCGTTTTATGTCAATATCAGTTACCCTGCATATTTCATCTATATGTATGGGAATATGACCAATAATTTTACATATTTTTTCCTCTTCAGCATTTAACCTATGGTCTTTTACGCATTTCTCCTTCGTATACTCTACAGGCAGCATTTGAAACAAATCCTCCATACAGGTAAATACATAGGCTCCTTCTCTTATAAGATTATTTGCGCCCTTACTTTTAGGGGAAAATATAGAACCAGGTACAGCCATAACATCTTTCCCCTGTTCCAAAGCACAACCGGCAGTTATTAAGGCCCCGCTCTTATCCCCAGCTTCAATTACAATTACCACATCACTTAGACCACTTATAATTCTATTCCTCATCGGAAAATTGTAAGGATAAGGTTTTGTCTTGGGAATAAATTCAGATATCACACATCCTTTTTTTAAAATATCCTCATATAATCCCCTGTTCTCTCTAGGATATACCACATCTATTCCTGAACCAAGTACAGCACAGGTATACCCGTCATTTTCAATTGCAGCTCTATGGGCACAGCTGTCAATTCCCCTTGCCATGCCGCTTATTATATTTAAATTATTTGCAGAAATCTCTCTACCTATCAATAGAGCTGCATTTTTTCCATATAAACTACAATCTCTGGCTCCTACTATTGCTATACTCAAATTGTTTAAAATATCAATATCTCCCTTATAAAACAAAATTGCCGGAGAGTCATCATAATTTTTTAACTTATAAGGATAATTCTTTTCACAACAATTCACCGTTTCTATACCTTCTTCTAAAGAATACTCCATCAGATCTTTCAATCTGCCTTCATTCCAGGACTTCTTTAATTCATCATATATTTTACTATAACCACTATCTAAAAATATAGAATCATTATTATAAATACTATGTATGTATATATTTTTTGTACCTTTAAATTTCTTTAATATATTATTTTTTATTTTATTCGATACTTTAACAGAAGCAAACCACAGATCATATATGTTCATAAATAATTCACATCCTATAAATATAATTATGTAAAAATTATGTTCACAATCCCATTATTTTATTCAAAATTTACAGTGTTTTATCTTTAAAAGTTTAAAACAAAATATTATTGTCAAGAATTAAGCAGAGGTGATAATAATATGGCTATCAAATTAAATACATCTTCCTTTTTAGGCATAGATGGAAGTATAGTTTCAGTAGAAGTAGACATTGAAAGAGGGCTTCCCTCCTTCAACATAGTTGGCCTGGCAGACACTTCTGTAAAAGAATCTAAAGAAAGAGTAAAAGCTTCAATAATAAATTCAGGATTTGAATTTCCTATAAAAAAAATAGTAGTAAATTTAGCTCCAGCAGATATGAAAAAAGCAGGTTCTCTGTTTGATCTTCCTATAGCCGTTGGCATACTTATATGCACAGGGCAAATGAATTTTTATGATTGGGAAGATTTTTTAATACTAGGTGAATTGTCCTTATCCGGCAATTTAAATAAAGTAAGGGGTGTACTCCCAATAACATTAGAGGGTATAAAAAACAATATAAAAAATTTTATAGTTCCTATTGAAAATGCAGAGGAATGCTCTTCTATAAAAGGAGTAAATTGTTACGCATTTGAGAATTTAAAGCAAATAGTATATTTTATAAAATACAGGGATCTACTTCCTTATAAGCATAAAAGAGTGTCATCTAAAATTCCACATTCCACTCTGGACTTTTCAGATGTATTTGGGCAGGAAAGTTGCAAAAGAGCCCTGGAAGTAGCTTCTGCTGGAAATCATAATGTACTCATGGCTGGCCCGCCTGGCTCTGGTAAAACTATGATGGCCAGGAGAGTTCCAACTATACTTCCAAATTTGAATTACGAAAAATCCCTAGAAGTCACTAAAATATACAGCGTTACTGGAAATTTAAATACAAACGAAGGTCTTATAACCAAACCACCCTTTAGAAGTCCCCATCACACCATCACAGCAGCTGCTCTCATAGGAGGTGGAAATAATTTAATGCCCGGTGAGATATCTTTAGCGCACAATGGTGTACTTTTTTTGGATGAAGTACTTGAATTCAAAAAAAATGTGCTGGAAGTTTTAAGACAGCCTTTAGAAGAAAAGAGAATAACAATAAACAGATGCTCTGGCAGAGTCTCCTTCCCATGCAACTTCATGACCATAATGGCCACCAACCCATGTCCTTGTGGAAACTTTGCTTCTGGTAAACATTGTACATGTACAGATTATGAGAGAAAGAGGTATATATCAAAACTATCAAGTCCCTTTATGGATAGAATAGATCTATTTACTTTCGTAACCTCTTTAAACTTCAAAGACATCCAGAATTCCAAAAAAAGCGAATCTTCTAAATCAATAAGAAAACGAGTGGAAGACGCCAGAAAAATTCAGAAGAAAAGATTCATGAATCATGGAATACAGTATAATTCAGAAATGAACAGCACTTTAATTAAAAAATACTGTAAACTCAATAAAAAATCTATAGAAATACTTGCAAAAATTTATTCTAAATATAAATTGACAACTAGAGCTTACAGTAAAATTCTAAAAGTTTCCAGGACAATAGCAGACTTAGATCACAGTGAATGTATAAACGAATCCCACTTAACTGAAGCACTGTGCTATAGGAAGTTTACTGGTGGTGGTTACATGTAAAGTCAATTAATTATATTTACTTTAATTTCTATTTTAGTTAAAAATATCTTTATTTATATTTACAATAATTGTATAATATATATAATTTAGGATAAATTTTAAACATTGTTAGGGGGAATATTATATGTACTTTCTTTTAGTTATACTAGGTCTTATAGTGGGCATTGTATTGATTCTCACAGGAATAGGAAGGAAGAATAGTGATATGATAAGTATTGGAAGTGTACTCTCTATATTTTTTTTACTGATCTGCATAAATGTATATATGCCAAATTTTATCAGCGAATTAAAAACAATTTCAATAGATGTACACAGATAGGAAAACCTATACATAAAATTAATTTTTGAGCTTAAATACTATATACAATGCAAGTATTCGATATAAATGCTATAATAATAAAAAATTCTAAAAATAGAAGGTGGAAAATCCATGCATTCTTTCAATAAGAATATAGGTTCCCTGGGTGAGGATGTAGCTGAAAATTACCTTAGAGAAATTGGATACACAATATTGGAAAGAAATTTTCGGTGTAAAACAGGAGAAGTTGATATTATAGGAAAAGACGGAAATTATCTCTGTTTTGTAGAAGTTAAATCCCGTTATGGCAAGTTATATGGAAGCCCCTGTGAAGCCGTAAATTATTCCAAACAAGCTAAAATATATAAAACAGCCACTGTATATATAATGAAAAAAAAATTATATAAATTTAATTTTAGATTTGATGTCATAGAAATAATATTCAACACCTATAATAACATTCCATCCGTAAAGCTTATTAAAGATGCTTTTCAAATATAAGTTATATACTTTTTTTGATTCGAATTTTAATAATTCACATTATATTTTTCAAAAAACTTTTTCTGTGTATCTTGCAGATCCCATATTTTTTTATAGCTTTTATATGTTCTTCAGTCCCATAGCCTGAATTATGCTCAAATCCATACTCAGTATATATATGGGAATATTCTTTCATAAGGCTGTCCCTGTAAACCTTGGCTATAATTGAAGCCGCTGCTATACTTGCACTTTTAGCATCACCTTTTATTATAAATTCGTTGTTGTTATATAAATTTTTTATGGAATATCCATCAGACAAGACCATATTTACGGGCAATTTCAACCCTTCTACGGCTCTTTTTAATACTTCATTATTGCACCAGGAAATTCCCCTTTTATCTATTTCCACATTATTTATAACCGAAATATTATATCCTAAAGCCCTATGCCTTATTTCCTCTGAAAGTTCACTCCTCCGTCTTGGAGTAAGTTTTTTTGAATCTTTTATTCCCAGAATAAGTTCTTCATCATTTTTACAATCCAAATTCAATATAACTGCAGCAGCAGCTATAGGACCTGCCAGCGGTCCCCTTCCTACTTCATCTGCTCCTGCAGTATATATATAGCGGCCAAATTTTTTATCGAAGGAATACATCTCTTTTATTCTTTTTATTTCTCTTTTTTTATTTACAACAAAATTATAGAAACTTACAGATAGAGCATTTACATTTTTTCTGCTGTCAGATTTTAAATCCCTCAGTATTTTATCTATAATATCTTCTTTCAAATGGAAATAATTTTTCTTTACAAAATTCACTTTTCTCTTTATATCCTCAAATTTATATTCTTCTAGTCTATTCCAATTAAAATTATCCATGTTCATTTAATATACACCTTTCAGAATTTTCTAGGGTCTTTCCAGAGAGATAGGCCCCAATTTTCCTCCCCTAAATTCATCCAAAATCAAAACAGATACTCTATTGTAGTCCACTCTACCACCGGAAACTATAGCTCCTCTTTTTCTAGCTATGTTTTCAACATTCTCCAAAGGCATTTCACTTAATCTATCAAGTTTATACCTGGCTTTAAGCCTGTCTGGATAATACCTACACAAAAATTCTACAAGATTCAATGTCAGCTCTTCTATATCCATAATCTCATCTTTTATTGCCCCAGTAAATGCCAAATTAAGTCTAGTTTCTTCACTTTCAAGTTTTGGCCACAATATTCCCGGAGTATCCATAAGCTCTATCCCCAATTTAGTTTTAATCCACTGTTTACTTTTAGTAACTCCAGGTTTATCCCCAATTTTAGCTATCCTGCCTTTAGCTAATTTATTTATAAGAGAAGATTTTCCCACATTGGGTATACCTACTACCATTGCCCTGTCAATTATCTTAGAAATTCCCTTTTTCTTCATTCTACTATGCTTCTCTTTTAAAAGTTTATTTACCTCAGTTTTTATATTTTTCAAACCTCTATCTGTATTACAGTTTACCGACAATACACTTATACTGTCTTTAGAAAGATATTCCATCCACAATTTAGTTATATTTTCCTCCGCCAAGTCACTTTTATTCAACAGTATCATCCTGGGTTTAGAACCACATATATCCTCTATATCCGGGTTTTTACTGGATCTTATTATCCTGGCATCTCTCATCTCTATAACCACATCTACTAATTTTAGATTTTCCTTTATTTCTTTTCTGGTTTTGGCCATATGCCCGGGAAACCAATTTATAGTCATATAAAATTTCTTCCTTTCTAATTTTGAACTGTGCTTAACCCTCCCATTCTATTAAAAGGATATATCCTAAATGCCGCTCTTCCGACCACCATTTTATAGCTTACAAATCCCACATCAGGAAATCTGCTGTCCCTGCTGTTGTTTCTATTATCCCCCATTACAAATACTGTATTTTCAGGTACTGTAACTTCATTAAAATTTGACGTCATAGCTTCCAATATATAGGGCTCATTTTTTACAACATCGTTTACGTATAACTTTCCATTTTCAATCTTTACTCTATCCCCTCCAACGCCTACTACTCTTTTAATAAACTTTTCCTTAGGATCAGCAGGATATTTTATTACCACTATGTCACCGGGCTTAGGCGCTCTAAAGTAATAACTTACTTTCTCTACAATCAGCCTATCTCCATTGTTTAAAGTAGGATCCATAGAATGTCCATCTACACTTACAGTTTCAAATACAAAGGTTATGATTAAAAACGCTGCTACAACAGCTATCAATATGGACTTACCTATTTCTATCAATTCCTTCATTAAAAATTTACACCACCTTAATACTTAAAAAAGGGACTTTATAAAGCCCCTTTTTATCTTAATATTTCTTTTACCTTAGCTGCTTTACCTACTCTATCTCTTAAGTAGTATAATTTTGCTCTTCTCACTTTACCTCTTCTCACTACCTGTATCTTATCTATTATAGGAGAATTAACTGGAAATGTTCTTTCAACTCCTACACCATAGGCAACTCTTCTAACTGTAAAAGTTTCCCTTATTCCTCCATTTTGCCTCTTTAAAACTACACCTTCAAAAATCTGTATTCTTTCCCTGTTTCCCTCTTTAATCTTTACGTGGACTTTTACCGTATCTCCTACATTAAAATCCGGTAAATCTGTTCTAATCTGTTTACCTTCTATCTGTTTTATTATATCTAACACTGTGCATTACCTCCTAATAATTATTCAACGTTCTTATCCAGCATATTTACAGACAGCGGAACGCTCGTGCAGCACAAACAAATTTTAACACATATGCATTTCATTTTCAACTTATTTTAAAAATATATTTATTATCTATTTTCATCATAGAGTTTGATAAGCTTTTTGTCTTCTTCTGATAATGAGATTTTTTTAAATAAATCTGGTCTCTTATTTCTGGTAATTATAAGGGATTTTGCTCTCTTCCATCTTCTTATATTTTCATGGTGTCCTGATAAGAGAATTTCAGGTACATCGTTTCCTTGAAAACATTCCGGTCTGGTATATTGCGGATATTCAAGCAATCCATTGTAAAAGGATTCCTCCATATAGCTTTCCTTACTGGACAGTACATTAGGTATCATTCTGCATATGCTGTCTACAATTGGTATACATGCCATTTCACCACCAGTTACTACAAAATCACCAATAGATATTTCCATATCTATATATTTATATACTCTCTCATCTATTCCTTCATAATGCCCACACAAAAATATCAATTCACTTTCTCTTGAAAGTTCTCTTGCAATAGATTGGTTAAATGTTTTTCCCCTAGGTCCTAAATAAATAACTTTCCCACTGTTTCTAGTCTTTACTTCTTTTATACAATCAACAATAGGCTGTACAGTCATTATCATACCAGCCCCGCCGCCATATGGGTAATCATCTACTTTTCTGTGTTTATCCTTAGTAAATTCTCTTATATCAATGGTATTTATACTCAATATATTATTTCTGAGTGCTCTTCCTATTATGCTATAATTAAATACATCAAACATCTGGGGAAAAAGAGTGAGTATGTCTATCTTTACATCCATGTTTTCACCGGCTTTATAACTATCTCTTCTTTTTTCACATCTATATTCACTATTACATCCTTTATGGCGGGAATAAGCAGTTCATCTTTCCCCTTTATCCAGTATACGTCATTGCTGTGAGTATGAAGTACATCTCCAACTTTCCCATAAAATACACCTTCTTCATCTACTACAGAACAACCTATTATATCCGCAATAAAATATGTTCCTTCCTTCAGCTCAACTGCATTCTCTCTTGGAACTTCCAGGTATTTTCCCTTATAGGGAAGGGCTTCTTCTATGGAATCAATACTTTGAACTTTAAGTATAACTCTGTTGGATTGAAACTTACATTCAAGTATTTTCTTCGGTACTCCCTCTATATACACTACATCCAATTTATTGAATCTTTTAGGATCATCGGTCAGCGGATATACCTTTAACTCCCCTTTTATTCCATGTGTATTTATTATTTCCCCTATAGTTATAAATTTTTTCATAGAGTAATATTCTGCATATTAAAAATTAAATCATGCTGCAATTAAAATTTTAAGATCACATTTATAATAAGCAGATTTCATCCACCTCTTTTCCACTATAATGTAACTTAAAACATATATGGTTTCAATTGGTTTATTCAAGAATTCACATTATACTCAAATACAAATATAAGAGTTAGATAATCTAACTCTTATATTATCTCCACAACAACCCTCTTATTTTCCTTTATAGCTGCTGCTTTTACAACAGTTCTTATAGCTTTAGCTATCCTCCCCTGTTTACCTATTACCTTTCCCATATCTTCTTGTGCAACTTTTAATTCAAGAATTATAGACTGCTCACCTACAATCTCATTTACTTGAACCATATCTGGGTTATCCACTAACGATTTAGCAATTATTTCCACTAGCTCTTTCACTTAATACACCCCCAGTTAACTACTTACCAAGTTTATCCTTCAATCCAGATTTATCGAAAATCTTCTTAACTACTTCAGTTGGTTGAGCTCCATTTTTTATCCATTTTATAGCTTTTTCTTCATCAAATTTAACAGTATTAGGGTCAGTCGTAGGGTTATAATACCCTATTTCTTCTATAAATCTACCATCTCTTGGAAACCTTGAATCTGCCACAACTATTCTATAAAAGGGAGCTTTTTTTGCACCCATTCTCCTCAATCTTATCTTTACAGCCATCTATATCACCTCCTTAAAGTGGACAACAAACTATTTTACTACTATATCTAAAAAGGGAGCTTTCCAAATGGTCCCTTTTTAAAACCTTTTTTCATTCCACCAAACTGTTTCATCATCTTTTTAATTCGCGTAAACTCCCTAAGAAGCTTATTTACCATCTGTATTGTAGTGCCAGATCCCTGTGCTATTCTCTTCTTTCTAGATGAAGAAGCACTTATAATCGATGGATTTCTTCTCTCTTTTAAAGTCATGGAATTGATTATAGCCTCAATTTTTACCAGCTCTTTCTCTCCTTTTGAAAAGTCAATTCCTTGAAATTCCCTGGCATTGACTCCAGGTACCATTTCCATAAGCTTACTTAAAGGTCCCAGCTTCTTAGCCTGCTGCATCATAGACAGGAAATCCTCAAAATTAAACTCTTTGGTCAGCATCCTGCTTCCAAGCTTTTCAGCTTCTTCCTTGTCAATAGATTGCTGTGCTTTTTCTATAAGAGAAAGCACATCTCCCATGCCAAGTATTCTTGAAGCCATTCTATCCGGATAAAAGACTTCAAAATCATTCATCTTTTCCCCGACACCAATAAACTTTATTGGTTTTCCGGTCATAGACTTTATAGAAAGTGCAGCCCCTCCTCTAGTATCTCCATCCAATTTTGTAAGTATCACTCCGCTTATGTTAAGCTTCTCATTAAAGCTTGAGGCCACATTTACTGCATCCTGACCTGTCATGGCATCCACTACAAGCAGTATTTCATCGGGATTGACCTCTTCCTTAATCTGGCCCAATTCATTCATCAATTTTTCATCTATCTGAAGTCTACCCGCCGTATCCACTATGAGTACATTGAAATTATTATTTTTAGCATACTCCACAGCTCCTTTGCATATATCCACCGCTGCTGCCTTATCTCCCATGGAAAACACTGGTATGCTTATTTCTTTTCCAACTATCTGGAGCTGTTTTATTGCAGCCGGCCTGTATATATCACAAGCTGCCAAAAGCGGCTTTTTATTCTTTTTTCTCAACTGTAGAGCTAATTTGCCACACATAGTTGTTTTCCCTGCGCCCTGCAGGCCCACCAACATTATTGTAGTCAGCCCATTGGAATTATATTCAATCGAACTGTGGCTGTTTCCCATTAAAGCCGTAAGTTCCTCATTCACTATTTTTATGACCTGTTGTGCTGGAGTCAAACTCTTCAGTACTTCTTCACCCAGGCATTTTTCGCTGACACTTTTTATGAAATATTTTACCACTTTGTAATTAACATCTGCTTCCAAAAGTGCTAGCTTTACTTCTCTCATAGCATCTTTTATATCTTTTTCAGAAAGTTTACCTTTACCTCTAAGCTTTTTTAATGTCTCCTGAAGCTTAGATGCCAATCCTTCAAAAGCCATTCTAATCCTCCTAAATTAAATATTCTTTTTTACATAATCTTTTACCTTGTTTAAAACTTCCTCATTTCCACTGCAACAAAGGGAATCTATAAATTTCAAGATAGATTTTTTATTTTCTTCTAAATTTTTTCTTTTTTTCAATATATGTAATTTATCCTCATACTCTAGTAAAAGCTTATGACATCTTTTTATAATATCGTATACCGCCTGTCTGCTTGTATTGGTATGCTCTGCTATTTCCCTTAAAGACAAATCTTCATCATAATAAAGTTCCATTACATCTCTCTGTTTTTTTGTTAAAAGTTCACCATATATATCAAGCAATACGGAAAGTCGTATTCTCTCTTCCACGCTATCATCTCTTTTATTTAATAAAATAAATAACATATACCAAACCTTAACCAAATAAATAATATCAAAATTAATAAATGCTGTCAAGTATTTATACTTAACAGGATTTAAAATAATGCCTCCACAAAATCCCTACTTTTAAATTCCTGTAGATCGTCAATGCCTTCTCCAACTCCTATTAATTTTACAGGTATATTTAAACTGTGCTTTATAGATATTACGATTCCACCTTTAGCAGTGCCATCCAGTTTAGTGAGTATTATACCATCTACAGGACACACTTCGGTAAATTGTTTTGCCTGCTGGACTGCATTCTGTCCCGTAGTTGCATCCAATACGAGAAATATCTGTTTAAAAGCCTCTTTATACTCTCTTTCTATTACTCTGTTTATCTTTTCAAGTTCTTTCATCAAATTTTTTTTATTGTGAAGCCTTCCGGCCGTATCACATATCAACACATCTGCTTTTCTAGCTTTTGATGCCTGAATTGCATCAAATACAACTGCTGCTGGATCTGAACCCTCTTGATGCTTTATTATTTCGACACCAGCCCTCTCACTCCACACCTCAAGTTGATCTATGGCAGCAGCTCTAAAAGTATCCGCTGCAGCCATAATCACTTTATATCCTCTATCCTTTAGTTTATAGCATATCTTTCCTATGGAAGTAGTTTTTCCCACTCCATTTACCCCTATTACCAATATTATCTCTGGAATTTGCTTAGGTACAATACTGTTTTCCTCCTCACCCAGTATGTCTATAATTATCTTCTTTAAACAGTCATTTAATAAATTGGGATCTTTTATTTTATCTTCTTTTATTTTCTCCTTCAATCTATCTATAATATACACTGTAGTTTCTACACCTATATCCGCAGTTATAAGTATCTCTTCTAGCTCATCATACAGCTCCTCATCTATAGTTACAGCTCTGCTCAACATGTCCGTTATTCTTCCCGTCAGGTTGCTTTTAGTTTTTTCAAGACCGTTCCTCAATTTGTCAAAAAATTCTTTAAACATTTTTATTTACCTTCCCATTTTCTATATATTTTGTTGTTAAATATACCTTTTTAGTAATTCTCTTTCAAATCCACAGAAACTATTTTTGAAATACCTTTTTCCTCCATAGTAACTCCATACATCACATCACTTACTTCCATAGTTGCCTTTCTATGAGTTATGATAATAAATTGAGTATTCTCAGCAAATTTTCTAAGAAATTTTGCATATCTCATCACATTTGCATCATCTAATGCAGCTTCTATTTCATCCAGTATACAAAAAGGAGTTGGTTTAATCTTGAGTATAGCAAATAGCAGCGCTATGGCGGAAAGTCCCTTTTCACCTCCCGATAGGAGATTTATATTTTGCAGTTTTTTACCTGGAGGCTGGACTGTTATATCTATATTTGCAGTGAGCTCGTCACCATTTACAAGGATCAAATCTGCATTTCCTCCATTAAACAATTCTTTAAATATAGAATTAAAATTTTCTCTCAATTTACTAAAATTTTTTTTAAAGAGCATTCTCATTTTTTCCGTCATCATATCTATCACATTTTCCAGTTCATTCTTAGACTTTACCAGATCTTCCTTTTGTAAACTCAAAAACGTAACTTTCTCTTTCAATGAATCATATTCTTCTATAGCTCCCAGATTAACTGCCCCAAGTTTAGATATACTATTTTTCAAATTTAATATTTCTTCATTGTACTCATTTAAATTATCTATGTCATTTTTATATTTTAGAGCATTCTCATAGGTAATTTCCATATCTTCTTTCAATTTCAAATACATATTATCTTTTTCTGTTGAAAGCTTAGCAATAGATAACTGCATTTTGTGAAGTCCCTGCTCCTTTTTATTTACTACAAGGGCTAAATCTTCCAATTTTTCATTATTCATTTTTATATTGTCTTTGAGTCTTGTAATTTTTAAATTATTTTCTTCCATAATTCCCTGTAATTCTTCTATTTTCAGTTTTGCATTGTCTATATTTTTAAAATTTGTAACTTTTTTCAATTCGCAGTCATGTATATCTCTCCTGCACTTTTCAATTTCCATATTTATATTAGATTTTTTTGAGTCCAATTCCTTTATTTCCTCTTCTAATCTTTTTAGTTCCTGTGATCTATTTAAGATATTCTCATCAGTTTTCGCTATTTTTATTTTTAATTGAGTGAGACTCTCTTTTTTATTCTCAGAATCCTTTTTTTTATTTTTTAATTCTTCTTCCATCTGCAGGATATGTTTGTTATTTTGGCTTTGTTTTTCATAAAGTATTTTTAAATTTCCCTCTTCTTCTTGTAATTTAACTTCTTTATTTGCTTTATTTTTAGAAATTATCTCTATTTCTCTATTTGATATATTTATATTTTCCAGTAACTTTGAATTTTCCCCTTCTATATTATCTATCTGGCCCTTCATTTTAGTCTTTTCTATATTTTCTGCATAAATTTTATCTTTCAAAGACAAAACATCTTCATTATTTCTAGTCATGGCCTCCTTATTATCACTTATTTTCTCTTTCAAATTCTGTATTTTTACCTGTATATCTTTTATATTTGTAGATATTTCTTCTATCTCTCTCTTTCTTCCTATTATGCTGCTGTTTTTTTTCCTGATACTTCCTCCTGTAAGAGATCCTCCCGGATTTACCATATCTCCTAAAAGAGTTACTATCTTAAAACTATACCCACTTAATTTAGCTATTTTAAGGGCACTGTCCATATCACTACAAATTATTGTCCTTCCCAATATATACTCCATAATTTTCTTAAATCCACTTTTACATTCTAAAAGATCACTGGCAATACCTATATAGCCTTTTACATTTTTCAATCTGTCACTCTTTAATATTTTTTTCCCCTTAATTGTAGTAAGAGGTAAAAATGTAGCCCTCCCCATATTATTATTTTTTAAATATTTTATAAGAGTTTTAGCCATAATTTCATCTTTGGTTATTATATTTGATATAGAACTTCCAAGGGCAATCTCTATACAGGTTTCAAATTTTTTTTCAAGAGTTATAACTTCTCCTACCAAAAAGCAATCATTCTCAGTAATATGAAGCTTACCCTTTTTTATTTCCATCATAAGTACTCTTGCCGCTCTATTATATCCTTCGTAGTGTTCCTTAAGATTTACCAGCATAGTATGATTTGCCTCTAATTTATTGTAAACTGCGTTTAATTCACTTAATTTTTTTTGTCTGGACGAAAAAACTTCATTTAGTTTCAAAATTTTTTTCCTATTTTCATCAATATTAAATTGATATTCTTTAACACGACTTTCTATATCATCCATTTTTAAAAGTACCATTTTCTTAGTGTTGGAATTTATTTTAATAGAATGAATATAGCTTTCACAGGATGTCTTCATACTTTGAATTTTTTCCGTCATATCCCTTATATCTTTTTTAATTGAAATTATATCATTTTTTAAACTGGATATATTTCTTAAATGTTCTATTTCATCTTCTTTAAGATTCCTATATAGATCTTCTTTCTCCTCTATACTTTTCTCAATAATTTTCACAAAATTATTCTGTTCCTCCAGCTCATCACTTATCTCTTTTTTAGTTATCTTCAATTCAGATAGAGTATCTTCCTGTATTTTCTTCTGCTGCATATTTTGAACCCTTTTATCCTCTATCACATTCAGCTCCAGCATATCTTTTTCTATAACTTTTTTTATGCTTTCAGTCTGCTGTACTAATAGTTTTACATCGCTGCTTGCCTTTTGAACCCTCTCCCTGTTTTCATAATAATTTTTTCTACGGCTGGTATTCTCTCTGTTTAAATTTTCCATTTCTTCATTTAATTGACTTACATTTAATTTTAATTCAACAAATTCTGAATTCAATTCTTTAGTGTCCTGTTCAGCAGATTCTGAAGATTTTTTTATTTTATCTATTTTGTCCTCTAATTTTTCAATGGAATGAATCAGCATATTTATTTTCATTTCTCTCAATTTTTTAGATAACTTCAAAAATTCATTGGCTTTTTTTCTTTCAATTTCAAGAGGTTCCAATCTGCCCCTGTAACTTTCCAAGATATCTCCTATTCTCAATAAATTAATATGGGTATTCTCAAGTTTTTTTTCTGATTCTTCCTTTCTCCACCTGAATTTTACAATTCCTGCTGCCTCCTCCAAAATACCTCTTCTATCTTCTGGTTTGCCATTCAAAATAGACTCTATATTACCTTGTCCTATTATGGAATAGCCCTCTCTCCCTATACCCGTATCCATAAAAAGTTCATTTATATCTTTTAGCCTACACTGTGTATTATTTATATAGTATTCGCTTTCTCCAGATCTATAAAGTCTTCTGGAAATTGTAACATCTGAATAATCTATAGGAAGCTTCTTGTCCGTATTATCTAAGGTAAGAGAAACTTGACACAATCCTACAGGTTTTCTAAATTGAGTCCCTGCAAAAATTACATCCTCCATTTTCCCTCCCCTTAAATTCTTTATGCTCTGTTCTCCAAGTACCCACTTAACCGCATCTGAGATATTACTTTTCCCACTTCCATTTGGTCCTACAATAGAGGTAATCCCATCTGTAAATACCAATTCTGTTTTATCTGCAAAGGATTTGAACCCCCTCATACCAATAGTTTTTAAAAACATAAACTAGACACTCCTTACCTAAAAAACATTGGCAGTAATCCCATTATAAATATAAGTACTACAAAAAACACAATTGCTTTAGTCATTTTATCTCTGGCCTGTTTTCTCACAACATTCACTCTCCTCATACTATAATTTTATTTAAATATTCCTTCGTTATATAATCCTCTACTGACAGGGTCTTACTAAAATCTTTACCGTCTACAATTAGGGTTTCCCTATTAACCGCACTGCTCTGTATGACTTTTATAGAACATCTTCTCAATTTTTCTTCCAGCTTTATGAAATATTTCTTTTTATCTGCATACAATTTAGATAAGTCTCTATTATTTATTCTTACCTCCACCTCACCTTCATATGATTCAGGTATAATGTGTTCTAAAATACTATTATAAATACTTCCTTCCACCAGTTCTCTAAAGGCTGGATGAAAAGGTCCTGCCACCACATCTGCTCCAACATTTATTTCCTCTGTAGGTTGAAGTCCAATTCTAATTACATTTATTTTATTTGCCCTTAAAATACAGTACAGAGTTCTACATACATCTACTGCACCATCTAGATCATAGGGTTTATATATTCCTTTTCTATACATTATTTCCATAGGTGTTTGCTTTATTACAAGAGCAGGATACAATCTGTATATATCTGGCTTCATGGCTATGGACTCCTTTACAGTCTTTATATCTTTATCAAAGCTATCACAGGGTAATCCCAGCATCACTTGATGTCCCAATGTAAAGCCATATTCTTTTATAAGGAAAGACGCCCTTTTAACATCTTCTGGAGAATGACCCCTCCCTGATTTTACAAGAACTTCTCTATCCAGGGACTGTATACCCAGCTCTATTACCTTCACTGAATAATACTTTAAATTATCCAGTATATTCTTATTTATATAATCCGGCCTTGTAGAGAGATGTATAAAATCTATATCTCCACTATCCTTGTATTCTTTAGCTATTTTTAAAAGTTCCCTTTGTCTTTTCATTGGAATATCCGTAAAAGTCCCTCCAAAAAATGAAATTTCCACTGTTGAATTTTCTCTTCTTATAGTTTTTAGATATTCTTCCACAGTTTTTCTGACAAAATCAGCATCAACCACTTGCCCATTTCCTGTAATGATACTTTGATTACAAAAAACACACTTATGCGGACATCCTTCATTAGGTACAAATATAGGTATTATATAATGTCTATTTTTCATCTATTTTACCTCTCTAAACTCTGCCGCTGGTCTTAAAATCCAATTTGTTCAGGGCATTGTGTGCCGCATTCTGCTCCGACTCTTTTTTACTGTAACCCATGCCTTTTCCCAACACATTTTTATCCATGCACACCTCGGTATAAAATTTTCTCCTATGAGGTGGTCCGTCATAGCTTATAAGCACATAGTCTATAGATACATCTCCATTTTTTTGAAGAATCTCCTGAAGCCTGGTTTTATAATCCAGTACTATTTTATTTTCCATGGCCTTTTGTATAATACCATTAAAATTATCAATGATAAATTTTCTGGCCCTCTCATATCCAAAATCCACATGAACTGCTGCAATAATAGCTTCCACACAATCTGCAAGTATGGATGTTCTCTCTCTTCCCCCTGTAAGTTCTTCCCCTCTGCTCATTTTTATGTATTTCCCTATATCCCATTTCCTGGCTATTTCATAGAGAGAATTTTCGCAAACTATAAGGGATCTCTTTTTAGTAAGCTCACCTTCAGGCTTATTTTTATACATTGAAAATAAATATTCTGATATACAAAGCTGCAATACAGAATCTCCCAAGAATTCCAGCCTTTCATTAAATTTTACATTTTTTCTTCCATTGGCATAGGAACTATGGGTCAATGCTATTTCAATCAATTCTTTATCTTTAAAACATATATTCAACCTTTTCTCTACATTCTCAATATAATTTGTTTTTTCATCCATTCATATTTCTCCTTTTGGAATTTATTCTTCAATTTACAGCAAATTACCCGCTGTATGCCTATAAAATCAAATTCAAGAATAAGTTCATCTTATTTATTCACTATAATACAATAATTGATTATCTACAAGAAATCAAAAACACAGCGTTCTTTTTGAAATTTAAAGCCCCGTATTCAAACGGGACTTTAAGGTATTTGATCTATTCTTCAGTATGAGCTTTTATGTACTCAACTACATCTCCCACTGTTTTTACTTTTTCAGCTTCCTCATCAGGTATTTCTAAATCAAACTCTGTTTCCAGAGCCATTATTAACTCGACTATATCAAGTGAATCTGCACCTAAATCGTCAACAAAAGATGATTCCAAATTTATTTCCTGTGAATCTATTCCAAGTTGTTCAGATATTATTTTTTGTATTTTTTCAAATATCATAATTCCACCTCCAAAAAAATTTTCTACATAAATAATATTACATAACTTATGTATCGTCAACAATAAATACCAGTGAATTTTGTTTTTAAGTATTTGAGTTTAATATATTTATATTATTGCTTTTTTATATTATCACTTTCAATTTCAGGTATCTTTTCTATTTCAGATTTTATTTTATCTATAACTTTATTGTCATAACAGTCTACAGCCCTTTTTATGGCATTTTTAAATGCTTTCCCATTTGAGCTTCCATGGGCTTTTATGCATATACCCCTAGAACCTAAGAAAGCTGTCCCTCCATATTCAGAGTAGTCCATCTTACCTTTAATTTCACTAAAAACCGGCTTCAGCATAATTCCACCAAGTTTAGTTCTAAAGGATTTCATAATTCCTGCCTTTAACATTTCAAACAAATTCAGTGCCACACCTTCATACATCTTCAAAACAGTATTTCCAATCATTCCATCACAGACTAATATATCTATATCTCCCGCTGCAATATCCCTTGGTTCCACGTTGCCAACAAAATTAAAATCCATTTTCTTTAAAATCTTATAGGCACTTTTGGTCAGCTCATTTCCCTTTTCCTCTTCCACACCTATATTTATGAGTCCTATAGATGGATTCTCCTTTTTTAAAACATTTTCCAAATATATTTTACCCATAAGAGAAAACTGCAGCAAATATTGAGGTTTACAATCCACATTGGCTCCCGCATCTATGACCATAAAATCTCCATTTTTTCCCGGCATAACAGGCGCCAGCGCCACTCTGTCAACACCTTTGATTCTACCTACAATTAAAGTAGCACCTGCCATAAAGGCTCCTGTGCTTCCTGCCGATACAACTGCATCTACCTTTTTTTCCTTTACAAGAGTCAGTGCTTTAACTAAACTTGAATTTCTCTTCTTTCTAACTGCCATAACAGGCGCTTCTTCAGTGGTTATAATTTCAGGAGTATTTAAAACACTTATTTTATCTTTAGGATAACTGTATTTGGATAACTCCTCTTCAATTTTCTTCTCTCTGCCCGTTATTATTATATCTACATCAGTTTCTTTAACAGCTCCAACTGCACCTTCAACTACAGCCGAAGGTGCAAAATCTCCCCCCATCCCATCTACAGCAATTATCATATATCCTCTCCCCTTTTACACACTAACCAATCTTATAAATACTGTCTTATCTATACAAAAAAAGAAAGCCTCAGGACTTTCTTTTATTAATTTTCAGTTGCAACAACCTCTTTGCCCTTGTAATATCCACAATTTTTACATACTCTATGAGCAAGTTTCATTTCATGACACTGAGGACACTCAACTAAATCCGGTAAGTTCAGTTTAAAAGTCTGTGCTCTTCTCGAATTTTTTTTTGCTCTTGAAGTTTTTCCGGCTGGATTTCCCAAAGTAAACACCTCCTTAATCAGTAAAAAGCATATCTTTTAATTTTGCCAATCTTGGATCAATATCATCATCTCTGCACTGACACTGAGAATAATTTAAATTAGTGCCGCACTTTTGACATAAACCCTTACAATCTTCTTTGCAGAGCCTTTTAATTGGCAAGCTCAATATAATATTATTCTCTAATATTTCTGTAATATCTATTATATCACCATTTATGAAGATGATTTCGTCATCTCCAACTGCGTTATTTGTGAACTTTTCAGCAATAGATATGTCTACAGCATATGGAAATTTTTCAAAACATCTTGAACAAGTGAGCTGTAACAAACAATGTAATTTCCCAGCTAATATAAAAACATCCTCTGCCCTAGTTAAAGTTCCACTAAAATTCATGGGCTGCAGAAATTTCATGTACTCCCCGCCATAGTAGAACCCCTCATCTTCTATTGTAAGTTCAAGTTCTCTTGATAATACATCCTTATCAAATAATTCCGATATATTCAATTCCATAATACTCACCTCTATACATTAGCCACAATTTATTATATAGAGATGAGCATTAAAAGTCAAGTTTTATATCCTATTTAAGATTTTTCACTATGTCCTTGGTATCCCTGGCTATCATGAGTTCCTCATTTGTAGGAATTACAAATACTTTTACCTTTGAATCAGAAGTACTTATCTCCAATGCTTCTCCCCTTATGTTATTTTTTTCAGGGTCTATTTTAATTCCAAGATAACCAAGTCCACCGCATACAGCAGCCCTGCTGGTAGCTGAATTTTCCCCAAGCCCTGCTGTAAATACTATGGCATCTACACCGTTCAAAACCGCAGCGTAAGCCCCTATAAAGGATTTAACCCTATGATAGTATAGATCCAATGCCAGTTTTGCCCTCTTATTCCCGGAATTAGCTGCACTTTCTACATCTCTAAAATCACTGCTAACTCCTGAAACTCCAAGCACTCCTGATTTTTTGTTCATCATTACATCAATATCATTTATAGACAGACCTGTTGCATTCATCAAAAATGGTATTACAGCTGGATCTATATCTCCACACCTAGTTCCCATGGCAAGCCCCGCAAGGGGTGTGAATCCCATACTAGTATCCGCCGATTTTCCCTTATCCACTGCACATATGCTAGCTCCATTTCCCAAATGACACGTTATAATCTTAAGTTCTTTTATATCTTTTCCCATCAATTTAGCTGCTTCTATAGATACAAATCTATGAGAAGTACCATGAAATCCATATTTTCTGATTTTATATTTTTCATACAATTCATAAGGAAGAGGATACATATAAGCATAATCTGGCATCGTCTGATGAAAAGCCGTATCAAATACTCCAACCATCGGTGTATCTGGCATTAATTGCCTACACGCATTTATACCTATTATATTAGGTGGATTATGTAATGGCGCCAGTGGTATGCAGTCTTTAAGAGCTTTCATAACCTTTTCGTCTATAAGTACAGATTTTGCATATCTTTCACCGCCATGAACAACCCTATGGCCTACTGCAGATATTTCCGACATATCATCTATTACACCGTATTCTTTATCCACAAGAGCATCAAGAACTAATTTTACTGCAACTTTATGATCTTCCATAGGCTGCTCTACAATATGTTTTTGACCATTGACCCTATGAGTTAAAATAGATCCCTTTATTCCAATTCTCTCTACAAGTCCCTTTGCCAGAACATTTTCGTCCTTCATGTCTATAAGTTGATATTTTAATGATGAACTTCCACAGTTCATTACTAATATCTTCATTCCAAACTTCCTCCCACTTTATAATTAAGTTTTCGCTTCATATTAAATATGATTATTTGTAAATAGATCCAATCTACTTTAACCTTGTGCTTGAACGGCCGTCACTGCTACTACATTTACTATATCTTCAAAGCTGCATCCCCTAGACAAGTCGTTTATCGGCTTTGCAAATCCCTGTGATATAGGTCCTATAGCCTCAGCTTTAGCAAATCTTTGCACAAGTTTATATCCTATATTCCCTGCCTGTATATCCGGGAATATTAGTACGTTAGCTTTTCCTGCTACATCGCTGCCTGGAGCCTTTAAATTTGCAACAGTTCCCACTATGGCTGCATCCAGTTGGAGCTCTCCATCTATTTTTAAATCAGGTCTGGCCTTTTGAGCTATCTTAGTTGCATTAACCACTTTGTCGACCAAATCATGTTTTGCACTTCCCTTAGTTGAAAATGACAGCATCGCAACTTTTGGATCCATCCCGCATAATTTCTTTGCAGTTTCTGCCGTAGTTATTGCAATAGAAGCCAGCTCATTTTCATCTGGACATGGATTTACTGCACAATCTGCAAATAGCAGCAGACCTTTATCACCATATTCACAATCTGGAACTCCCATTATAAATGTACTTGAAACTACTGATACTCCTGGAGCTGTTTTTACTATCTGAAGGCCGGGTCTTAAAAGATCCCCTGTAGTATGTACAGCTCCCGAAACAAGTCCATCTACATCTCCAAGTTTAACCATCATCGTAGCAAAATATATAGGATCCCTGACTATTTTATCAGCTTTTTCTAAGGTTATTCCTTTCTTTTTTCTCAATTCATAAAATTCATTGACATAAGTTTGGAGTTTGCTTGAATTCTCTGGATTCTCTATTTCAGCTCCATCTAAATTCACTCCTAATTTTGATGCTTTTTCCCTTATAGTACTTTCATTTCCTATTAAAATTATATCAGCAATACCATTGCTAATTATTTTTTCGCAAGCCTTAAGAGTTCTTTCCTCCTCACCTTCAGCGAGCACAATTTTTTTTCTGTCAGCTCTTGCCATATTCCATATTTGTTCCATTAATTTCATATTCGTTTCTCCTTTCAAAATTAATATAAGATTAAATACAATTATACTATAATCCTTTTTAACTATATTTTTCAATGAGAAATTATCAGATTTAAAGTTTTTAACAAGATTTTTTAATAAATCTGTATGTAAAATACGATTTATGGATTATAATATACTGGTATAATAATCTTTATGTTTTTATAAATAGACTATACTATAATAGAAAGGAAACTTCAATGAATATTACAGGAATAATAGCAGAATATAATCCATTTCACAATGGACATAGATATCATATTGAAAAGACAAGATCTGCAACTAAATGCGATGGAATAATAGCAGTACTGAGCGGAAATTTTGTCCAAAGAGGTACTCCATCCATTATAGACAAATGGACTAAAACCAATCTGGCACTTTTAAACGGTGTGGACTTAGTCATAGAACTTCCTGTACTTTACAGTTTATCTTCTGCAGAATTTTTTGCATTTGGTGCTGTAAGTCTTCTTGAAAATCTTGGTGTAGTAAAAAAACTGTGCTTTGGAAGTGAATGTGACAATATTCAGCTTTTAAAATCAATAGGTAAGATATTGTGTCAGGAACCTGATGAATTCAAGCATGCTCTAAAAAAGAATTTATTCTCAGGAATATCCTATCCTCAGGCTAGAAGCAGGGCATTAATCGAATTTTTACACAACAGAAACGATCCCGACTTCAAAGATTATGATCTGAAAAAAATACTGTCTTCTCCCAACAACATTCTTGCAGTAGAATACTGCAAAAGCTTATCAAAAATGGGAAGCAGCATTGTTCCTCTATGTATAAAAAGAGTTGGCAGTTCCTATGATAATTTAGAGATACAGAACAATTTTTCCAGTGCATCTTCTATAAGAAATTTTATAAAAAAGAAGGGTAATTTCGATGATTTAAAAAATAATTTACCTTCCAGTACATTCTCTATTTTAAAAAAGCTGCAGAATTCAGGATATAATTTCACTTTTGAGGATTCTCTAGTGCCCTATTTAAAATACAAGAACTTTTTCTATAATAAAAAGTTAAAAGAGCTTCCCGATGTATCTGAAGGTATTGAAAATAGAATATTCAATGCCATAAAAAATAATTTCTCCTACCAGAGTATTATAGAGGCATCCAAAACCAAAAGATACACTTACAGCAGAATAAGCAGAATATTGTGTCAATTCTTTTTGGGATTTGAAAATTTGGATACAGGAATCTTGAGAAAAAATACTTGCCCCTATGCAAGAATACTTGGTTTTAATGATACAGGCAAAAAAATTCTCAGAGAAGTCAAAAAAAAATCTCACCTTCCCATCTATATAAAAATTCCTCAAAAAACAAGTAAAATTCTAAGACTGGATATATTAGCTACTAATGCCTACAGTCTTTTAAACAAAAACGCACCTTTTAATAGCGATTATATTAAAAGTCCCATTATATATAATAGATAAAACTTAGAATAAGCATCCTACTTTATAAATATAATTTACTAAGGCACAGATCTTAGGTAAAAGTTTTTAGAAAGTAGGTAACTGCTGTTGATTGTTTTATTTTATCTTTTAATATTTACAATACTGTTTATTTTATGTGTTTCCATAAAAAATACAAATATTTTAATTACTATAGTGTGCACTATTTTAATAGGACAGATTATATTAGCCCCTAAAATATGTATAGACGGAGTGATATCTGGTGCTTTATTATTTTTTTATAAAGTATTTCCATCTCTATTTTCCTTTTTGGTTGTATCAAATATAATTTTGTCCTATGATGGGGTATACATATACTCTAGAGTAATAGGTAAACTTCTCTGCAGACCCCTTAAGCTTCCTGTTAATTGCAGTTTTGTATTGATAATAAGCATGCTCTGCGGATATCCTCTAGGTGCAAAATATGCCTGCGAATTATACGAAAAAAATTTAATAGATCTTTCCACCTGTGAAAGGCTTTTAAATATAGCTTCCAATGCCAGTCCTCTATTTGTACTGGGTTCCGTTGGCATATCGATGTTTAATAACTCCACTATTGGATACACACTATTATTATCTAATTTATTGTCATGTATATTCATGGGATTTTTAATGCCCTCTAAAAAAACATATAGAGCTCCCCTTCAGGAAAAAAGGCATATATATGTTCACGAAAATATTGGAAAATCACTTAAAAATAGTATTGAAAATGCTATAAAAAACTGTATGTCTATAGGAGGATTTGTTATCATATTCTCCGTAGTAAATAATATTTTAAAAAGTAATTTTTTATTTAATTCATTAATACATTGGGTTTCAAAATTCACAGGAATTTCTTATGACATAATAGAAGGAACTTTTCTCGGAACAATAGAGATGACCAATGGATGCAATTTGATATCCTCTTCTACTGCTTCACTCACTTTAAAAATCATTATTGTAAGCTTTTTATTTACTTTTAGCGGTGCCTCAATTATATCACAGGTTTATTCTTTTACTTATAAATTCAAAATATCCATGAAAAAATATGTCATCGGCAAAATATTTCAGGGAATTATATGTTCTGTACTGAGTTTTTCAATTTACACTTTATTTTTCAATAGATTATCAGAGGAAACATTTTTACCTTATTACAAAATCACGGGAGATTTAAGCGGTATACTTATATTCACTCTAACTCTACTTATACTTCCCTGGCTGCTGTTTAAAATGGTGAAACTATTTCATATCCCTTAATTCCTTTATATTTGCTCTTATGGAACTGGTTTTCAAATCTATATTGCCCTCTACATCATTTAAAAGTTTTTGAAATTCCAGTTTTAAATTTGTAAGCAGTTCATTACTTTTATCTGTTATCTCATTGTCTAACTGGCTCAACATTTCATCTGCATAATCTCTGGCTCCCAACCTTATAGCTTTGGCATTTTTCTGTGCAGATGAAATTATCTCCTGTGCTCTGATATTCGCTTCTTTGGTGATGTCATGATTCTCTATCTGTCTTCTCAGTAAATTTAAATTTTCTTTCTTTATATTATCTGCTTCCTGCACAGCCTCAGTTAAAATTCTATCCTTTTCTTCAACTATCCACTGTGCTTTTTTTAATTCACCAGGAAGGCAATTGACTATCTTGTCCAATATTTCTTGAATCTCTTTCTTATTTACCATAACCTTTCCCGTCATAGGAACTTTAGCGGAAGTATCCATAATTTCTTGAAGATATTCCAACAGCTTAATAGTATCCATAACTTTCTCCTCCCAAAGCTAATTAATAATTTTTATACATTCCATTAATTTTTTCTATAATATCAGGTATTATTTCTTCGGGAACCAGACCTTTAATGCATCCACCAAACATAGCAACCTGTTTTACCGATGAGGAGCTTAAAAACGAATTCATGGCACTGGACATCATAAATACAGTTTCTATATCTGGATCAAGTTTTTTATTCATCACTGACATTTGAAATTCATACTCAAAATCCGATACTGCTCTAAGCCCCTTCACTATAACTTTAATATGCTTTTTTTTCATAAAATCTATCAATAACCCACTAAAGCTTTCAACTCTTACATTAGGTATGTTTTTCACTACCTTTTTAATCAATTCAACTCTCTCATCTACATTAAAAAGTCCCTTTTTTTCAGGATTAATAAGTACTCCAACTACTACCTCATCAAATACCTTAGCTGATCTATTTATTATATCTAAATGTCCATTCGTTATAGGATCAAAACTTCCTGGGCATATTGCTGTGTTCATTTTAATTAATCCTCCTTGTATTTATAAAAACATAGAGTTGTGTTGCCATATTTTCTGTGATCTGTCAAAATTATATTGCTGGTTCCAATATATATTTTCTCACTGGTATCAATTTTGGTAACTATAATTCCATCTGGAATCAATAGATTTTCCCTTTCAATTATCTTCACTGACGGTGGAATCATATTCTTTTTATAGGGAGGATCAATAAATATTATATCAAATGCCTCTCTTTTTATACCCAATTCCTCAAGAGCCTTATAAGAATCCATATTCATAGCACTACACCTGGATAAAAACTTTAAATTTTCTATATTTTTTTCGAGACTAGAAAATGTATCACTGTCCCTGTCAACTAAAAAACACTTACTAGCTCCTCTGCTTACAGCTTCAAGTCCAAGGCTTCCTGTTCCTGCAAACAGATCCAACACAGTAGAACCATAAATTCTACTTTGAATTATGTTAAACATGGATTCCTTAACTCTATCCAAAGTAGGTCTTGTAGTATCATATCCATTTGGGGACAATATTTTTCTTCCTCTAGCAAGGCCTGAAATTATCCTCATAGACTTTCCTCCTATTTTAACTTTTTCATATACGTTATTTATTCTCTAATATTTTAACATATATATTTGCATTATTCAAAATCCACTTATATATTTGCCACGAGTTAATTAAAACTTATAAATTTTGATGTTCTCTTTAATTTTTTTTGTATTTCTTCTTTAATTCTTACATCCTCTGGATCTGTGCTTTTCAAGAGCCTTTTAGCCTCTAAATTGGCCTTTTTAAATATTTCTAAGTCTTCCACTAAATTTGACAAAATCAGCTCATCTTCTCCATGCTGCCTAAATCCGAAGATTTCACCTGCTCCTCTCAGTTTCAGATCCTGTTCTGAAATGTAGAATCCATCATTGCTGCACTTCATTATCTCCATTCTCTTCCTTATTATATCATTTTTAATATCTGCAATTAAAATACAATAGGCTTTATCCTCACCTCGTCCAACCCTTCCTCTAAGTTGATGAAGCTGTGCAAGCCCAAATCTTTCTGCATTTTCAACTATCATCACTGTGGCATTTGGTACATTTATCCCCACTTCTATAACAGTAGTGGATACCATTACTTTAATTTCACCTCTTTTAAACCTATCCATTATATCTTCTTTATCTTTAGAAGACATTTTTCCATGGAGCATCTCAATTTGGACATTCTTAAAATATTTTTCTTTAAGTTCCCTGTAGACATCCTCTACCGAGCTCAAATTTAACTGTTCATTTTCCTCCACCAGCGGACATACCACATACACTTGTTTACCTTTTTTTATTTCATCAAGGGCAAATCTATATACATTATCTCTGGAGTTTTTATCTCTATAATAGGTAGCTATTTTTTTTCTTCCCGGTGGGAGTTCATCTATGGTAGATACATCTAAATCCCCATATAAATACAAGCTCAGAGTTCTTGGAATAGGTGTAGCTGTCATAATGAGTACATCAACATTTTCCCCTTTGTTGGTAAGCTTGCTCCTCTGCATAACTCCAAACCTATGCTGTTCATCCGTAACTACCATCCCTAAGTTTTTAAATTGTACATCTTCCTGAATCAAAGCATGAGTACCTATCAATATATCTATTTTTCCCAGCTTCAGCTCCTGCTTTATCCCTTCCTTGTTTTTAGCAGTAGTACTCCCACAAAGTAATTTCACATTCACGCTGAATTTTTCTAAAAGTTTTTTAGCTTCTATATAGTGCTGAGTAGCCAGTATCTCGGTTGGAGCCATCAAAACCGCCTGGTACCCATTTTTTACCACATTAAAAATGGCTATGAGACCCACTATAGTCTTTCCACTTCCCACATCTCCCTGCAGTAATCTGTTCATTGGAACCTGTCTTTTTTCATCTATCAATATCTCTCTCATGACCTTTTTTTGAGCTCCAGTAAGTTCGTAGGGAATCATCTTTTTTAGCTTTATCAATTCCGGAGAAATTTTAAAGGCTATGCCTCTTTCATTGATAAAGCTATATTTGAGCATTAATATCTTCAAGGAATATATAAAAAGTTCTTGAAATTTAAGTCTTCTTTTGCTCTGGTTTAACTCCTTCAAATTAGCAGGATTATGTATTATTCGTATCGCCCTGTCTAGACTGTAAAATTTATATTTGTCAATTATCCATCCAGGGAGATTTTCCTCTATTTTTACTCCACGAAGTACCTCGGATATAAGCTTCATAAATGTATTATTTGTTATTCCTGATTTCAAAGGATATATTGGTATTATTTTTTCTTCTGTTTTATCCAATTTATGATCATTTACCATAACAGGATTTGTCATGTAACTTTGTCCTTTAAATTTCTGAACTTTTCCCATTATCCTATACTCATTATTCACTCTAAATTTATTTTTTATATAAGGCTGATTAAACCATCTCCCTTTAAAAACTGTGTTTTTGTTTTGAAATACTATAGTGGAAATAATCTTTCCGCTTTTAGTTCTGATATCCCTGCATATGTTTTTAACCCTACAGTCTATTATAACCTTTCCAACATTTTCATCCTTTAAATCTGAACAGCTAGAAATCACCTCATAATCTCTCGGAAAATACAAAAGTAAATCCAGTATATTGAATATAAAACATTTATTTAGAACTCCAGCCGTTACATCTCCAACTCCCTTTATACACTTTACATCATCATATGCATTCATAAATTTTCACCTACTTTTTCACTTAAAATATTATACTATATCTGAGCGAATTAAAAGTAACTAATAAAAGCCTATTCAAATAAAAAAAGCCCAAAGGCTTTTTTTACTCAACAGACACTATGAAATAATAAAGAGGCTGTTTCCCATTGTAGCACTGTATATCCATATCTTCATATTTTTTTTCAAGTTTCTTTATAAAGTCATTTACTTCCTCCTCATTACATCCATCGCCATAATATATGCTTATGAGTTCGCTATTTCCCCCTGTCATCTCATCTATTATGTCACCACATACCTGGAATTTATCCTTTCCAACCTGTTTTATACTGCCTTCGATAAGTCCCAATATATCTCCCTGTCTTATATCTTTTCCATCCACTTCCGTATCTCTAACTGCATAAGTCACTTGCCCCGTAGCCACTGTAGTTATAGCTTTCTCCATGGCACTTATATTTTCATCTAAATCCATATCTGAATTAAATGCTGTTATTGCAGTAATTCCTTGAGGTATAGTTTTAGTTGATATTACTTTTACTAATTTATCTGACAGCTCCGCAGCTTGATTAGCTGCCATAATTACATTTTTATTGTTGGGCAATACAAATATATTTTCTGCATTTATTTTTTCTATACAATTTAATATATCTTCAGTACTCGGGTTCATAGTCTGACCACCTTCTATCACGTAGTCTACTCCCAGATCCTTAAATATACCATTGATACCTTCTCCTATGGATACTGAAATAAAGGCGTATTTTTTTCGTTCAGTTTGATTTTCTCCACTCTCATGAGCTTTTTCTTCAGAAGAATCTTCTTTAAAATCATCTATATTTAAAATATGTCTATGCTGTTCTCTCATATTATCTATTTTTATTTTGGACAATTCCCCCAATTTAACCGCCTTCGATAGAACCCATCCCGGATCATTGGTGTGTATGTGAACTTTTATTATATCCTCGTCTTTCACTACCACCATGGAATCTCCTATTTTCTTCAATTCTTTTCTAAAATTCTCTATATCCGGCACCTGAGAATGAATCAGAAATTCTGTACAATATCCATATTTTATATTCTGTTCCCCTAAATTCTTAGCTGCAGGTTGAATTTTTGCGTTGTCGGCTTCTTTTAAATGCAGTTTTTCCATATGATCTTTTAAAGCCTCATACATTCCCTGAAGTATAATCAAAAGTCCCATGCCGCCGGCATCTACTACTTTTGCTTTTTTTAACACAGGAAGCATATCAGGAGTTTTGTCAAGCACAGTTTTACTGTAATCACACACTTCTTCCAAAAGCTCAGTTATATCTTTTTTATCAGACTTTACGGCACTTTCACCTGCAGCTTTTATAATAGTCAATATAGTACCTTCCGTAGGACGCATAACTGCTTTATAGGCAAATCTTGCTCCTTCTTCCAGTGCACTTCCAAGTTCCGATGAATCCACCTGTTTTTTGCCTTCAATTCCATTAGCTATACCTCTGAATATCTGTGAAAGTATAACTCCGGAATTTCCCCTGGCTCCCATAAGTGCACCCTTGGCCAGCTGTTTTCCTATTGCATCTATGGATTTCTCACCTGCATCGGCTATCTCCAACACTGCATTTCTAAGTGTCATAGACATATTTGTACCCGTGTCTCCATCAGGTACTGGAAATACATTTAGTGAATTTACAAAATTCTTCTGTTCCTCTAGTTTATTACTGGCATTTACAACCATATTGTAAAAAATCTGCCCGTCTATATTTAAGTATCCCATTTTTACAAATTACCTCCCTAGACCCTAACACCTTGAACGTTTACCGTAATAGTTGAGACCTTAAGTCCTGTGTAGTTCTCTATATTGTATTTTATCTTCTGTATTATATTATTTGCAATTACAGATATCTTTGTTCCATATTCCACAATTATGTGTAATTCTATAATCAATTCATTATTTTTAGAACGAACCTTTACTCCCTTACTTAAATTTTCACTTTTTATTAATTTCCAAAAACCATCTTTGGCGCTTTTAGAAGCCATTCCCACTACGCCATAGCATTCCATAGTAGATAATCCAGCTATATTGGCAACCACTTCTTCCGAATAATCTATATACCCGTTTTCCTCAACAATACTGCCTATCATACAAAAACCTCCTCATTCAATATCATATTCTATAATACCATAAAGACATTTTATTATTCAAGTTACATCAAAATTTTTCCAAAACAATCTCTAATTTAAATATAGGGGTTCAGATTTGATATTTATGCTTTGAACTTTAACTTAGCCTTGCATATACCACACCTTCTGTGGTAAAATAATTTATGTTTGAGTTGTATAAAACTCTTAAGGGAGGTGTTTTACAGTGTCAAAAAAATGTGAAATATGTGGTAAATCCGTTGTATTTGGTGTACAGTACAGTCATTCACATCGCCAATCTAAAAGAACCTGGTCTCCAAATATAAGAAAAATTAAAGCCATAGTCAATGGCACACCAAAAACTATACATGTTTGTTCGAGATGTCTTCGTTCCGGAAAGGTTCAACGTGCCATATAAAAATAAAAATGCAGTTGTTTAGTTACAATTGCATTTTTGTGTTTATATGATTATTTTTTCTTGGTAAAAAACTTTATAATTGCAGACAGGACACCTGGAAGCTTAAATGCAATAATTTTCATTAAATTACCTCCTTATTTATGACGTTCTATTAGATACCATCCACAATAAATCAATCCTGCACCTGCAGCTATTATCCATCCCCATATAGGGATAATAACTGTCAGTAGAAATCCTACACCTATAGATAAAGCCACTAATCCAATTTTTCTTTTTGTTCTTCTTCTGAATCCTCTTTTTTTCACGTTATTATCCCTTAAAAATTGCTCTACACTATTATATGCATAAAGATGTAATATTGTTACCACTTTTTTTAATATCATCATCAATTGTGCATTGGATAATCAATCTCTACTCTTCATTAAAAGTAATTTACCGCTGTCAAATATTATACTCACACTTCTATTTAAAAATTCATTCGATATCGTTCTTCCATCCCCCAACTTCAGATCGTAATTGTCAAGCTTATACCTCGCACCTATTATACTCAAATTTCTAACTATATCACAGTAGGCATGAAGGGAAAATGTTTCTCCCTCTCTGCCTTTTATTGTAACGGGTTTACTTATTAGTTCAATAGTATTGTGCTCATCTTTTATAAAAGCTCTAATTCCCTTTGAATTACACTTTAAAAGCATTCCCAGATTACCCAAAAGATGATCTACCCTGCTTCCCGTAACTCCAAGCAGCACTATTTCATCTGCTCTCAGACTCAGAGCCTTATCAATTACAATTTCAGTATCTGTACAGTTTTTAGCCTTAGGATATTTTTCTATAATACAGTTCTTTTCCCTGAAAAATTTTAGAGGCTCTTCATCTATAGAATCGAAATCTCCCATAAGATACATGGGTACAATATTATATCTGTAAAGACAATTTGCGCCACTGTCGGCACATATTAAAATTGAATCTCCATAAAGTTCCTCTTTAATTAATTTTTCGGAAGGAGCATTTCCCCCTGACACTATAACTACCCTCATACTAAATTCCCTCTCTCAGCATCTTTATATTGTCCTCTATCTTTCCATCTTTAAATACAGCAGAACCAGCCACTATTACATTTGCTCCATTTTTCACTGCACTACCTATATTATGCTTTGAAATACCTCCATCCACCTCTATCATCAGATTCTCATTGTATTTATAACTTAAATTTTTAACTTCCTCTATTTTTCTTGAACAGTAATCTATGTATTTTTGCCCTCCAAATCCAGGGTTTACAGACATTATAAGAACCATATCTAAATCAGGTATCAGATATTTTATGTTATCTACCAATGTAGCGGGATTTAATGCCACTGCAGCTTTTACGCCTAGACTTCTTATATAATTTAAAGTTCTATCCAGATGGTTGTCAGCTTCAAAATGAACCGTTATGATATCTGCCCCAGCTTTTACAAAACTCTCTATGTACCTTGCAGGCTCCTTTATCATCAAATGTACATCAAAAGGCAATTTAGTGTATTTCCGTACACTTTGTATAACAGGTACTCCAAAACTTATATTTGGTACAAAACTTCCATCCATAACATCTATATGGATTAAATCTGCTCCATATTTATCCAGAGATTTTATCTCTTCCCCCAATTTTGAAAAATCTGCCGATAATATGGAAGGTGCTATTTTTATCATTGTGTATTATCTCCTTTTCAATAATTAAGCGTAATTAGCCATCAATATCTCTCCCGGGAAGAAACTTCCTTTAAAACCTTAATATAAAAATCATATCTTTCTCTACTTATGGTCCCTTTTTCCACAGCAGCTTTAATAGCACATTTAGGTTCTCTATAGTGAATACATCCCGTAAATTTACACTCTCCTATAAAACCCATAAATTCAGGGAAACAATATTGAAGTTTTTCTATAGGTATATCACTTGTATCCAGTGAAGAAAACCCTGGAGTATCTACCACAAAACCTCCCTCAAGTTCTATCAATTGACTGTACCTTGTAGTATGTTTCCCTTTATTTAATTTTTTACTTATTTTACCCGTTTCCATGAGTTTTTCCCCACAGAGAGAATTTAAAATAGTAGATTTTCCTACGCCTGAGGGTCCGCATAAAACCGTAACATTTCCCCGGAGTTTTTCTCTTATGGTATCAATGCCATATCCTTCTTTTGCTTTTAACTGCAGTACTTCATAACCTATACTGCTTATTCTATCTATAATCTCTATTTCTCCACTTTCCTTAGGCAAATCCATTTTATTAAAGCATACAATTACTTCTAAATTACTGTACTCACAGCTTATGAGGATTCTGTTTAATAGATCTTCATTTATTTTAGGATGATTGAACGCAAAAATCACTAATACTTGAGTTATATTCGCTACTGTAGGACGTTTTAGCTGACTTATTCTAGGGTAAATTTTATCAATAACCCCCTGGTTCTTTTCAACATTTATATTAACATTATCTCCGACCATAGGGGAAAGTCCATCATACCTGAACTTTCCCCTAGCCCTGCATTCAATTACCCCATATTCAGTTTTTATATAATAGAATCCTCCTATACCCTTTACTATAATTCCCCTCATAATTCCTCCTAATTCACATTTAACGCTGTTTCATCCTGTGTTTTATTTTCCCGAATTATTGGAATTTGAGTTGTTGCCCTCTCCTGAATTACCGCCTCCAGTATTGCCATTTTGTTGTCCGCCACCATTTTGCTGTCCATCGCCATTTTGCTGTCCACTGGTATTTTGTCCGCTGCTGTTTTCATTACCATTATTTCCTCCATTATTTCCATCTTGAGGTATCTGATTACTACCCTGTTCTCCTTCAGGCTGCTTATATACATAATAAGTTAAAGTTACAGTAGTGCCTTCTTTAACCTGACGTGAAGCTCCTATGCTCTGATTTGTAATACCCAGGTTTTCTTGAGTCTTATCAGATGTTTCCACCGGGTTCTCAGCAACCCTTAATCCTGCATTCTGCATTATGGCTCTTGCCTCACTTATGCTTTTTCCTGAAACATCCGGAACCGTTACATATTTTGCTTCTGGTCCCTTGCTGACCACAAGATTTACTTTTGACCCATCTTTTACTTTAGAGTCTGCCTCCGGATCCTGACTTATAACCTGACCCTGGGATACGGTATCACTGTATTTGTAAGATATATCCCCAACATCTAATCCACTGCTGGTAATAATACTTTTGGCAGTACTTAAATCAATGCCAACTACATTTGGAACCCCCATAGTATCAGTACCTCCACTTATGATTACCCTTACATCTGAATTTGCTTTTACTTTTGTACCAACTTTAGGAAAACATTCAAGTACTGTGCCTTCAGGTTTATCACTTTTTTCCTTAGCTCCAACTACAAAATTGAGTTTTTTACTTTCCACTAATTTTTTGGCTTCAGCCTGTTTCATTCCAATTATATTGGGGACTGCAACCTCCGCAGAAGTCCTGTTGAAAGCAAAGTATCCTGAAACTGCACCTATTACTGTCACCAACACAAATAATGCTATTATAAGTATAGTCTTCTTTTTCTTTGGATCCAGGGTGGGTTTATTTTTTTTATCCTCAGGTTCACCTTCATAATCATTATCACTATAACCTTCTTCATCCTTATAATTGTCATTTACATCTACAGGATCCATTATCCGCGTCATATCATCATTTAGATCATCTTCTATTAAATTTAATTTCTGGTTATTTTCTATCTTTTTTAAATCCACAAGCATATCTTCCATAGTCTGATATCTTTTTATAGGCTCTTTTTCTACAGCCTTCAAAATCAATTTATTTAAACTTTCCGGTACATTTTCATTTAGTTTAATTGGAGGAACCACAGGTTCCTGTATATGCTTCAGTGCTATGGATACGGGGCTCTCCGCATCATAGGGCACCCGTCCTGTAACCATTTCATACATAACTATTCCCATAGAATAGATATCCGTCCTAAAATCTACAAAACTTCCCCTTGCCTGCTCAGGAGAAAAATAATGTGCGGATCCCATTATCTTATTTGAATTGGTTATAGTAACTGAATTAGAAGCTTTCGCAATTCCGAAATCCGTTACCTTTACTATCCCATCCTCTGTTACAAGAATATTATGAGGCTTTATATCTCTATGTATAATATTATTCTTATGTGCACATTTGAGGGCTTTGGCTATCTGAATAGCTATTTCTACCGATCTTTCCGGTGGTATCCTGACCTCTTCCTTTATTATCTGTTTCAGTGTCTTTCCTGAAACATATTCCATGACTATATAATTTATGTCATCCTGGGTACCTACATCATATATATTAACTATATTATTATCCGACAGACTTGCTGCTGCCGTAGCTTCTCTCTTAAATTTTTCGACAAACTCCTTATCACTGGAAAATTGTTCTTTAAGAACTTTCACAGCCACATTTCTATTTAATAGGTGATCTTTAGCCTTATAAACGACTGCCATTCCACCTTCTCCTATTTTTTCTAACGGCTCATACCTATTTCCTAGCATGGTCCCTATCATCTTTACCCTCTCCTTCAAATACAATAACTGATATATTATCTTTTCCACCTCTAAGATTGCTGAGTTCTATCAATTGTCTACAGGCATCTTCATTGTTATTGCTCATTATAATATCATACATCTCATCAGTGCTCACCCCATTAGATAAACCATCGGTACAAAGCATTACCCTATTAACGTCTTTTAAATTCACTTCAAAGGTGTCTATTTTTACGGATAAATTAGTTCCAAGTGCCCTGGTTATTATATTTTTATTGGGATGAATTGCAGCTTCCTCTTCAGTTATGCTGCCTTCGTCAACTAATTGCTGTACAAGGGAATGATCTTTAGTGATTTTAACTACACCGTCGTATCTTATAGTATAACATCCACTATCACCTACATTAGCTACTACCATATTCATATCTTTAACTAAACAAGCTGTTATAGTTGTCCCCATTCCACCAAATTCATCATTACTTGTTGATAATTTATAGATCTTTTCATTTGCTAAATTTATGGCTTCTAACAGGTCCTTTTTCATATCTACTGTGTTCTTAGCTTTTATACTAGAAATGGTCGTTTCCACTGCAATTCTACTTGCAACCTCTCCTGCATTATGACCGCCCATTCCATCTGCTATTACATATAGATCTAAATCTTTTCCATTATAGAAATCTGCAAAATCTTCATTTAGTTTTCTTACTCTGCCCACATCTGACAAGATCCCCACCATTTTCTACACCCTTTCTATACCTTTTTGATTCTAAATAACTTCTCCTCAGCTGTCCACAAGCAGCATTTATGTCTGAACCCATTTCTCTTCTTATAGTAACTTCTATTTTATTTTCAACAAGTTTATTATAAAAACCTTTTATATTGTCTAGAGAAGATTTCTTAAAATCATTTTCTTTAACTTCATTGACAGGTATTAAATTCACATGGCATAGAAGACCCCTTAGCAGCCTTGTTAAACCTTCAGCACATTTCAGGCTGTCATTAACACCTCTTACCAAAGCGTATTCAAAGGATATTCTTCTACCTGTTTTATCTATATAATATCTGCATGAATCAATTATCTCTTTTATAGAGTATTTATTTGCAATGGGCATAATTTTTATTCTATTTATATCATCTGGTGAATGTAACGATATAGCTAATGTTATCTGCAAATTTTCACCTGCAAGTTGTCTTATTTTAGGTACTATACCGCAGGTAGAAAGAGTTATATGTCTTTGACCTATATTGAGGCTGTAGTCACAACTTATCATCTTTAAAAATTTCAACACATTGTCATAATTGTCGAGAGGTTCTCCACTTCCCATTAAAACTACATTTGATATCCTCTCATCTATTTCACTCTGAGATCTTAGTACTTGAGCCAATATTTCTCCACTGCTTAAATTTCTCACCATTCCACCTACAGTAGATGCACAGAATTTACACCCCATTCTGCATCCAACTTGTGTTGAAACACATATAGAATTCCCGTGTTTATATTTCATAACCACTGTCTCTATAATATTTCCATCCCTGTATTTATATAAAAATTTAGTAGTATCCTTTAACTTTGATTGATAACTTTTAACTAGTTCCGGAATTTCAATATAAAAATTTGTTTTTAATTTTTTTACTAAAGATTTAGGTATATTGGTCATACAATCAAAATTCCACTGACCATTCTTATATAACCAATCCATTATTTGACTTGCTCTAAATTGACTTTCACCGTTATTTTTCATCCAATTTCTTAAGTCTTCCATATTAAAGTCAAAAATATTATACATACATTTATTGCACCTACCTATATTTTATCATTTTTGCAATAAAAAACCCATCCATATTATCATTGGGAAGTACAGTTATATACCCTTTTTCATCATAAATTATATTTTCAAAATCTCCAAAATTTATTTTCTCCAATTTGAATTGCGGATTTTTTTGAATAAACCAATTTATATTCTCATTATTTTCCACTTTATTTAAAGTACAGGTGGAGTATATAAGTTTTCCCTCTTGTTTTACATACTTTGAAGCATTTAACATGATGTTTCTCTGTATTTTTACCAAATTATCCATAGAATCTTTATTTTTAGTCCACTTGATCTCCGGCTTTTTTCTTATTATTCCAAGTCCTGAGCAGGGCACATCAATGAGAACCCTATCTGCTGCATTTTCAAATTGCCCTATATATTTTTCAGCGTCAAACACATTATAAATTAAATTTTCAACTCCCAATCTACTGGCATTTTCCTTTACAAGTGACATCTTATTTGCATGCAGATCACAAGCATATACCTTTCCTGTATTTTTCATCAGCTCTGCTATATGACAGGATTTACCTCCCGGTGCACTGCAGAGATCCAACACAGTCATATTTTCTTCCAGATCCATAACATGGGCTACAAGCATTGAACTTTCATCTTGAACTGTAATATACCCCTTCTTAAAAAGGGGATTCAATTCTATATTACTTCCTTTTTTTATAATCAGCGCTTCTTTGCATATAGTTCCTTCTTTTACATCATATCCATTTTTTATAAGTTCATTCCACACCTGTTCATATTTTATTTTTAACGTATTCACCCTCACTGTAACTTTAGGAACTATATTGGAATTTTTCAATATGCTCTCTCCCGTTTTTTCACCATATTGTGTAATAAAAAGTTCAGCCATCCATCGGGAAAAAGAATATTTAAAACACCACCTACTCATTTTATCGCCCTTATGCTCACAAGTTAGAGTATCTTTATTTCTCAAATAATTCCTCAAAACACCATTTACCAGCTTAGATAACTTAACTGACTTCCTTTTAGAAAGTTCTACAGCCTCATTCACTACTGCAAATTCAGGAATCTTACTCAGGTATCTCAATTGATATACAGACATTCTGAGTATATTCAATATGTCCCCATCCATTTTCCCAATATCACTTTTTATAAAACTGTCTAATATACTGTCAATTGTATATTTATACCTTAAAGTACCATATACTAGCTCCGTGACCAGTGCTCTATCTTTTCTATCCAAATTTTCCTTATTTAAATACATACTCAAAACTACATTGGAATATGCATTGTTATCCAATACCTGTTTAAGTACTTTAACGGCTGTACCCCTGGGATTTATCATGATTCTACCTCTAATCAAAAAATATCTTCATCCATTAATTTCTATCTCTACTTATATATATGAGTCTGAGCAAATTGGCTATAGCAGTTAATACAGCAGCCACATAGGTCATGGCAGCAGCACTTAAAACCGATCTGGCCCCATCAAGCTCATCCGAATAGAGTATATTTCTTCCTTCCAGTATCTTTAAGGCTCTTCTGGAGGCATTTAATTCTACAGGAAGAGTTATTATTTGAAATAAAACTACTAAAGCAAATAAAATTATACCTAAATTTACAAGTCCCTTAATTCCTAAAACAAATCCAGCCAAAAACAATATCCATGAAACATTGGATCCAAAGTTAACTACAGGTACAATGGAATTTCTGATAACAAGTGGAACATATCCATTTTTATGCTGAATGGCATGACCAGTTTCATGGGCCGCCACACCTATTGAGGCCACGGAATTTCCGTAATAAACATCCTCCGAAAGTCTCATGACTCTCCTGGAAGGATCGTAATGATCGCTGAGTTTTCCGGGTATCAGTTCTACTGGTACGTCGTAAAGACCGCTGCCATCCAAAAGCATTCTGGCCACCTGGGCGCCTGTATACCCATTGTGGCTCCTATACCTAGAATATTTATTAAAAGTGGAAGATACTTTATATTGAGCCCAAATTGCTACTAAAAGTGCTGGAATTAGTATAATAAAACTGCTATCAAAGTAAAACATCAATTACACCTCCACGTAGATTATTCTCCTAATATAACACCTGTTTTTATCAAATGCCCCTTTATATATTCACTCACTTCCATAGGTCTTCCTCCTGGAAATTGTATATTTTTTATCAAGACAATCCCTCTGCCGCAGGATACCTTGATACCATATTTGGAAACTTCAAGTATATATCCGGCTTCCCTTGGGGACATTTCATCCAGTGCCTCCACCCGGTATATTTTCATATTCTCTCCCTTATACTGAGTATATGCAATAGGCCATGGATTTAAACCTCTGACAAAATTTTTTATTTTAATACTATCCAGATTCCAATCTATTTCTGCCATGTTCCTACACAACATCTTTGCATAGGCAGTTGTAGTTTCTCCCTGTTTTTTCCTTTTAATTACACCTGTTTCCAGTCCTCTAAGGGTTCTTGCCAATAAATCAGCTCCATCTTCCTTCAATATATCTGTAAGTTCTCCTGCAGTCATATCTTCTGGAATCTCAACATTGCTGCTTAAAAGCATATCTCCTGTATCAAGTCCAGTATTCATGAACATAGTAGTGTTTCCCGTTTTCTTTTCTCCATTTATAATACACCAGTTTATAGGTGCTGCTCCCCTGTACTTTGGCAAAAGTGATGCATGCAGATTGATGCATCCATTTTTAGGTATATCCAGCACCTCTTTTGTCAGTATCTGACCATAAGCTACTACTACTATAAAATCAGGTTTCATTTCCTTTAGTTTACCCAATGACCGGGTATCCTTTTTTAGACTTACAGGCTGATAAACCGGTATATTGTACTTAATAGCTTCTTCTTTAACAGGAGAAAAAACTACTTTTTTCCCCCTACCTTTCGGTCTGTCAGGTTGAGTAAATACAGCTGTTACATTATGTTCCTCTATCAATCTCTTTAAAGAGGGCACCGAAAAATCAGGAGTTCCCATAAAAACTATATTCATATATTATTTTCACCTTCTTTTTTTATGACCTTATCTATAAAGAGTATGCCATTTAAATGATCTATTTCATGGCAAAATGCCCTTGCCAGTAAATTTTCTCCCTCTACTATTATCTCTTCTCCCTTTTCATTTAAAGCTTTCACTTTAACCTTATTAGGCCTTTTTACTTCACCCTGCACTCCAGGTATGCTCAAACATCCTTCCTTATCTATATAGCTTCCTTCACTATATATAATTTCTGGATTTATAAGTTTATATATACCTTCTCCTATATCAACTACTATGGCTCTCTTCAAAACACCTACTTGAGGTGCTGCAAGTCCTATACCATCCTCTTCATACAATGTCTCTTCCATATCTTTAAGCAATGTTATAATCCTATTATTTATAACATCCACTTTCTTGCTTTTTTTTCTCAATATGTCATCGCCGTATTTTCTAATATTTCTTAAAGCCATCTATTTGACCTTCCCCTCTCAATTTAAACTGTATACCCTAATAAATTCTACATCATGTTAATAGGATTTATATCTATACTGACCTTTACATCATTATAAACATCTTTTAACAAATCATAAACTATTTTTCTTATATTTTGTGCTATATTTAGACTTATCTTTCCCTTTATCATTATCTTCCACCTGTATGATTCCTTTATTTTCGATATTTCACAAGGGCATGGTCCCAGCATTTCAATTTTATCATTTTTTATGAGAATATTTCTTAAAAATATACCAACATTTTGTATACTTTTTATTAATATATCTTCATTTTTACTGCTCATATTGATGAGAAGAATATCTGAAAAAGGCGGATAATTCATACGCTCTCTTATACTGATCTCTCTATTATAAAAATCCCTATACCTATTCTCTGCAGCACATCTTAAGCTGTAATTTTCAGGATTATATGTCTGAACAATTACCTCTCCTGGCTTTTCACCTCTACCTGCTCTTCCTGAAACCTGGGTTATAAGTTCATAAGTCTTTTCTGAAGATCTAAAGTCCGGAAGATTAATAGACAGATCCGCTGCTATTACCCCCACTAAAGTCACATTTTTAAAATCCAACCCCTTAGCTATCATCTGTGTTCCTATCAATATATCAGCCCTGCCTTCTTTGAAGGTATTATATATGCTTTCATAAGAATTTTTTTTCCTGGTAGTATCAAAATCCATCCTGAGGATTTTTGCCTGGTGGAATTCATTTTTTATCAACTGTTCTATTTTTTCAGTACCAACTCCAAAATACTTTACATATCTGCTTCCGCATTTAGGGCAAGTCTTTGGTACATCAATTTTACTTCCACAGTAATGACATACGAGCTTTCCAATATTATGATGATAGGTATAAGATATATCGCAATTGCTGCATTTAAATACATAACCACATTTTCTGCAGGATACAAAAGTAGAATATCCCCTTCTATTCAAAAACAATATTATCTGTTCCCTTTTGTTTAATCTATCACAAATTGATTTATATAATATTTTACTAAACATGGATTTATTATTATTTACAAGTTCTTCCCTCATATCTATAATTCTAATTTTGGGCATAGCTGCCCCATCGGCTCTATTTTTCAAAGTTATAAGTTGAATTTCACCTCTTGTACACCTATGATAAGTCTCTATGGAAGGAGTAGCTGAACCCAATACCATCTTACAGCCATACTGACTGCATTTTATTTCTCCAACTTCTCTAGCATTGTACTTAGGATTGCTATCCGATTTATAGCTCCATTCCTGTTCCTCATCTATTATTATAAATCCCAAATTTCTAAAAGGTAAAAAGATGGCAGATCTAGCTCCTATAGCAACTTTTACCTGGCCTCGTTTTACTCTCATCCATTCGTCATATCTCTCTCCATCAGATAATTTACTGTGAAATACGCTTACATCTTTCCCAAATCTACCTTTAAATCTTTCTACCATTTGAGGAGTAAGAGCAATTTCAGGAACCAATATTATGGATTCCTTCCCGCTTTTCATAGCCTTTTCCACAAGCCGCATATAGATTTCAGTTTTGCCGCTTCCTGTAACTCCATGAATTAAAAATATCTTTTTATCTGAATTAATTATTTTATTTACTGCAAACTGCTGCTCTTCATTCAAGGTTTTTTTTGAATAAATATCATATTTCCTTTCATCATATCTATTCACTGTACTTCTTCCTGTAATAAGAAATCCATGCTTTATCATAGTATTTATAGAAGATAGTGATAGATTATATTTTTTACTTATAAAATTTTTAGTGTATTTTCCATTTTCGCCTTCCACCAATTCATATATACTTTTATATGGATTCCTGTCAAAATTTTTTTCCAGTTTTTTACCTGTATACACCAGATTCTGCTTTTTGTCTTTCACTCCCTTGAAAATACCTCTTGGAATAAATACCTTTATGCAATCAAGGTAAGTGCACAGATACCTCTCTCTCATCTTCTCTATAAGTTCCAGATCCTTTGCCGTAAAAAGGGGAAAATCATCACAAAAATCAATTATTTCCTTAATTTTTTTATCATGCAGTACATTTTCATAAAGCTTTACTATAAATCCATCCAATTTTTTATTTCCCATTCCAAAAGGAACTTTAACTCTAAAACCTATTTCTATTTTGTCCTTTAACTTTTCTGGCACCTTATAGGTAAAAATTTTATCTAATTTTACAGAGCTATTGTTTACAATAATTCCTGCATATGTATACACCTGATCACCCTTTTACAATAAACATTAAATAAGAGAGGCATTTAAATTTTAACCCCTCTTAAACATAAATAAACTCATAATTTAGATGCCAATATATCAAATAATTTTCGCGCTACTTCTCTCTTTGTCATCTTATCTAAATCGATTTTATTCCCATCCTTGAATATTATAGTAACTTTATTATTATTTGAGGCAAATCCAGTATCTACACCTGTTATATCATTGGCAATTATATAGTCCAAATTTTTGCTTTCCAATTTTTTTGCAGCATTTTCAATTAGATCATTGCTTTCTGCAGCAAAACCTACTAAAATTTGATTACTTTTTAGTTTACCTAGCTCTTTCAATATATCAATATCCCTGGTAAGTGGAAGTGAAAGCTCATCTCCGTCTTTTTTTATCTTTTTCTGAGAATACACTTTGGGTTTATAATCAGAAACTGCAGCTGCCTTTACTACTATATCCTGTTTTTCAAATTTCTCAAGTACTGCATTGAGCATCTCCTCATTTGTCCTCACACTCACAAATTGTACTCCAAAGGGTATATTTAAGTTAGTGGGCCCGGAAACAAGGGTTACTTCCGCTCCCCTATCTCTGGCTTCTTCAGCTATGGAATATCCCATTTTGCCAGTGGATCTATTGGTTATATACCTCACAGGATCTATATCCTCCCTGGTAGGTCCAGCAGTAACAAGCACCTTTTTACCCTTCAGGTCTTTTTTATCATACAACATACTTTCAATTATCTGGGCTATAAAACCCGTATCCTCAAGTTTTCCCTCTCCACTGTCACCACAGGCCAGCCTTCCTGATGCAGGTCTTATAAATTCATATCCAAATTTCATGAGTTTATTGATATTGTCCTGTACAATGGGGTTGTTGTACATATTTGTGTTCATGGCAGGAGCAAAAACCACAGGAGCTTTGGTTGCCATAATTGTAGTAGTTAAGAGATCATCTGCTATGCCACTTGACACTTTTCCTATTATATCCGCAGTTGCCGGAATAACCGCCAGTAAGTCTGCCTTCTTTGCAAGGGAGATATGCTGTATTTCCCAAGCTCTCGGTTCCTGAAACATATCAACATTTACTATATTCTGGCTCATAGTCTGAAAACTAAGCGGCGTTACAAATTTCACTGCGGATTTTGTCATTATGACATTTACCTCAAAGTTTCTTTTTTTTAGCCTGCTTACCACATCCAGCGCCTTATAAGCTGCTATTCCACCAGTTACTCCTATAACTACCGTTTTCCTATCACTTACATTCAACATTACTTAATACCTTCTTTTACAGTTTCGTAAGTAATCAAATTTTGATATATTTCATTAATAGCTATAGTAACTGGTTTAGTTGAATCTATATTCACCAAAGGTTCAGATCCATCAATCAATTGCCTTGCTCTCTTAGATGTCACAGCAACTAATGTATATCTATTGTCCACTCTTTTTAATAGATCTACAATAGATGGATTTATCATCGAGTTGTTCATATGTAATTCCCTCCTTAGGATCTAATATTTCATCTTTAACTCTATCCACTCTGCATTTTTCCGCCGCAATTATACTCTCTATATTTCTTACGGCATTATCTACAGTATCATTTATAACCACATAGTTATATTTTGATACATAATTTATTTCCTTATAGGCCGAACTGAATCTAGTCATGAAGGATTCTGGTGTTTCACTGCCTCTACTTATAATTCTCTTCTTAAGTTCTTCCATTGAAGGAGGAAGTATAAATATAAATACGCCTTCAGGATAGGTCTCTTTTACCATCAAAGCCCCCTGAATATCAATCTCGAGTACTACGTCATTTCCCTCTTTTATAGCTTTTAAAACCTGGGACCTAGGAGTTCCATAATAATTCCCATATACTTTTGCATATTCCAAAAAATTATTGTTTTTTATTTTATTTTTAAAATCTTCTTCAGTCAAAAAATAATAATTCACTCCATCTACTTCACCTTTTCGTGGAGATCTTGTGGTAGCTGAAACAGAAATCCAAAATTTATCCTTTTTTATCAGGGCTTTGCATACTGTACTTTTTCCTGTTCCAGAAGGCCCCGATATTACAATTAGAAGACCTTTTTTTCGCATTATTCCTCAACCTCACTGATTTCATCTTCTCCATCTTTAGACGACAATCTATGTGCTACAGTCTCAGGTTGAACCGCTGAAAGTATTACATGATCACTGTCAGTTATTATAACAGCTCTTGTTCTTCTTCCATAAGTGGCATCGATGAGCATTCCCCTATCTCTTGCCTCCTGAATTATTCTCTTTATCGGTGCAGACTCTGGACTCACTATAGCCACCAATCTATTTGCTGAAACAATATTTCCAAAGCCTATATTTATTAACTTAATACCCATACATTTCCTCCTGTTTACTCTACATTTTGTATCTGTTCTCTTATTTTTTCTATCTCATTCTTTACATTTAATATCAGCCGCGTTACTTCTAAATTTGTCGATTTAGATGCAATGGTATTTGCCTCTCTATTCATCTCCTGTAATATAAAATCAAGCTTTCTTCCTACAGGTTCATCAACATTTAAAGTATCTTTAAACTGAATTATATGACTATTTAACCTTACAATTTCCTCATCAATACAGGACTTATCTGCAAATAGTGCAATTTCCATTGCCAGCCTATTTTCATCTACCGGATATTTTCCCAATAGATCTTTTAATCTATCTGAAAGTTTTTCTCTATACTCTTCAGGTATCTTAAAAGATTGCTTTTCTATATCATCCATTAAAGCTTGAATATGGCTGCATTTCTCAATCATATTTTCCTTTAACTTTTCTCCTTCTTTCTCTCTCATGTCCATGAGCATGGAAATAGCATCATTTAGAGCCTGTAATAAATATTCCCAAGCGCTTTCAAGATCATCCTCTTCCTTTTTCAATGTTATCACATCCGGGAATCTAGCAATTAAATCAAGAGATACACCCTCTTTTATATCATATTTTTCTCTTATCCTATTTAAACACTCTACATAGCTGTCCGCTAATTCTTCATCTAGTACAGCCCTTGTAGAGCAATTGCCAAAATCCGCCTGAGTTATAAATATATCTACTTTACCTCTATTTATTTTTTGTTGAACTACTTTTCTTATTCTGTCTTCTAACGGCATAAAGCTTTTTGGCATTTTAATATTTAAATCACAGTATCTGTGATTTACACTTTTTATTTCTACTGTAAAACTCTGTCCATCACTTTCTACTGTGCCCCTCCCATATCCTGTCATGCTTTTAATCATTATAATTTCATCCTTCCACAAAACCACATAAGTCTACAACTAATTATACATAAATACATATAATAATTTCAAGATAAATTTTATATTTCAGAGCTGATAAATCCATATTAAAACTTTCTCTAAATTGTAGTTTAAAACGATTATATCACAAAACATCTCTAATAGACATATTTATAGTAATTTTATACATTTATTTGATAAAATAAACTTAAAGCTTCAGACAATTAAATACAACTGCCTGAAGCCGTAGATCTGAAAATATAATTCTAAAATAGTAATATATATTAGACAAAATCACAATAAAATGTATTTTTAAAACTTAAAGTATAATGCATATCAAGCCGCCATTGCCTTCATTTATAATTTTCTGAAGTGTTTTTTGTATTTTAATCTGAATATCCTCTGGCATCTTATAGAGTTTGTTTTGAAGTCCCTCTTTCACCAATATTTCCAGTGACTTGCCAAACATATTGCTCTGCCATATTTTAGAAGGATCGCTTTCAAATTGCTCCAGCAGGGATTTGACCATTTCCTCACTTTCCCTTTCTGTACCCATTATAGGTGAAATCTCCGTTTCAATATCTGCGCGTATGAAGTGCAGGGATGGAGCACTTGCTTTTAATTTTACTCCAAATTTATTTCCCTGTTTTACTATCTGCGGTTCCTCCAGCTTCATTTCTGAAAGCTGAGGTGCTACTAGACCATAACCGGTTTCTCTAACATCTTTCAAAGCCGTTGAAATCTTGTCATATTCCACTTTTGCACTGTGCATTTCTCTTACTATATTCAGCAGATCATTTTCTCCTTGAATTTCCTTTCCGCATACCTCTCCTAATACCTTATAGTAAAGATCTTTTTTAGGTTTTAAATCAATGCTGGCAGTGCCCTCTCCCATATTAATTTCTTTTACCTCAGATTCTCCCACAAATTCTACATCTGAAAATCCATCTACAGATTTTACTATATCCCTTATTTTATACACGCTGCCGCACATATCCTTTACCAAATTTATGAAATCTAATTTCAGCCAATGAGAGGGCTCCATTTTTTCTATCCATTCAGGCATATCAATATTTATTTCCTTAATTGGGAATTCTTTAAGTATTCTTTGAAATACATTTGTTATGTCATCTTCTTTCATATTAAGTACATCCATACATTGAACAGGTACATCATATTTGTTCTCCAATTCTTTCTTTAAAGCCATGGTATCAGGCTCATAAGGATGTTGTGAATTTAAGATTACCATAAAAGGCTTATTTATTGACTTGAGTTCATTTACCACTCTTTCTTCAGCGTCAACATAATCATCCCTGCTTATATCTGTTATAGAACCATCCGTAGTCACTAAAAGCCCTATAGTTGAATGTTCATTTATTACCTTTTTAGTTCCAATTTCAGCAGCTTCTTCAAAAGGTATTTCATAGTCATACCATGGAGTGGTAACCATTTTAGCTTCTTCTCCCTCCATGTATCCCAATGCGCTCTTAACTATATACCCAACGCAATCCACCATTCTCACTTTAAACTTAGTACTTTCATTTAAACTTATCTCTATAGCTTCATTGGGAACAAATTTAGGCTCAGTAGTATGAATTGATTTTCCTGAAGAACTTTGGGGCAATTCATCTTTAGCCCTCTGTTTTTTATAAGAATTATCTATGTTGGGAAGTACCATTATTTCCATGAATTTTTTTATGAAAGTGGATTTTCCAGTTCTAACAGGGCCCACAACTCCCACATATATATCTCCCTGAGTTCTCTCTGCGATATCCTTGTATATATTAAAGTTTTCCAAAATATACCCTCCAATAATCTAATATTAACAGTATATATATATTTTGGTGGAGCATATTTTATTACATATTATTTCACTTACAGCTCAAATTAATTTTCAATATGTTTCGCTTTTTTTGGCTCTTGTCATCAATTCATATACAGTATATCTTGGATCTTTTCCTTTGAAAAGTATCTCATAAAGAGCCTCCGTTATAGGCATTTCTACATTTAGCTTATTTTTAAGCTTATAAAAAGCTCTACAAGCTGATATACCTTCGACTACCATATTAACTTCCTTAATTGCCTCTTCTACTGATTTGCCCTGACCTATAAGTATTCCAGCTCTTCTGTTTCTACTGTGCATGCTGGTACAGGTAACTATAAGATCTCCTATGCCCGAAAGTCCTGAAAATGTTTCTCTTTTACCTCCAAGCCTTTCTCCAATTCTCACCACTTCTGCAATCCCTCTGGTCATAAGAGCTGCCTTTGAGTTATCACCATAACCTATTCCATCTGAGATTCCTGCTGCCAGTGCAATTATATTTTTAACAGCACCTCCAATTTCAACTCCCACTATATCTTTATTGGTATACACTCTAAATTTGCTTGTTGTAAAAAGGTTTTGGATTTTTTTACTGCAGTTGACATCTTTTGAAGATACCACTACCGTTGTAGGTATATCAAGAGCTACCTCTTCTGCATGACTTGGTCCTGAAAGCACTACCACTTTATTTTCAGGTAGTTCCTCTTCAATAACTTCAGAAAGTCTTTTGCCCGTTTTTTCTTCTATTCCCTTGGCTATATTTACAATTATCTGATCTTTGCTTATAAACTGCTTAAAATTTTTACACACTTCCCTTACGGCCTGAGACGGAACTGCTAAAACCAAAATACCGCTTTCTTTAATTACCTGTTCCGCATTTATAGATGCTTTTACGTTATTGGGAATCAATACTTTGTGAAGGTATTTAATATTTTCCCTTCTTTCATTTATGTCCTGAACTATGGAATTTTTTCTATCCCACAAATTCACTTCAATTCCCTTTTTAGCAAGCATTATAGAAAGGGCCGTTCCGAAACTTCCCCCTCCTAAAAAAGATACAGATAAACCCACAGCTAACCCTTCCTTTCTCTAAATTCAAGTTTTATTCCAGTGCCTGTAAAATCAAAGCTGTCTCTCAATTGATTTTCTATATATCTCTCATAAGAAAAATGAATACAAGTAGGATCATTTACAAAAAACACGAAAGTAGGGGGTTTATTTCCCGTTTGGGTGACATAGTATATTTTCAATCTCTTAGTTCCAATAACCGGTGGTTCCTTCATCATAACTGCCCTGCTTATAACGTCATTTAACACCCCTGTCTTTATTTTTTTACAGTAGTTTTCATAACACAGTTTTACTGTTTCCAATACTTTGTGTATTCTCTGTCCTGTTTTTGCAGATATGAAAAGATAGGGTGCATAAGTCATAAAAGAAAGACCTCTATTTATATTATTCTTATAAATATTTGTTGTCTTTGCATCCTTCTCTATCAGATCCCATTTATTGATCACAACCATGATGGATTTATTCAATTCATGGGCATAGCCTATTATCTTTTCATCCTGCTCGCTTATACCCTGGGTGGCATCAAGCATAAGTACACATACATCTGCTCTTTCCACTGCTGTATAAGTTCTTATAACACTATATTTTTCCACTTCCTTTTTAACCTTGCTCTTCCTCCTAATACCTGCCGTATCTATCAATAAAAATTTGCCTTCTTCTGTGTCTAGATAGCTGTCTACAGCATCTCTTGTAGTACCGGGAATTTCACTTACAATAACTCTTTCCTCACCCAGTAATTTATTTATAAGAGATGACTTTCCAACATTTGGCCTACCTATAAAAGCTATCTTTATATAATCTCCATTTTCATCTTCACCGCTGTTATCTTGAAAATTCTCCACTACCTTATCCAACATATCACCCAGACCCAATCCCTGAGAAGCTGAGATAGCTATAGGATCACCTATACCTAGATTATAAAACTCATAAGTAGAAACCTCTTGTTTTGCACTGTCTATTTTATTTACTACAAGCACCACTGATTTTTTACTCTTTCTAAGCATCTGGGCCACTTCTCTATCAGAATCAACAAGCCCTTCTTTTCCATCAACTATAAATATTATCACGTCAGCAATTTCAACTGCCATCTGAGCCTGCCTTCTCATCTGAAGGTATATTATATCATTATTTTCTGGTTCAATTCCTCCTGTATCAATTATAGTAAAGTTATATTTTAACCACTCTGCCTCTGCATATACTCTATCTCTAGTAACTCCAGGAGTATCTTCTACTATGGATATTCTCTTGCCTGCTAATTTATTAAACAAAGTGGACTTCCCTACATTTGGCCTTCCCACTATGGCTACTATTGGCTTTCCCATTGATCATTTCACCTCACTGTTTTCATTTATAATCCGTATTAGATCCTTTCCCGTATAATCACATACAAATATTTTTCTCTTTAAAATTTTCTCTAAATCCGTTAAAGTTACATCATCTAAAAATACCATGCCTTTTGACTTTGAAAGTTCATATCCTTTTCTAAACATACATTCCGGTATAATTACATACTTTCCCAGATTGTCATTCTGAATTTGTTCTACTATATCACTTGCTGTAACAAGCCCCGCCACAGTTATAGTATTGCCAAAGAAATTATTTATTATCTTTTTTACATAAATCACTATATCCTGATTCTCTTTTGATATCTTATCAGCAGCAGCCTTTACATCATCATATGCTAAATCTCCTGTTAAAAAAGTAAAAGATCCTTTTATGTCCTTTCTTAAACATGTGATCTCTCTGTCTATATTATCTCTAAAAAGTCTTACGATGCCAACACCGTCTTCCAACTGCTTATAGTTTTCATAAAACTTTGAATTTGGAATTTTCCTGCGGGAAATAAGATAAAACTCATCAGAAAGCCTTACAAAGGGAGATCCTATTTCCATCAGATATTTACTTTGAAGTTCTTCTGCAATATGTAATTGTTCTCCAGCAGAAATTCTATCATACTGCTTAAGCTTAAAAAGTCCATGTCTGTATTTCGTAATTCCCACTGGCACTACTGCCACATTTTCAATTCCCGGATACAATTTATATAAGTCCTCTACAGTTTTTCGAAACTCTATTCCATCGTTTATACCAGGGCATAGTACTATCTGACAATTTATCTTTATTTCATTTTCAGTCAGTTTCTTCAGGCGTTCATATATATTTCCTGCAAATCTGTTGTTGAGCATCTTCATTCTAAGTTCAGGATTAGTAGTATGAACAGATACATTTATAGGACTGATTCTATACTTAATTATTCTATCTATATCCCCTTCAGTCATGTTAGTAAGAGTGACAAAATTTCCCTGAAAAAAAGCCAGTCTTGAATCATCATCCTTAAAATAAAGAGTATCTCTCATTCCTGAAGGGAGCTGATCTATAAAGCAAAAAATACATTTATTATGACAGTTTTTAGGTCTATCCAAAATTGTCTCCTCAAACTCCACCCCCAGTTCCTCATCGTATTCCTTCTCTATTTCAAGTTCCCACATCTCTCTATTTTCTTTTTCTATTTCTATTTTTACATATTCATCACTTATTAAAAATTTATAATCTATTATATCTTTGATTTCAACACCATTAATTGATAAAAGACAGTCACCCTTTTCTATTCCCATCTCTTCTGCAATACTTCCAGGTTTCACTGTCTTAATTTTATTTTTCATATGTATTAGACTCCTATTTAAATTAAATATTTACTACAACCCATTAAAATAAACTCAATAAAAATATAAGAATTCCTGAAATTGCAGCACAACTAGGTATAGTAAATATCCACGTTGTGACTATGTCTTTGACTACGGCCCACCTCACTGCAGAAAATCTCTTAGCAGAACTAACTCCCATTATGGATGTGGTTATTATATGAGTTGTACTGACAGGTGCATCAAACATAGTAGCCGTAAATATTACCGCCGAAGCTCCCATTTCTGCTGAAAATCCATTTACCGGCGTCATTCTGGCCATTTTGGATCCCATCGTTTTTATTATCTTTTTTCCTCCTAAAGCAGTACCCAGTGCCATGGATAATGCACAGCATACCTTAACCCATAGAGGTACTGAAAATTTATCAAGAAATCCAGCACTCACCAACGTCATAGTTATTATTCCCATAGTCTTTTGAGCATCATTTCCACCATGATTTAAAGCTATTAACATAGCTGAAAATATTTGAGCCTTTGAAAAAATCCTCGTAACCGTACGCGGTCTTGTATTTTTCAGTATCATATTCATCACATTCATAAATACAAATCCTGCTATAAATCCTATTATTGGTGACAATACCAGCCAGACAATAACTTTCCAAAAAAGTCCCGGCCAATTGATTATTAGAAATGAGCTCTTATAGACAATGGCAGATCCTACTAGTCCGCCTATAAGGGCATGAGAAGAACTACTTGGTATGCCGAAATACCAGGTTATCAGATTCCAGATTATAGCTCCCATCAGTGCAGCTATAATTACACTTTGCGTAACATCGTTTGGATCCACTATACCATTGCCTATTGTTTGGGCAACCTTCACACTCATAAAAGCGCCGACAAAATTTAGAGAAGCTGACATTATAACCGCTTCTCTCATAGTCATTACCCTGGTAGACACAACACAAGCTATAGCATTGGCACTATCGTGAAAACCGTTTATAACATCAAATATTATTGCAATCACAACTATTATTACAGTTAAAGTCAAAGCGCTAGGCATTTTTCATTACTACTCCTTCGACAACATTTGCTAAATCCTCACAGGCATCCAGCGTATTTTCAAGATATTGATATATTTCCCTCCACTTCATAACATCTATAACTTTCATACTTGATCTAAATATATCCCCAATAGCTTTTCTCGAAAGTACATCTCCCTGTTCCTCTATCCTATTTACATCTATTATAACACGTGAAAGTTTTTTACTCGTTTTCATATTTTTCAACTCTTCCATCAAAACTATTATCTGCTTGCAGGATTCCACTATCATACTGCTTAATTGAAAGGCCTCTTTAGTACATTCATTTACATTTAACATGACAAACCTGCTGGCAGTAGATTCTATTAAATCAATAATATCATCCATATCCTTTGCAATTACATATATATCCTCTCTGTCAAAGGGAGTAATAAATGTCTTATTTAACTGTTCCAGTATTTCATGCTGTTTTCTGTCTCCCTCATGTTCTACTTCCTTTATCTTTTTTAAATTTTCTTCTGAATTTTTCAGATCATACATAAAATCCCACAGTAATTTCGAAGCCTTGTAAGCAATATCAGCTGTCTGTGTAAAAAACATATAAAACTTGTCTTCCTTGGGAGTAAAAGTAAACATCACATACCTCCTGATCATTGAGAATGTTCATTTCGACCTAATAAAGTATACCATAAAATTACTAAAAATTAAACAAAAAAAGTTTTAAGCATCGAAATACTTAAAACTTAAGAAATTCTATATACTTATTCTATTCATTTAAATCTTTCTGTTCTCCTGTAACTAGATATATTGTTCCCTCACATATATTTGTAGCACGATCCGCTATCCTTTCCAGATACTTGCATACAAGTACCAATTGGATCATCTGATTTACCTTGCTTTCATCCTTTTCCGCAATCTTAATCATGTCAGTAAACACCTTTTTAAATAACGCATCTATTTTATCATCCATTTTACAAGCTTCATAGGCCTTTTCAAGATCCCTCTGCACATAGGAATCCAGGGATGTCTTTATCATGCCATTAACTATACTCGACATCTCAGGTATATCTATAAGCCTCTTTACATATTTCTCATTTTTGAGTCTTAAGGTTATTTTCGCTATATCCACCGCATGATCCGCTATTCTTTCAAGGTCCATGATAAGTTTAGAATTTGTAAATACTGTTCTCAGATCTATAGCAAGAGGCTGTTCCTTCGCAGTGACCTTTATACATTTATCCTCTATTTCCCTCTGAAGCTCATCTACTAGATCATCATTTTTTATAGTCTGCTCTGCCAACTCTTCATCTTGATTTACCAGTGATTCTATGCATTGATGAATTTGCTTTTCAACTATACTGCCCATTCTAAGCACATCATTGTGAATTTCTTTTAATGCATTGTCAAACGCTTTTCTTGTCATAATCCGTCACCTCTCTTAAATTATTGATTATTTTATCATTTTGCATAAACCCATAATTTTATCCAAATCTTCCCGTAATGTAATCCTCTGTCCTCTTATCCTTAGGTTTATAAAAAATATTTTCGGTCTTATCATTTTCCACAACTTCGCCATTTAAGAAAAAAGCTGTATAATCGGATATTCTTCCAGCCTGCTGCATATTATGGGTTACTATTATTATAGTATATTTTTTCTTTAAAATGTCCATAAGTTCTTCTATTTTAAGAGTGGATATTGGATCAAGTGCAGATGTGGGCTCATCCATTAAAAGCACATCTGGTTCTACTGCAAGAGTCCTGGCTATACAGAGTCTTTGCTGCTGACCTCCTGAAAGTCCCAATGCATTTTTATTTAACCTATCCTTTACTTCATCCCATATAGCTGCACCTTTTAAACTCTTTTCCACGATTTCATTTAATTTATTCTTATCCTTTATTCCATGTATTCTAGGTCCATAGGCCACATTATTGTATATGGACATTGGAAAAGGATTTGGCGCCTGAAATACCATTCCAATTCTCTTTCTCAAATCTATTACGTCATATTCGCTATATACATCTTTGTTTTCAAATAAAACTTTGCCTTGAATTTTAACTGAATCTATTAAGTCGTTCATTCTGTTTAAAGTCCTCAAAAATGTCGATTTTCCACATCCAGAAGGTCCTATCAGTGCCGTAACTGAATTTTTTTCTACATTTAAATTTACTTTTTTAAGAGCTTGAACCGCCCCATAGTACAAATCAAGATCCTCAGTTTGCATTATATACATTAGTTCCCCTCCCTATTTCTTACCTGTATAGGATTCATATATTTTTTTACCTATTATTCTCGCTAAAAAGTTAAATAACAATACCATAATGACTAAGACTGCAGATGCCTTATTAGCTATCTGCGACGCATCGGGCACCATACCCTCTGAATTGAGTTTCCATATATAAACTGCTAAACTCTCCGCCGGTCTCATTACGCTAAATGCCGAACCGCTGTTTGTCAAACTAAAAAATGAGAAATTCAATTTAGGTGCAGTCATTCCAGCAGTATACAACAGTGCTGCTGCTTCACCAAATATCCTTCCTGCCGCGAGTATTACACCCGTCAAAATTTGAGGTATAGCTGATGGAAGAACAATCTTTGATATAGTCTGCCACCTAGTTGTGCCAAGTCCAAGACTTGCTTCCTTTACCGGAGCCGATGCTGCAGTTATAGCATTTTCGCTTACCCTGGTTAAAGCTGGCAGATTCAACACCGATATAGCAAGAGCTCCCGATAGGAGCGTAAATCCCCACTGAGTGGCATTTACAAATATGAGAAGCCCGAATAACCCAACCACAATAGATGGAAGAGAAGCCATTGTTTCTATACATAATCTTATGGTATTTAAAAACACACCTCTTTTGGCATATTCAGCTAGATATATGCCAGCTCCTACTCCAAAAGGCACGCTTATAATCAATGAAACCACAAGCATATAAAATGAATTAAAAAGTTGGGGACCTATACCTCCTCCTGCCTCTCCGAATTTAGCGTCTCCAAACAAAAAAGACGGTTTAAAAAAACCTATACCCTTAAATAATATATAACCTATTAAAGCAACCAAAAGGGTTACTATAAAAACCGTTACCCCATAAAGAACTCCAGTCCAAATTTTATCTTTTGTCTTGGCATCTATCATTTAATTTCACTTCCCTTTCCTATTGCTCTTATTATCAAAATAAATATAAAAGAAATTATTAAAAGAAATAGCGCCAATGACCAGAGTGCATCATTCCATGCAGTCCCATTTACAGTGTTCCCCATATCCATGGTCAAAATACTGGTAAGTGTAGACGTAGGACTCAAAATGTTCTCAGGAAATTTTATTGTATTTCCTATTACCATCTGTACTGCCAGTGCTTCACCAAAAGCTCTTGCAAGTCCAAGTACTATTCCAGTAAGTATTCCATTTTTAGCTGACGGGATTATTACTTTGGATATAGTCTGCCATCTGGTCGCCCCAAGCCCATAGGAAGCTTCCATATATCCTTTCGGAATGGTTTTTACGGCATCTGCTGAAATGCTCGCTATAGTAGGCAATATCATAACGCTAAGTACTAATATTCCCGCAATCACACTAAATCCTATACCACCAAAATGTGTTTTTAAAAAGGGAATCAATACGCTGAATCCAACCCAGCCATATACAACAGAAGGTATACCTACGAATAATTCCAGAGAAGGTTGTAATATCCTGGAGCCTATTTTAGGAGATATATAATTCATAAATACAGCCAACGCTACACTTACAGGTGCACTCAATATGACAGCTCCTATGGAAACCAATGTAGAACCTACAAAAAATATAGCAGCACCAAGCTTAGGCGTGCTAGTATCAGGAACCCAACTTGATGTAAATAAAAATTGCATTAGAGGATATCCTCTCTTTACAAATGTATTCATACCCTTTGAGGCTATAAAAATTATTATACTAAGGGTGAGAATTATAATCATAACACCACAAAGTGTCGCAAATCCCCTTCCCATATATTCGTCTTTGAGTTTATTCCTAAATGATTTTTTTTTCATACTCACCAACCCCAACATTAATTTTGCTGGCCAGCCACTCACAGCCAGCCAGCAAAATATTTAAAAATGACTTTTATTTCAACTCACTCATTGGTATATATCCAAGTTTCTTTACTGTATCTGTATTTTCATCACTGAGTACGTAATCTATAAACGCTTTTGCAACACCTTTTGCTTCTCCCTTTGTATACATGTGTTCATATGACCAGAATGGATATTTCTTCGCAATTATGTTCTCTGAAGTAGCTTCCACTCCTTCTATTTTTAAGGCCTTCACATTTGACTTAACTGCATCAGTTAAATATGAAAGTGCAAGATAACTTATAGAACCCTGTGTTGTCTTAATGGCATTTTCAACATTTCCATTTGAATCCTGGGTTGTACCAAGACCTTCCTTTTCATCTTTACCGCCCATTACTGTGTCTTTAAATGTAGCCCTTGTTCCGGATGACTTAGTTCTGTTTATTACATTTATCTTCATATCATCTCCGCCTACATCTTTCCAATTGGTGATCTCTCCGGTAAATATCTTCTGTATCTGCTCTTTAGTCAAATTGTCAACCTTGACACTAGGGTTGACCACTACTGCAAAACCTATAGCACAGACTTTATGGTCAACAAGTTCTTTTGCCTTAGCTGCATCTAATTTTGACTCTGCTGTCACATCAGAATTTCCTATATCTGCAGTTCCCTGAAGAGCCAAATTCAATCCCGTACCGCTTCCTCCGCCTTGAACGTTAACTGTTGCTTTAGGATTTTTTTCTGCGAATGTCTTTCCAATTTGTTCTGCCAATGGCTGAAGAGCTGTGGATCCTGCAAGTGTTATTGAACCCGATATCTCCTCTTTTTTAGTATCGTTTGTACTATTTTCTGTACTGCTACTGCCACTATTTCCACCACAACCTGCCAGAACCCCTATTGCCAAAACAACAGACATGATCAGCATAAGGCCTTTTAAACCTTTTTTTTTCATAATTCCATAGACCTCCTTAAAATACTTATATGTAATATTTACAAAATTAATTACTACATTGTTTATAATATCCCATCAAGGTTAATATATTATTATACGAATGTTAATTAAAATTAACATTTATACTAAAAAATAGACAGTTCCAATTCAACTGTCTATTCTCAATCATGTACTTAGGTTTTTATTTAAATCTATGGGAATTTTAACTGTAAACTTACTGCCTTCACCAATTTCACTTTTAAGTTCTATAGTTCCATTAAATGCTAAAACTATATGTTTTACTATGGCAAGCCCAAGTCCCGTTCCCCCTGCGCTTCTGGATCTGGCTTTATCCACCCTATAAAACCTTTCAAATAATTTTTTCTGATGTACTTTTGAAATTCCAACTCCGTTGTCCTCTACAGAAATTAAATAATTGTTGTCTCTAACGTCTGTATTAATGCTAACCCTTCCGCCATTATCGGTATATTTTATTGCATTGTCCACCAAATTTATGATCATCTGCTTAAATCTATCTGGATCACCCCATATACCCGGTGGCTTACAGAGTTGTTTTTTTATAACTATATGTTTTTTATCAGCTGAAGCCTCCACCATGCAACATATATCTTCTATTATGTTGTTTGTTTCTATTATTTCAGATTTATCCATTTTACTGTTTTCTATATGCGACAATGTCAAAATATCATTTATCAGTCTTGTCAATCTATTTGCCTCATCATTTATTATATTTAAAAACTTGTTCTTATCTTCCTCGTCTTCCACATATTTTAATGTCTCTGCAAAACCTTTTATAGATGTAAGAGGCGTCTTTAATTCGTGAGAAACATTGGCCACAAATTGGGATCTCATATTCTCCAATTTCTTTATATCTGTTATATCCTGAACTACAGCTACTTTCCCTATTTTTTCCCTGCCGTTAATGATAAAAGCTCTTTTTATTCTCAGTATTCTTTCCCTTGGCCAGAGTATTTTTATTTCCCTGTAATCATCCTCTTCATCTTTAAATATGTCTTCCAGTTCAAAATCCCTTATTCCATCCAGAAGATCTTTTCCTATTATGTTCTTATGAACTCCAAATATCCTCTCTGCATATGGATTTATCATTATTATCTTGTAATCCATGTCTACAGCTATTACGCCATTATCCATACTCTTTAATATGGCCTCTAGTTTATTGCGTTTATCCACCAAATCCTCCAATGTAATCTGAAGCTTATCTGCCATATTGTTAAAAGTAATAGCAAGCTGGCCTATTTCATCATCGGAATTAATTTTGACCCTATTGTCAAAATTTCCACCTGCTATGCTGGAAGTAGTACGTTGAAGTTTTTCAATAGGACTGACTATAGACTTTGAAAGTTTTTCGGAAAACATCATGGACACCAATACAGAAAAAAACATTATGAGTACGTAATATTTAAAATAATTTCCCTCAAGTCCCTTAATTGTCTGCATGGTAAGAGCACTCCGCATTATATAGCCGTCACCAAATGCAGTGGCAAAATACAGCGTCTTTTTACCTGTAGTATCACTTAGCCTTACGTCGTAGCCGGTCCCATTTTTTCTGGCCTCCTGTACTTCTTTTCTGGAATTGTGATTACCCATGCTTTCCTTTGAAGCTACAGAATCGCTGAGCACTTTTCCTTTTTTATCTATAAATGTTTCCCTTATAATAGCATTTTTAAAATTCTTTGTAGAAAAACTGCTTATATCTTCTGGGAGCTTATTTTGTATCACATTTATTATAATCTGGTTATTCAATTTTAAAGTCTGTTTCATATTTTCAATATATTCACGATTTTCGATGATTATAAATAATAAAGTAGTTATAAGCATGCTAAATATAAGTGTTACCAACATGGAAAGCATCAATTTTCTCTTCATTTTATCACCAGCTACCCCTCCGAATTGAATCTATAGCCAATTCCTCTGATGGTTTCTATATATTTGGGAGCTTTATTTCCATCTTCTATCTTTTGCCTCAAATGTCTTATATGCACATCTATAGTTCTGGTTTCTCCAGCATATTCATAACCCCACACTTTATCCAATAGAAAATCTCTAGTCATGACTCTCCCTCTGTTTTCTATGAGTATCTTTAAAAGTTCAAATTCCTTCAATGTCAATTCAACTTTATGTTCACCTTTAATTACCTCATGTTTGTCAAAATCCACACTTATATCTCCAAAACTATAAGTTTTGCTTATGCTTCTCTCTTCTAAACGTCTCAGTACAGCTTTTACTCTAGCTACCATTTCCCTTATGGAAAAAGGTTTTGTTATATAATCATCTGCCCCAAGTTCAAGTCCTAATACTCTGTCAAATTCTTCTCCTTTAGCTGTTATCATTATTACAGGGGTAGAAGAAATTTCACTGTCTTTTCTTATCTCTTTACAGACCTCATAACCATCTAACTCTGGCAGCATAACATCTAGTAAGATGAGATCAGGTTTTTCTTCTCTTGCTATCTTAAGTCCATTTAAACCATCAGCTGCTACAATAGTTCTGTATCCATTTTTTCTAAGATTGAATCCAATAAGTTCACAAATATGTTCTTCATCATCTACTATCAATATTTTTTTCTGTAACATAATATTTATCCTCCTTATAGACCTAAAATTAACAGCTATAACCTAATAATTAAGAAAATCAGAAATACATAATTTTAACCTTCTTCAGCGAGTGTATCCAAATAAACAAATGAAAACATTCTTCCAGTACCTCTATCTTTTCTATAAGAATATAATTTAAACTCCCTATTACATGCTGTACAAATATCCAAATAGTTTATATTTTGCCTGTTTACTCCTTTTTCTAACAATTGATATAATATACACTTTTTTAAATCTAAATTTCTTCCATTGAATATGTGGTCTTTATTCCTGTAGAAAGAATCATCTTTAAATTTATTCTTAAATTCTTCTCCCACCTCATAGCAGCAGCTGTGAATATGTGGTCCCACACACACCTGTAAATTTTCAGGTTTACTGCTGTATTCTTTTTCAAGTTTTTCAATAGCTTTAGAAACAACGCAGGCCAGTGTCCCCTTCCATCCGCTGTGAACTGCAGCTATTACCTTTTTCTCTCTATCATATATAATAACAGGAACGCAATCCGCATTAAAAACTCCTACAGCTGTACAGGATCTATTGGTAATTATGCCATCTCCATCTTTCACTTTATCGTCGGGATTATATATGACAATTTCACATCCGTGTACCTGGTTTAAAAATCCCACATTTTCTAATTTAAACCATTTCTTTAAATTTTCAATGTTTTTTTTTCCTTCATCCTCTGCTTTATTAAAATTTAAATTACTCCTAGCCGTTGAAAATACTGCTTTTGCCCCTTTAAGATCCACAGTTATAAATTCATATGGATCGATTATAAGTTTTTCCATATTGACTATCATCCCCTCCTTAAGGCATCCAAAATCATTATATCACGAATCAATTATTATACTATATTTATAATTGGGTTTACCAATTGAAAGTTTTGATTGATTCCCACACCATTAACTATTATTTATCAATTATAATATAACAATTCTCATGAAATATAAAAAGGATTGTCCTAAAATAAATTTTAGAGCAATCCTTTTTATATTATATAACATCAAATCAAGTGATCCTTAACTTAATTTATGAGAATAGTTTATAGATATCGAACTTATTGTCATAAGCAATCCTGCCACACAGAAAATAACAAAGGTAGCTGTAAATCCTCCACTGAATGCAGCAATCCAACCTATCAAAATTGGAATTATAATTCCCGTTACATTTCCTGCGAAATTCATTGCTCCTGACAGTCTTCCTACATGTTGCTTATCCACTAACATTTGTGGTACACTCCAATACAATCCACCCCAACGCAAAAAGAAATTGGCGATACTTATCAATAAAACAGCAGCAGTTGCATTTTGGACAAAATTAACCATCAATACAGAAATTGCTACTGCAATACCCGCAAATCCAAGCATTGTCTTCATGACAACATTCGTAGAAGCACCTGGATGTCTCCTCCATCGATCTGACAATTGCCCTGCAATAATTTCACCTATAAACCCGCATCCAAAAATAAGCATTGTCCATACCCCTGTCATTCCGAAAGAAATATGCCTAACTTTTTGTATATAATAAGGAATCCAAGTCAACAGTCCATATACAACAGCATCATAAGAAGCAAATCCCAGCAATAACATCCATGGACTAGCATGTTTAAAATACAGAAGAATATTTCCTCCTGTAATTTTATTATCTTCTTCCCCAGTTTCATTTTTGCTGAGATATTCAACTTCCTCTTCAGTTATCATTGGATGTTCTGAAGGATTGTCTCTCATAAACAAATATGCGACAATGCCAATTAATATAGTTAGCACACCTAATATTGCAAATGCTATCCTCCAAGTACCCAGCCACATTATGAGACCTGTAACTACTATTCCGCCCAGTGCAGCACCAAGCTGGCCTCCACTGTCTACCAATGTACTTCCCCTTCCGCGCTCATATGGAAGAAGCCAGCTAACAAGAGATGTATTACAACCAACTTGAACAGGGCCCTCAAATACTCCAAGAAATAACCTTATAATTATCAAAGACATAAAGCTGTTTGCAAGACCCGTTAGACTCTCAGCTAAACCCCAGCCTATCAATGCACAGGTCACAATTCTTCTGGGTTTAAATTTATCTACCAACCATCCTCCCGGCAACTGCATAAGTGTATAACTCCAGAAAAAAGCACTCAGCACTATTCCCGTAAACATTGTTCCTATATGCAATTGCTTGCCTATCAATGACATTGGAATGGACAATGAAATTCTATCCATGTAATTAAATATGCCTATAATTAAGAAGAATACAAACATTCACCAACGTAATCCACGAATCTTTAATTTACCTGATCTAGTCTTTTCAGATTGCATATCTTCCTTTCCCTCCTTAATTTTACAAATCTTAGTTATACCTATCCAATTTTTATAAATATTATTTATTATTTTTAGTCTCCAACTATATTTGAGCTGCTAATTTCTATTTTCTTTTATAATAGTAGGGAGCTTTATAACTGCATTGAAAAAACATCCTATCAATAAAACGATGGCTAATATATACATTCCAATATCTGAACTATTTGTATATGTCATAACGAGCCCTACCAAATAAGGCCCTATAAATCCTCCTAAACAGCCTATTCCATTTATAAATCCACGTGCAGCTCCGCTGACATCAGATTCAAATAACATAGGTGGTAAAGACCAGAAACTGCTGTAATAATCATGAATGAACACGCCCGCCAACGCCAAGAAGACATAGGAGGTCCATATATTAGCTTTAAATTTAACTGAAAACGTAAGTGACAATGCAAAAAATATCATTGGAATTATTGCAAATAATTTTCTCTTCTGAGTTTTATCCGATAAATATGAAAATATCCATATACCAAAGATCAGCCCTACATAGGGAACCGCTGAAAGTAATCCTACTATTCCTATACCCGTTTTTGTCAATTCTTTAATCAACGTTGGCAGCCATAAAGAGTACCCATAGATACCTACTTGATAACAGAAATACGTAATAGTCAACAGCCATAAACTAGAAGACGCATAAATGTTTTGCTTTTTCTCAGAAGATCTAGTAGCCTTTTTTAATTCACTCTGTTCTTTTTTCAGTCTTTCAACAAGCCATTCTCTTTCTTCGCATGATATCCATTTGGCCTCTTCGGGAGAATCACTGATCATCGGATACCAGATGAATATCAGCATAAATGCTATTATGCCTTCAATAATAAAAACCCATCGCCAATTAGAAAAAGAAATTATCCATCCTGAAAGAGGAGCAGTAATAACGCTTGCTATTGCAAAATTGAACGCAAAGAATCCATTTGCCATTCCTCTTTCTTCATTTGGAAACCAGTGAGTTATCAAAACCAGAATAGCCGGCATGACTCCTCCCTCTGCCACTCCTAATGCAAAACGCAATGCCAACAGTTCCCATGTTTGATTTACAAAGCCAGTTATTATTGAAATCAAACCCCACGCCATTATGGATTTCAATATAAATTTCTTAGCGCTTTTGTGTTCTGCATAATTTCCTCCTGGTATTTGAAGTATAACGTACCCCACATAAAATATACCGGCAGCTATTCCAGTTACAGTTGAACCTATACCCAAAGTCCTGTTCATTCCCCCGGCAATCGCAAAAGATATATTTTGCCTATCCATATACGCAATTATATAAACAAGTATACAGGGAGGAATAATTCGAAACCATCTGCTTTTAGGTATATTTTTCACTTCTATATTTTCCATAATACATTTCCCCTTTTATATGCCAGTAGATATTTCAACCACAAATCTTAATTATTTGATATCTGGTATATTGTAATTTATAATCACCGGTTGCTGGTGTATAAATTAAATCATTTTGTGGACATCATATCTACTTTTAAGCACTAACATACTCTTATCTCCATATATCTACAGGTTCGCCCTTTTCAAATTCAATCTCTTTAGGGCCAGTTAAAATTTCAAGCTTGGGATTTTTTTCAACTTCGGGCAGCAGAGG
>NZ_JAJJPB010000070.1:0-771 GCF_020908015.1 Clostridium aromativorans
CGCCTATTATAAACCAGCCTGAGGTAGCCATACTTGGAGTAAACAAGATTGCTGAAACACCGGTGGTGGAAAAGGGCCAGATAGTTATAAAGCCGCTTATGAGTATGTCACTTACAGCGGATCACAGGGCCATAGACGGAGCCTATGCAGCTCGAATTTTGCAGAGAATAAAGCAGTATGTGGAAAAACCGGGACTGCTTATACTTTAGAACATGGGAGGTTTTTAAAAATGAGTTGTTTGGAGATAATGCCCAAGCTGGGCCTTACAATGACAGAAGGAATGCTGGCAAAGTGGCATAAAAGCGAAGGAGAAAAAATTGAAAAGGGAGAAATTCTATTTGAAGTTGAAACGGATAAGCTTACGAACGAGATAGAGGCAAAGGAAAGCGGAGTAGTGAGAAAAATACTCGTAGAGGAAGGCGAGACGGTTAAATGCCTGACACCCGTTGCTGTAATAGCCGGTGAGAATGAAGATATTTCAGAGCTTTTGAAAGAGGCGGGAGCAGAGGGAAAAGATGAGGTAGAAGAAGCAGGAGAGCCGGAAGTCCGGGGCGATAAACGTGAGGCAGGCTCTAGAAATGTAGTTGTTATAGGTGGAGGCCCGGGAGGTTATATAGCTGCTATCCGTGCTGCACAGCTGGGGAATAAAGTAACCCTTGTTGAAAATGCAGAACTTGGGGGAACCTGCCTCAATGTAGGATGTATACCTACAAAGACACTGCTCCATTCTGCAGAACTGTTCAGTGAAATCAAAGACAGCAGAAATCTGGG
>NZ_JAJJPB010000071.1:0-685 GCF_020908015.1 Clostridium aromativorans
GCTTCACAATACTTCGTCAAAACTCTCTTTCCGGTGCTCATTTACATAAGTAAACTCCGCTCCTCTATCGAGTCTTTCCTTGTCTTGTTCGCTGCTGCCAATTTTCTATTACTCTGATTGGAAAATTGCTACTAACTTTGCATTTCGTCGTCAAGTCTTTCGCTGCGGTGCTCACTTACATAAGTAAGCTCTGCTCCTCCCTCAAGCCTTTCCTCGAACTACTCGTTACTGCCAATTTTCTATTACTTAGTTATAAATCTTACCTTAAATGTTTTTTTAACTTCAATCTTAGTTATAACTTGCTTTACTACAAAGGTTATTTCTAACCTTAGCTTTAAAATTGCCATTAACTTCGCATCTCTTCGTCAAAACTCTCGTTCCGGTGTTCATTTACATAAGTAAACTCCACTCCTCGCTCCAGTTTTTCCTCGATATGCTCGTTACTGCCAACTCTTTTATATTTACTGTGCAATTTTCAAAGAACAAATTTCTTTCAATCTGCAGTGTTTAATTCACACTGCACAATTGGGTGAAGAATTCAACTGTCAATTCTTGATTGTCAACTGACTTCTGATCCTTCAAAATTAAACAGAATAAACGGATACTTACATAAGACAAACCTTTTAAGAAAGCCTTTCTCAGGCTCCCTTTCGACTCCCTAGAAAGGAGGTGATCCAGCCGCAGG
>NZ_JAJJPB010000072.1:0-620 GCF_020908015.1 Clostridium aromativorans
TGTTTAGAGGATCACCAAATACAAATATATCAAAATTTATAAATGCTTATAAGAGTGCCGGCAGCAGACTTATAAAAAAGGAGTTCCCATCAATAAAAAAACAATTATGGAAAGAGTACTTCTGGAGTAAAAGTTATTGCCTTATAACAACTGGTGGTGTTCCAATTGATATAGTTAAGGAGTACATTGAAAATCAAGGAATGAAATGAGGCGAAAATGTGTTAAAAGCATATAAATACAGAATTTATCCGAACAAAGAACAAAAATTGTATTTTGCTGGAACTTTTGGCTGTGTCAGGTTTATATATAACCAAATGCTGGCTGATAGAATTAAGTCTTATAAGGAAAACAAAGATTTGGATATTAAAAAGATTAAGTATCCTACTCCAGCACAGTATAAAAAAGAATTTGAGTGGCTTAAAGAAGTAGACAGTCTTGCTCTGGCAAATGCTCAAATGGATCTAAATAAAGCATATAAAAATTTCTTTAGAGATAAATCAATAGGTTTCCCTAAATTCAAAAGTAAGAAAAGTAACTATAACAGTTATACAACCAATAATCAAAATGGAACAGTTTATATCAAAGATGAACATATTAAATTACCTAAATTAAAATCCATG
>NZ_JAJJPB010000073.1:0-603 GCF_020908015.1 Clostridium aromativorans
AGTACTAAATGATAAAATATCAAATAGGCTAAAGGGAATATTTGAGTATATATGCCCTAAATACAATATTACTTTATGCGAATGGAATCATGATAAAGACCACGTACACCTTTTGTTTAGAGGATCACCAAATACAAATATATCAAAATTTATAAATGCTTATAAGAGTGCCAGCAGCAGACTTATAAAAAAGGAGTTCCCATCAATAAAAAAACAATTATGGAAAGAGTACTTCTGGAGTAAAAGTTATTGCCTTATAACAACTGGCGGTGTTCCAATTGATATAGTTAAGGAGTACATAGAAAATCAAGGAATGAAATGAGGCGAAAATGTGTTAAAAGCTTATAAATACAGGATTTACCCGAACAAAGAACAAAAATTGTATTTTGCTGGAACTTTTGGCTGTGTCAGATTTATATATAACAAAATGCTGGCTGATAGAATTAAATCATACAAGGAAAACAAAGATTTGGATATTAAAAAGATTAAGTATCCTACTCCAGCACAGTATAAGAAAGAATTTGAATGGCTTAAAGAAGTTGACAGTCTTGCTCTGGCAAATGCTCAAATGGATCTAAATAAAGCATATAAAAATTTCTTTAG
>NZ_JAJJPB010000074.1:0-538 GCF_020908015.1 Clostridium aromativorans
GCAGTGCTATAGAAAAGATTGAAAATAACAGGGTTACAAAATACCTTAAAGGAGAACTTAGAGGTAAAAGAGAAGTGAATGTGCTCTTTGAAGAAAAGGATGGGGTTTACTTAAAAATACAGGGTAAAAAGAATAAACAGGAACTCAAGGTGGGTAAAATATACGAAGGGTGGATTAAAAAGAATGATGGATACAGGACTGTTGGGACCAGGTATTTTTCAGGGTATGAAAAAGGCAGTAACTTTGATAACCTGATAAACAGCCATATTTCAGAAGTATACTATTCTAAATGGTGATGGAGCCCCATGGATTAGCGCTGAAACAGAAAATGACACCCAGAAAATATACCAGCTGGATCTATTTCATATATTCCAGAAGGCAAATCGTAAGATTAAGGACGAAGAATCCAGAAAGACGGTAAAAAAGCTCTTAAAAGAAAAAAAGTATGATGAAGCATTGGAAAAAATTAAGGAACTTATAAATTTAGAGACAGATAAAAAAGCAAATGATGAACTGAAAGAGTTGTACAGTTACTATA
>NZ_JAJJPB010000007.1:0-135912 GCF_020908015.1 Clostridium aromativorans
TGTCATGGTTTGTGATTCACTGACCGGAAATCTGCTCATAAAGATTTTTGCAGCCTATACTACCGGAGGAAATTATGAGACTCTGGGATATGGATACGGTCCGGGAATAGGGGAAAATTATGATAAGCTGATAAATATAGTATCCAGGGCTTCTGGAGCACCTCTTATCTGTGAAGCACTTAAATACTGTGCTGTGTGTGCTGAAGGAAAAGTACTGAGGACGGCGAAGAATGAATTTCAAAAGGCAGAGGCTGCAGGGCTGGAGGAAATATTGGAAAAGGATAGGCCGTCGAAAGCTGAAGAGGTGGATGTAAAGGTGCCTCCCAGGGAAGTTGTGACCTATGCAATACCGGGGATAGATATACTGGAACTGGACAATGCCTGCAGGGTATTATGGGGAAAAGGTATATATTCTGAAAGCGGAATGGGCTGCACAGGGCCTGTGATTCTGGTAAATTCTCAAAAGGGTGAAAAGGCCGTAAAAATTTTAAAGGAAGCAGGATATAAATAAGAGGGATAAAACAACCCTCTTATTTATTTTCGAAGGTTCCGTATGCAGTTGGTTTGTAGTTTTGAACCATAATTTTTCCTCTGCTTATAACGGTGTGAATATTTAATTTATCATCTAATAAAACCAAGTCTGCATCATAGCCCTCTGCTATTTTACCTTTGCAGGGAAATTTAAGAAATCTGGCAGGTGAAAGAGTAAGAGGGATAAGGGCCAACTCCATGGAGAGACCTCTTTCAATGGATTCCCTTATGGAGTCAATGTCAGTAGAAGGCATGCCTATGGTTAATTTGGTCAGTTTTCCACTGCTGTCAAAAAAAGGCATACTTCCTCCTGCGTCAGAGCTCATGGTCACATGGTATGGAGAAATATTTTCCTTTAATATCGTTTGATACAGTTGAGATGAACTGATGGCATCATCATTTTCATTTTTAATCCCTGTTGTTATGTCAGTGAAGCCGCCCATTTTTAAATATTCCATGCACTGTCTGGATAATAGACTGTTTCTATTGAGATGTGTAGGGAGCAGATTTTCAAAAGGTATATCTGAATTTTCTATTACATCAAATATAGGAGTCAACCCTCTTTTGCCATCTCCAAGATGCATATGAAGAACTCCGCATTTACCTGAAATAAGTCCGCCTACCCGGGTTTCACAGGCCAAATGTATCAGATCTTCATCGGAAGGATGACTTCCCCTATGATCGGAAACAGCTATTTCGCCAGCCCCTATTATTTTATCCACAGTGATAATATCGCCTCGGACACTGTCTGTAAGGGTCCTAGTTGGTACATCGTAACATCCTGTCCAGCAGTATGTGCTTATTCCCTCGGACTGAAGGGCTTGTGCCTTTGCCAGCAGACCTTCCATATTTCTTGTAATTCCATCTGTACCTAAAAGACCCACGCAGGTTGTAACACCATTTAATGTGAATTTTGTAAGTCCTAATTCCGGGGTTCTGTTGTAAAAGCCCCCTTCTCCTCCACCGCCGTTTATATGTATATGAAGATCGATTAGTCCTGGAATAGCTTTTAATCCAGTTCCGTCTAGTATTTCTACCTGGGGGAAATTTTTATCCGGAATGTTTATTCTTTGAGAGATATATGCTATTTTATCAAAGCATATGAATATATTTTTTTTACCTATAGATCTGGGATCAAATATTTCTACGTTTTTTATTAAAAGCATAATTTACACATCCTTCAATGTATTTGATATTATAATTTGCTTTTCTACTATAATTTAAACGCAGAAATGAAGATCATTTATAAGTTATTTATACTTAAAGTGTTTTTGGGATCTGCTGGATAAAAATATAATAAAAAGTCCTGTTATAAAGAATATAGATAATATTAAATTTACTGTAGAAAAGCTTAAGCTGCTGTAATGTATTCCTTCTCTTATTATAGAAGCTGGCAGAATCTGAAATCTGTCTGTACCGATTATTAAAATCGTTATTAAAACACATGATATCAGATTAAATATGCTGAATTTAAAGCCAATTTTATATAATGGATGTTTTTTTGCTGACTTAATGAAATATACAATAAAACATAATGCCATTGTAATTGGAATTATTATACCCGTATTGATCCTCATCTCCAGCCATTCATTTTGGAAAGCTATAATGGAGAGCAGCATCCCCCATATAAACCCGTTGTATATTAAGCTGAAAAATTTCATTTTTAACCTCCTGAAATGTATGAAATAAATAGAGTACGATGTATAAACATCGTACCCCAAAAAACTATTTATTCTGCTAATCTGAATATAACGGTAACATCTGTGCCGTCCTTTGGAAGGACATCCTTTTTACCGTGGAATTTAACTGTATCGGATTCTCCAAATGCATAAGCAGAATTACTGGTAATACCTACTGGACAACTATCTAAGCATAATATGCAGCCCGTATTCATCTTTTTAGCATGGGCCAGGTTACCGCCGAATCTTATGTCCATTGGTCTGGGATCACTTGAATATATAATATCTGAGAAAGGTATTTCCTTTCCAAGGCCATTCCAAGTAATGTATACGTTTAATTTTGATCCCTCTACCTTTTTGCCCTTGCCTTTATCACCTGCCTCTAGATTATTTCCAGGTTTTGCACCAATGGAGATCAGAGCATTATAAAAATCCTCTGGTTTTACAAAACCTCTCAATACAGATTTTTCGCCATTCTTACCATCCTTAAAAACTACACCATGTCTGGTATTTTCAGTAAAATATTTTCCATTTACCTGTGCCGATATTTTGACCTCTTTTTTATTTTTATCCACAGTAAGAGTTTTTTGTTCCTTATTTTCAGTAGATTGTTTTTGTGTATTGGAGGATTGTTCACCTGAGGAACATCCAACAGCTAGTACACCAATAAATAATATAGAAAATATGATGGATAAAATTCTTTTCATAACATAAAACCTCCCTTAACAAATTATTTTATCCTTAGATTTAATTCATGATAATTATACATGACAGTATATTTTATAACAAATATCTATATGTTATGATTTGAGTTTTGTCTATAATAAAATTTTATAGTATACTTAAATGTAAAATATAAATCAAAATTTAAATATATTGATTTAGCCCTCTTATAGAGATTTCACCGGATACAAGTTTTTCCAGAGAGCCATCCTTGTATTGAACCACCAATCTCCCATCTCCATCCAGATCAAGTGCCTTTGCACATTTTTCATTGTTATTTCTAACTACCTTTATATTCTTACCGATAACAGCAGAATTATTTTTACATATTTTTATGGAAAGTTCGATTTGTTTCTTTTCCTGAAATTCAGCATATAAAAATTCAAATTTATTTAAAAGCATGCCTACTAGTGATTTCCTATTTATACTGGTATTTGTCTCTATTTTAAGGGAAGTGGCCCTATCCAGCAGATCTTCTGAAAAATCATCTTTATCCAGGTTGGCGTTTATACCTATGCCTACAATTATGTAGTTTACTCTATTTAATTCACCGCTCATTTCTGTCAAAATTCCACAGACTTTTTTGCCTCTAATTATTATATCATTAGGCCATTTTACTTTAGCATTTATATTAAATTCCCTTAAACTCTCTATCATGGCAGCAGCAGCTATTTGAGTTATCTTGGGAGCCTCCATAGGATTTATATTTGGCTTCAGTATTATAGACAGACTTATTCCCTTATATTTTGGGGAGCACCAGGAACGACCCAATCTGCCTTTGCCGCCTACCTGTTCTTCGGATATTACCACAGTTCCATGATCTTCGCCCTTTTCAGATAATTCCTTTGCTTTGTTGTTTGTTGAATTTATACTTTCAAAGTGCAGGATTTTTTTACCCATATGGTTTGTTTTTAAATATGGATTGACTTCTTCAAAAGTCAGTATATCCGGGGAACTTATTAATCTATAGCCTTTTTTTGAGGAAGAATCTATTATATATCCATCCTCCTTTAAAGATTTTATGTATTTCCATATAGATGTGCGGCTCACTCCTAGCTTTTCACTTATCAACTGCCCAGATAAGAATGTTGTGCTGCTTTTTTTCAGTAAATGGAGAACTTCATATTTCATGTAAAACCCACCTTTTATATTGTTTAATAACATTATAACATAAGTGCATAACTTGATAGAAATATTGTTGGCAGTTTCATTTATCATATAAACAATGTGAACCATTCATCAGATTTATTATAGAATAGAATCTTTATACAATCTTTATACATACGGATAAATCTTAATCTAAAATTTATCTAATTGATGGTATAATAACACATCATATCAGAAAACAATAAGTTGAGAGATAAATTTACTTTTAGAGGTGTTAAGGATGGGCTTTAAATTGGGAAATTTTTTAAATGGATTAACAGGAAAGAGTTTAAAAACTCAAGAATTAAAAAAGGAAAAATTCAGTGTATTCTGGGGACTCCCCATAATGTCCAGCGATGCTATTTCATCTGTGGCCTATGCAGGGGAGGAAATACTTTGGATACTGGTTCCCGCAATAGGAGTGTTGTCTTATAAATATATGATGTACGCCTCAATGCTCATTGTATTTTTAATGTTTAGTTTATGCTTACTTTTTCCTATAGACAAACTATAGATGCCTACCCTTCAGGAGGAGGCTCCTATGTTGTAGCCAAGGACAATCTTGGGACTACCGCAGGGCTTATAGCAGGTGCCTCCCTCACCATAGACTATATACTGACTGTGGCGGTAAGTGCTTCTGCCGGGACTGCAGCTATTACCTCGGCAGCACCTTTTTTACTTCCTCATAGAGTTGGAATAACATTGGGACTTATAATCTTACTTGTCATCGGAAATTTGAGAGGAGTGAGGGAATCCTCCAAATTGTTTGGAGTGCCCACATATCTTTTTATAATTTCTGTATTGTTCATGATCGTGTGGGGAGTAATTAAAATACATTTTATGGGATATACGCCTGTGCCGTTCTATAAGATACCTGAAGCCTCCGAAAATATAACTCTTTTTCTTTTTCTGAAAGCTTTTGCAGGTGGATGTACAGCTTTAACGGGCATAGAAGCAGTGAGCAATGGTGTTCCAAATTTCAAGGAACCTTCACAAAAACATGCCAAAATGGTACTGGGTCTTCTAGCTCTCATTGTGCTGCTGGTATTTGGAGGAATTTCCTATCTGGCTACACTTTATCATGCTGTTCCGAACTCGGAGGTAACTGTGGTGGCACAGATTTCCCAGCAGATATTTGATAAAAATATCATGTTCTATGTAATTCAGGCAACTACTGCCGTCATACTGGTTTTAGCCGGGAATACCGCCTTTGCAGGGCTTCCGCTGCTGCTGGCATTTATGGCTAAAGATGGTTATGCACCAAGACAGTTTGCAAAAAGGGGCAAAAGACTCAATTATTCCAATGGAATAGTTATGCTGGGACTATTGTCCTGTATACTGGTCATAATTTTTAAAGGGGATACACATTATTTACTGCCTCTTTATGCTGTAGGAGTATTTATATCATTTACGTTATCCCAAGCTGGAATGTTCAGAAGGTGGATAAAAAACAAGGGCTCTGCCTGGAGACATAAGGCATTTATAAATGGATTGGGTGCCTTTATGACTCTTATAACTGCAGTTATAATAGGGGTTACCAAGTTTATTCATGGAGCCTGGGTGGTTTTTATACTGATACCTGCTGTAGTCTATGTTATGAGAAAAATAAAACTGCATTATACTGAAGTTGCAAGACAGCTGAGGCTCCCTTTGGATCAGAAACCTAAGAAAATAGATTTTGCCTCACAGAAAAGATATGTGATAGTCCCCATAGATACTCTCAATAAATCTTTTTTAAAGGCTTTGAATTATGCCAGAACCATATCGGACAATATAATAATATTTCATGTTTCAGTGGATGACAGCGCTACAGAGAAACTTTTGAAAAAATGGCATCAGTATGATGTAGATATACCTATAATAGTCAAAAAATCACCCTACAGAAGTATAGTTGGCCCCCTGGTTAAATTCATAGAATCGGAAGAATATGCCGCAGGCTCAAAGGACACTGTAACGGTAGTCATGCCTCAGTTTGTAGTTACAAAATGGTGGGGAAACATACTTCACAACCAGACTTCGCTGTTTATCAAAACCATGCTTCTTAAAAGAAGGAATATAGCCATAGTCACTGTGCCCTATATAATAGATGAAGGATAGGTCAATTGAAAAGAAAATATTAAGAATATACCCTCGTGTCATAAAATTGACGTGAGGGTATAATTTTATAATGCTTTATAGTGATCTCAAAAGATATTTCAGATATTCATGGGCCTGGATTTTGGAGCAGCTGTTCTTTTTCAAAAAGCTCCATTCTAAAATGAGAAGGATGGTATTGCAGTAGTGTTCTGCTACAATCTCATATGGAATCTTATAACGGTCTTTGCATTGACACTGACAAAAAATTTCTCGCATTTGAATATTCATATAGATCCGAAAATGACTGAGCAGTAAATTTTCTCCGGAGTTAAATTTCAAAATATGTTGAATCATATCCTGACGAGCAGTAATCAAATCATACATTCGATCAAAGAATATATATAAACTTTCTTCCGGATCCAAGTTTTTATATTCTTCAAGATGAATCTGTTTGGCAAGGACATACAAACAATAATTTAATAAATCATATTTATCGTCAAAATAGTTGTAGAATGTAGCCCGAGGATAATTACTTTGTTGGCAGAGTTCATTAACGGTGATTTCTTCAAAAGATTTATTGGAAAGCAGTTCAAGCATACTATTAAAAAAAGCATCTAAGGTTCGCCTGGCTCCTTTGGTAATTTTTTTTGTAAGATCGTATTTCAAAGATAATTCCTCCCTTTGCAGATTTATTTTTTTGTCCAAGATTAGACAAAAGCCTTTATTTGATTCTTGATATGCTTTGCACTTAAGTTTATCATAGAATTTGCATATAGGCAAGTGTCTAAAAATTTGCAGATGAAGCAAAAAACAAATTGTGTTTAGTACTATTAATGATTTCTGCAGGATTAAATTTATGGGAAAATAGAGTTAGGAGGACAGGACAATGGCATATAAAAAATTGTTTTCGCCGACGAAAATTGGAAGTATAAAAGTAAAAAACAGAGTTGTCATGACAGCCATGGGAGTGGATGTATCCGACCATGACGGCACCGCCAACGAAAAAACAGTGGCTTATTACAGGGAGCGGGCGAAAGGCGGCGTCGGCCTGATCATAACGGAATATACACGTATCAATGAAAAAGATGGTGTGGTAGCCTCCGGGCAGCTCTCCATGTCTTCGGATAAGTATATCAAACCATTTCAGAAAGTTGCAGTTGCCGTTCACAGAGAAGGTGCGAAAATATTTGTACAACTCCATCATCCGGGTCGCCAAAATGTCGTGCTCTTCCCTACGTTTTGGAGTATTAATGAGAAGCTTGCAAAAATCTTTCCTTTTTATTGGAAAGTGTTCTCTTCTATAGCTGGAAAGGCTGATGCAGAATCTCTAAGTGATCCAAAGATGATTCAGATGATGAATAAATATATGAAGCCATTAAGGGCACCTAGTGATGTACCAGCGGGACTTGGACTTTCTGTTTTCGGGAACCAAAAAATCAAGCCTTTTACTACAGGAGAGATTCATAATTTAATAAGACAGTTTGTAAAAGCTGCTAAAAGAGTACAACAATCCGGTGCAGACGGAGTGGAGCTGCATGCAGGACATGGATATCTTTTAAATCAGTTTTTAAGCCCTTATACAAATATCCGCAGTGATGAATATGGCGGCAGCTTTGAAAATCGGCTGCGGATTATGAAGGAACTGATAGAGGGAATTCACCGGGAATGTGGTGCAGATTTTCCTATCTCAGTACGTCTTACAGTAGATGAATTCTATGAAAAAATCGGTTATCCTGAGCAGGGTCTGCATTTAAAGGATGGCGTCGAGATTGCAAAATCACTGGAAGCATATGGAGCAGATGCCATCAACGTTACAACCGGAAACAGCGATACGCAGTTTATGATCACCGAGCCCATCAGTTTTCAGCCCGGATGGCGAAAATATCTTTCCAAAGCAGTAAAGGATGCTGTGCATATCCCCGTCATTTCGGTTGGCGTAATTCGTACTCCGGAGCAGGCTGAGCAGCTTTTATTGGAAGGAGATCAGGATTTCATTGGACTGGCAAGGCCGCTTCTTGCCGATCCAGATTGGGCTGTAAAAGCCAAAAACGGAGATTCACGGAATATTCAGAGATGTATTGGCTGTCTATATTGTATGGAATCCTATGAGCGTAATATTATAAATGGATTGCCAGTTAATTGTGCTGTTAATCCACGGGCCTGCCAGGAGACAAAATACACGAAAATCGGGGAAAAAAACGGTGATGGAAGACAGATTGTGATTGTTGGTGCCGGACCGGCGGGTCTCACTGCAGCAAGAGAGCTGGCAGCCAGAAAATTCAAGGTCACCCTATTGGAGAAGGAAGCTGCACCTGGCGGGCAGCTGCAGCTTGCAAAGATGCCGCCGTATAAAGAAAAAATGAGCTGGTGTTTTGAAGATCTGGAATATCAAGCTAAGAGAAATGGAGCTGAAATCCTCTATAACAGGATTGCTACAAAGGAACTTGTAGTGTCCTATCACCCATATGCGGTAATCGTCGCCGCAGGGGCTGTGGCATTTAAGCCGGGTATACCGGGTGCCAAAGAAGATTATGTGACGACGGTAACACCGATTTTGAGAGGTGATTTGAAATTTGAAAACAAGTCAATTGCAGTTGTTGGTTCCGGTATGACAGGAATCGAAACAGCGGAGATACTGGTGGAGCAGGGCAACAAGGTAACCATTATAGAGATGGCCGACAAGATTGCTCCTGGTGCCTTTAATATCAGTGTGTGGGATGTCATGAACAGGTTAAAAAAGGCTGACGTAACCTTTATGTCGGGAAGAAAACTTGAAAGCATCGCCAGCCACAAGCTTACACTCGTTCAGAAAAACAGCGTGAGGGAAATCGTATATGCAGATGCAGTTGTTCTCTCATTGGGAGTACGCAGCAATAAGGAAGTTGCAGCAGAATTACAGGGATGCTGCGATAAAATGTATGTGATTGGAGATGCCTATAAATCAGGCAGAATTAAAGATGCAGTTCATCAGGCATATGAACTTTCGCGTGAATTGTCATAAACAAATTCGGAGGTGTGATATGATTTATTATTTTTCAGCAACCGGAAATTCTAAATGGGTCGCTCAACGGCTCGCAGAAAAAACAGATGACATTGCCATGTCTATGACAGACATGGTAAGGACGAAAGAAGCTCCTGCATCTATCGGTGAGCATGATATTCTGGGCATTGTGTTTCCCGTTTATGCATGGTCCACACCGAAGTATGTGACGGATTTTGTAAAACAGATCAGAGTTCACAGAAATGCATTTGTGTATGCAGTTGCCACCTGTGAAAGTGAGACCGGCTTTGCTTTTACATGGTTAAAACGGCACATTCATGTGGATAGCTGTTATTCTGTGAGGATGCCAAACAATTATGTTTTATCAGGTTTCGATACAGAAAATGAAATCTCACAGCACCGCAAAATCGCTGCTGCAAAGATAGAACTGGAAACAATTGGAGACAGTATCCTTAAAAGGCAGAAAGAAAACAGAATACTTCCGGGAGCGCTGCCTTTTCTCAAATCATTTGTAATTGCACCGATTTTTCGACTGTCCCGGTCTGACAAAAGGTTTCATGCCGATAGCAACTGTATTGGCTGTGGCAAATGTTCAGCTGTCTGTCCCATATCTGATATTCGGATGGAGAAGAACAGACCTGCCTGGCAGCACAGAAAATGTATGCAGTGCTGTGCATGTATCAACCGATGTCCGGCAAAAGCCATTCAATATGGCAATGCTACACAGAACAGCGGGAGATATATTTTCCCTGATTAAGTAATTTTATTATCTTTAATACTATATAAAGAGAAAATCAACCAGAGGATTAGTATGGATTAAGATAAGTTGTACGCTTTGTTTTGAATGTTTGCACTGCTAATATCCGAGCGTAAAAGTATAAGGAGGTTTAAAAACATGCGAATAGCGATTGTGACTGGAGCATCTTCCGGTCTTGGAAAAGAATTTACGGGAGAAATTATAGAAAAATATCGGGAACTTGATGAGATATGGCTGATTGCACGAAGAAAAGAAAGATTGGAAGAAATAAGACAAAAGTATTCTGATAAAGAAATAAGGTTAGTGCCTATGGATTTGGGGAAAGAAGAATCATTTGTAGAGTTTGAAAAGATTCTGGATGAAAACAAGCCAGATATCAGAATCCTTGTCAGCAATGCAGGAGTCGGCACGCGTGGAAAATTTGAAGAAAAAGATTTAAAAAGTCAACTTAATATGATTAACCTGAATGTCATGGGATGTACAGCCATAACAAGGCTGTGCCTCCCCTATATGAAAAAAGGAAGTTTTATTGTTGAAACCTGTTCCGTATCATCTTTTGTACCAAACCCGAACATGGCGGTATATAGTGGAACAAAGGCGTTTGTATTATATTTCAGCAGGGCAATCCGTGAAGAGTTGAAATCACGTGGTATTAATGTATGTGCATTATGCCCCGGCAATATGGCCTCAGAAATGGCAATTCTATCAGAAGCGCAGGGAAAGAAGTCTGTTGTAAATAAACTACCGTATCTTGATATGAAAAATGTGGCCAGGGATTCCTTAAAAGCTGCCCAGGGAGGGAAGGCCGTATATACTCCAGGAGCTTTTTATAAATTTTATCGTGTTATAAGTAAACTTTTTCCACATAATTTGGTGGTACCCTTTGCAAAGGTGTAATTGATTGCGGTATTGATACAATGTCGATGCACGAAAAAATTGGTCGTCTTTTTGAGGCGGTCTTTTTTGCTTTTTTGAACCCGCATAAAGTATTAGATTATTGTGATTTACGTTATTGACAAACCATCTATTACGTGATACTATATAGCAGTAATAAGTGTTACTACATATTAGTCATACAAAGTAGCAAAGGAGGAATTATACTGGAAAACCTAACGGAAATGCTCAAAGGTGTGCTTGAAGGCTGCGTCCTTGAAATAATTAGCCGCAAAGAAACCTACGGCTACGAAATCACGCGGCGGTTGAACGCCCTCGGATTCACAGATGTGGTGGATGGAACAGTGTACACCATTTTGATTCGGCTTGAAAGAAACAAGCTGGTAGAGGTCACCAAAAAGCCCTCTGACAAGGGACCGCCGCGAAAATTTTTCCTACTCAACGATGCAGGGCGTGATGAACTGCGGAAGTTCTGGGAAAAATGGGAGTTCGTATCATCAAAAATTAATGAGTTGAAGGAGAAAAAGTAATGAATTTTTGGGAAAAAATCACAGGCAGTGATATAACTAAAGAATTGAAAACTTTTGAAGTGCGAGCCAAAAAGCTGCCGGCAGATTATCAAACGGCATGGGAAAAAATTAAGGCCAATCTTTGGCCGCACTCGGATTTCACCGGTCGCAACCTCATGCCAATTCTTGACGGTGTGCTTGGCCTGCTTGAAGAAGCGGCGGCGGAGGGTGAGAGTGTCCAGGAGGTTTTGAGTGATGATATCAAAGGTTTCTGCTCAGCGCTGGCCGGTGAAGAAGGGGCAAAGTCTTATCGTAACAAGTGGCGCCAGCAGCTCAATAATAATATCGCTAAAAAATTAGGTAATAGGAGGATAAAATGAGAATAAAAGATATCATTGAGGGTAAAAAGGAGTGGCGGGCACACATGGCACGTGTCAGAGCACTGCCAGAAGATTATCAGATTGTTTATAAAGAGATTCAAAAATATCTCTTTAAGGTCGGACCTGTTGAACTGACTGACGGTATAGGTTTGCTCTCGGGAATTGTGGATCTTTTTGAAGAGGGTGCTGCCTTGGGAAAAGGAGTACTCGAAGTGACAGGTAGTGACGTAGCGGTTTTCTGCGACGATCTGATCAAAGATTCAAAAACTTATGCTGACATCTATCAGGAACCTGTTGACCAGAAAGTTTACAATGCCATAAAAAAACACACGGATAAAACAAAGTAAAAGGAGGATATGGGAATGGTAAAAGCAATTCAAGTAAAAGGTCTACAAAAGTCTTTCAAGAAACTTCGTGTCCTCAAAGGCGTGGATTTTGAGGTGAGAAAAGGCAGTATCTATGCTCTGCTTGGCTCTAATGGCGCTGGTAAGACCACTGTAATTAAGATTTTGGCCACTTTATTGACTCCTGACAGGGGAAATGTACAGGTATGTGGTTTTGATGTTGTCAGGCAGCCGGAGCGTGTACGTGAAAAAATCAGTCTTACCGGACAGTTTGCCGCCGTGGATGAGATACTGACCGGACGGGAAAATCTTATTATGATTGCCAAACTACGGCACCTCAAAAATCCGCACCAGGTGGCGGATGATCTGATAAGACGCTTCGGACTGACCGATGCTGTTGACCGAAGAGTTTCTACCTATTCGGGTGGTATGCGCCGCAGACTAGACATCGCCATGAGTCTGATCGGAAAACCGCAGCTTATTTTTCTCGACGAGCCCACCACAGGGCTTGATCCCGAGGCACGCATGGAGGTCTGGAAAATTGTCAAAGAACTTGCAAAGGATGGAACAACGGTGCTCCTGACCACGCAGTATCTGGAGGAAGCCGAGCAGCTTGCGGATCGGATAGCTATTCTGCATGAGGGTAGAATTATCGTGAGCGGCACGTTGGAGGAGCTGAAAAAGCTGTTTCCGCCCGCGAAGGTGGAGTATGTTGAAAAACAGCCGACCCTGGAGGAAATATTCCTCGCAGTCATCGGCAAAAAGGAGGGAAGATAAATGGAAGCGGTAAAGAAACATTTTTTCAGCGACATGGGTGTGATGCTTGGTCGTTCCATGCGCCATATTACCCGCAGCATGGACACTATTATCACGGTAACTATCATGCCCATTGCGTTTATGCTGCTGTTTGTCTATGTGTTCGGCGGTGCCATTAAAACTGGCACGGATAATTATGTGAATTACCTGCTGCCCGGTATATTGCTGATTGCAATTGCAACGGGGATCTCCTATACGGCTTACCGTCTGTTTATGGATATGCAGGGAGGTATCTTCGAGCGGTTCCACTCCATGCCAATAGCGCCTTCGGCCGCGCTGTGGGGGCATGTGCTGACCTCACTGGTATCCAATACGATTTCAGTTGCCATCATTATTCTCGTGGCGCTGATTATGGGCTTTCGCTCATCGGCGGGGGTACTCTCCTGGCTTGCTGTGGCCGGTATACTCGCTCTGTTTACGCTGGCCCTGACCTGGATTGCAGCCATTGCCGGACTGTCCGCAAAATCAGTGGACGGCGCAAGTGCTTTTTCCTATCCTCTTATTTTTCTTCCCTTTATAAGCTCGGCCTTTGTGCCCACTGAATCCATGCCGGGACCTGTTCGCGCCTTTGCCGAAAACCAGCCGGTGACCTCCATTGTGGATGCCATCCGCGCGCTGCTGTCAGGTCAGCCTGTTGAAAATGATATTCGGGTTGCACTTGCATGGTGTCTAGGTATTCTCATTGTTGCATATTTGTTCGCAATAAGGGTTTATAAACGCAAAGCAGCCTAAAGCTGCAGGTATTAAAATAATATTGGTCAATAAGAACATCAAGCAAAGGGATGGTAGAATGTAAAAAAACTGAATATGTCAATTATCGAAGAGCCAGACGCCAAGACGCAGAGTCGATAACAGGTGAGATTGTTCGCGGTTATCGACTTTTTCTTTTATAGTATGCTAGATGCTAAAATTTCACAGCGAATAAAAAATTGTAACAATGTTGAAAATAATAAAAAAAGAATAGGTTTCATTTTGTTCAATCCTTTGCAGGTTGTCTATCTAACTGATATTTGAAAGTTTTGAGCTGAAAGTATGATAAAATTATACTTGCGGGATAACCTGTTTTTTAGTCAGGGCATGATCTAGTACTATATTTTTGAAAGGTGTGGGAATATGAATAGAATTTTACTTATTGAAGACAATGAGCAGCTTCAGAAATATATATCCGAGTATTTGGAGGCCTATAACTTTATAACGAAGGTAGTTGATGACTACGATGCCGTGCTTGAAACCATATCAGCTTATAATCCAAAACTCATTTTGCTTGACATCAACCTTCCCAAATTTGATGGATTTTACTATTTGAAATTGATACGGAGACATTATAAAGTTCCAATTATCATCATTTCAGCCAGGAGCGAAGAAGGGGAGCAGATAAGGGGCATGGAAAACGGTGCAGATGACTATATCACCAAACCTTTTTCAATTGGGGTACTGCTGGCAAAAATAAATGCCATGCTGCGAAGGGAAGAGCAGCAAGAGAGTATTATAACCATACATGGAATATGTTTGAAGGAAGATACTATGAGTGTATTTTATAAAGGGATAAAGACAGAGCTTTCTAAGAATGAATACCGGGTACTCCGGCTGCTCATGAAAAATGCCGGGCAAATTGTCACCCGTGAGCAGCTTTTGGAAGAGCTTTGGGATGATGTAAGTTTTGTGGATGACAACACCTTAACTGTAAATATTACCCGGGTAAAGAAGAAGCTTATAGGACTTGGACTGCAAAACTGTATTGAAACTAAGAGAGGTGTGGGATATGTATTTGATGCGGCTGCTGTGGAAAACCGTTGATAGTGAGAGGATGGCTATTATTTTTTATATTTTAAATACTGCCCTTCTCCTTTTAATTTTTAATCTTGTTTACCCGGGAAGCATGATTGCATATCCTACTTTGATTAGCTTGACTATATTGGCAGCTTATGTAATTGTTAAATCTGTTATTATGTACAGATTTCTGAACAGCTTAGACAAGGCAAAACAGGGCAGAGGTTATAAGCCAAATCCGGACAACTGCAAGGAAGCCCTTGCTTTTGGAGCAATGGAGGATATACATGAACATTACAATAATATCATCATTTCTATAAATGACAAGCTGAGGGACCGCAACTCCATGTTCTCCAGTTTTATACATAACATGAAGACCTCTTTGACCATTATTGAACTTGCCTGTGACAATCCATCCAAAGATTCTCTGGAAGATATTTCCCTGGAAAATGATAAGCTGAAAAGAAATTTGGAGCAGGCTCTGAACATTCTGCGGCTTGACGAGTTCTCCAATGATTACATGCCGGAACGTGTTGATCTTCGCTCGCTCATCAGCAGGGTTATCAATGAAAAGAAACGTGACTTTATCTATGCAGGCGTGTATCCGAAACTTCACGGGGAGTCAGCCTATGTTTACACGGACAAAAAGTGGTGTGCTTACATCCTGGAACAAATCATCGCCAATGCTGTTAAATACACTCCTTCAGGTAAAAATGTCCATATGGAAATAAAACCTGGTGAAAAGCGCACGATACTGACGATCCGGGATGAGGGCATCGGTATCAAAGCAGAAGATGTCCCCAGAGTTTTCGATTTGTTCTTTACAGGCAAAAACGGGAGAAAACATAAAGCCGCTACAGGAATAGGTCTTTTTATGGTTAAATATATTGCAAAACAGCTTGGTATTGAGGTAGATCTGACTTCAGCCCCGGAGAAAGGGACAAGCGTTAGCTTGTCTTTTCTTTCAAGATTGTAATGTTATTGCAAGGTAAATCAATTTTTATTTTATACTCTTTTGACTATACTAATGTTAAAGCAAAGGAGATGAAATTATGAACGACATTATCAATGTAGAAAGCTTAACCAAAGTATATGGATCCTTTAAGGGGGCGAAAGAGGTCCATGCTTTACAAGGTGTGGATCTCACCGTTTCTAGGGGAGAGTTTATTGGCATTATGGGGCCCAGCGGCAGCGGAAAAACTACGCTTTTAAATATATTGTCCGGTATTGATACTGCAACATCAGGCAAAGTAATCATAGACGGAAAAGCCATTGATAGGCTTAAAAAAGACGAGCTGGCGATTTTTCGCCGTAAAAGGATTGGATATATCTTTCAGGACTTCAATCTTCTTGAAAGCCTGACCTTGAAAGAAAATATTGCTTTGCCGCTGATATTGGATAAGATGCCGCCGCAAGAAATTGAAAATCGTGTGAATGAACTGATGAATTTCTTCGGTATCAGCGACCTTGCGGAGAAATATCAATACCATGCTTCAGGAGGTCAAAAACAGCGTGTGGCAGCGGCACGGGCGCTTGTAAGCGATCCGGCGGTATGTTTTGCAGATGAACCCACAGGAAATCTTGACTCAAAGTCATCCGCCAATATTATGGAAATGATGACTCAGATGAATACCGAAAAAAACTGTACCATATTGATGGTTACTCATGATGCCTTTGCCGCATCTTACTGTCAAAAGATTATCTTTATCAAAGACGGCAAAATCAACATTCAAATTCAGAGCTCCGGCGACAGAAAGGCTTTCTTTGATAAGATATTGGAAACCTTGAGTATAGTGGGAGGCGATAAAGAATGACATTTTGGTATATTGTGGCCCAAAACCTGAAATATAATTTTGGGCGTTTTCTTTCCTATTTTTTTGTGAACAGCTTTGTGGTTGCAGTTTTATTTTTGTACGGAAGCCTCAGTCACCGGTTTTTTTCTTATAAAGTAACACTGTATATTGTTTCGCTGTTGATTTTTATTGCTATTTATTTTATGGGTATGGGAATATCCATCTATACTTACAATGATAAAACTATTAGGGAATTTGTTCCGTATGATTTCATGATTGAAACAAATGGCGAAATAAACAGAATCAGCGAAGATAAAATTAAGAAGATTGTAAAAGATGCAGGTGGCATTTTAGATACTTTTTCACCTTTGAAATTTACATATTGCCAAAATTATAGAAATACCAGGGATGGGTTCATTAATTACTATATGGAAAGGCAAAGGGATAGCCTGGTTGTTAGTGAAAGTGAGTTTAACAGGCATATGGGGCTTTCAATTAATGTTAAGCCCGATGAGTTGTTGCTTGTGTATAATTCCAGTGCAAATGCAAAAGAACCTGTTGATTTTGATACCATCATCACAATTGAACCCTGGCGGAAAGGCGTAACCCGTGCAGAAACATTTGAGAAAAATCCTGCAGATATGAATACTTTTGTAGGAAAGTTGGGAAATGTAAAGCATCTGGCATATGACAGAGAAAACACAAGAAGTATGTATGCCCCTTTCATTGATTCTTATGGAAATATTGAATATGCAGGTGTTTTGGCAGATGTAATTGATGATAAAATATATGCAGAACTGAAAGCTAAGGAAGAAAACGCCTATTTGTTTAATCTTAAATCAGGTAACGGCCAGAAAGTATTTGATGCCATACTTGATGGACTGCGCAATATAAATGGAAGTAATGAAAGCTTATGGAAAAGCTCTAGTTTAGTATTCGGCAAAAAAGATGACATAACAAATCTGCGTCCAATTTATAAACAGGAACGTTTTAACATGGCCTTTGGTATTGGTGGTTTTACATTCTTTGCATTTAGCTTCATAGGATTTTTATTCTTACTGTCATCAGGTGTTGTGTTGTATTACAAAATTGTCACTGATATTGATGAAGAAAAAGAACAGATTGTTATACTGAAAAGAATAGGGTTAAATGACAAAGAGTGCAGGAGGTATCTGACAACTCATTTAGCAATTCTCTTTTTTACTCCTTTTGTCATAGGCAGTGTTTTAGGAATGGCATATATGCATGGAGAACTAGTATTTAGCCCTTATGTAGGATATATGATGGAATTCATATGGATAATAATAGGAGTGATTGCGGTTTTGAACGTAATTCTTTACCTGTCCCTTAGAAAAAGATTTTTTAAAGGCGTTGGAGTCTGGACTTAAATGATCATTCAGGCAATTAAAAAATTTTCAAACACAATTGACCAAATCGGTTAATTGTGTTATTTTATTATTAACCGGATCGGTAAATAAAATTGAGAAGGTGAGTTTTTTGGAGAAATTTTTAAGTTTACCCATAGACAAGCAGGATATAATTGTCAATGCTGCTCTTAAATGCTTTGGCACTAACGGTTACAAAAAAACTTCCATTAGCGATATTGCCGCTGCGGCGGGGATTTCAAAAGCGTTGATATTTCATTACTTTGGCACAAAAAAAGCTTTATATTTATATCTGATTGATCTATGCACTCATACTATAATAAATGAAATCCACAGAAAGTTTGATAATGGCGTTACTGATTTTTTTGACAGAATTAAGCTTGTAACCGGCATTGAAATTTCGGTTATGAAAAAACACCCTGCCATCCTTTCTTTTTTAAACAGTGTGTATTTTGAAAATGCTGACGAAGTTAAAGAGGACATAAAGGCTATTTTGGAAAATAGTGAAAGTAAAAGCTTTAGGAGAAAAATTGTTTTTGAAGGCATTGACACCTCAAAATTCAAGGATGATGTTGATCCAAAGCTGGTCATGAAAATACTTACCTTGCTTACAGATGGATATTTAAGTAAAATGCCTAAGTCAGGGATTGATATTGATGTTTTATGTAAAGAATTCGGTGAGTATATAAATCTGTTTAAAAGGAATTTTTACAAGGAGAAATACCTATAACGTGTATTTGATCTACCTGAAACGGTTTATTGATATATGATATGCGTAAAATAGAAGGGAGAATATGTATGAATTCATATGTACTTGGCTTTCAGAAAATCGATAAAACCAGGCCTGCACTGGTAGGAGGCAAAGGTGCCAATCTGGGAGAACTGTCCAAGATTGACGGGATACGAGTGCCGGAGGGATTTTGTGTTACCACTGAAGCCTATAGAGAAATTATTGGGAATAATGTGGAGATTAATTCACTGCTGGATCAGCTGTCCATCCTGAAAGCGGACAACGTGGAAGGTATTGGTAAAATCAGTGCCAAAATCCGCAAGGTCATAGAAGCAATCGCTATTCCTGACGCCATAGATAATGAGATTACCCGACATCTTGTACGACTTGGTGAAAAAAATGCTTATGCCGTGCGATCCAGTGCTACGGCAGAGGATCTGCCTACGGCCTCCTTTGCGGGCCAGCAGGATACGTATTTGAACATTATCGGAAAGGAAGCCATACTCAGACACATCAGCAAGTGCTGGGCATCGCTGTTTACCGAGAGAGCCGTAATCTACCGCATCCAGAACGGTTTTGATCACCGCAAGGTCTACCTGTCCGTTGTTATTCAGAAGATGGTTTTTCCGGAGGCTGCAGGAATCATGTTTACTGCAGATCCTATTACGATGAACAGGAAGGTTATATCTATCGACGCGAGCTTCGGGCTTGGTGAAGCTTTGGTCTCCGGCCTGGTAAACGCAGACAACTACAAGGTGCGTGATGGTGGAATCATTAATAAGAAGATCTCCACAAAGAAGCTGGCGATCCATGGACTAAAAGAAGGCGGTACGGAGGAGAAGAAGATCGATGCTGAACGTCAGAATAAGCAGACGCTGACGGATGAGCAGATTCTGGAACTTGAAAAAACAGGAAGACGGATAGAGACATATTTTGACGGTCCCCAGGATATCGAATGGTGCCTGTATGGGCATGAAATTTTTATACTGCAGAGCCGTCCCATCACTACCCTTTATCCTGTACCGGAGGTTAAGGACGGGAAAAATCATGTGTATATGTCTATGGGTCATCAGCAGATGATGACCGATGTTATGAAACCACTGGGGTTATCATTTTTTCAGTTGGAGTTTAAAGAAAAGCCTGAGGACAATCAGAATGAAAACAACTTTATTGAAGCCGGCGGGAGACTTTTTATCGATATTTCCTATGATATAAATTCTCCTCTGAGACGAAAAATAGTGCTCACTGCCATGAAAAAAATCGATCCTCTCATACTCGATGCTATAAAAAATTTGATGAAGCGAAAGGATTTTATGAGATCATTGGCACGGGGCGGCAAGAGATACTTCAATATGGGTTCAGGGTATTTTTCCTGGGAGCTGCTCCGTTATATTATCAAGATATCCCGAAGCAATGATGCATCTGTAGTTAAAACCTTAATGCTGCAAAATGAGGCATCCATCAGAGAACTGAAGAAAAGAATTGAAAGTTTGTCCGGAGACAAACTGTTTTCCTCAATTGAAGAAGAGCAAAAGCAATTGAAAAAAGCCATGTATGACTCAAAAAGCATGGCAGCAGTCTATGCAGGGGTGCTGGCGCTGAATTGGATTAATAAGAACATGGAGAAGTGGCTGGGTGAAAAAAACGCGGCAGACTCACTTTCCAAATCGGCAGCCAACAACGTTACATCTGAAATGGGGCTGGAACTGCTGGACGTGGCAGACGTGGCCCGGCAGTATCCGGAAGTGCTGGAGTATTTGGAGCACGCCAGTGATGAAACTTTTTTTGAGGATCTATCCAAGTTGGAAGGAGGCAGTGTTGTCAGCAAATCCATAGGGGCGTATCTTGAAAAATACGGTATGCGCTGTCCGGGTGAGATCGATGTCACAAGACCCCGTTTCAGCGAAAAACCCACTGCCCTTATTCCTATGATTCTAAACAATATTAAAAACTTTGATCCGGGTGCCCATAAAGTCCTTTTTGAGCAGGGGATGCTGGAAGCAAAACGGAGGGAACAGGATCTCTTAAAACGTCTGGAACAGTTGCCCGGTGGAAAACAAAAGGCCAAAAAGACCAGGAAGAAGATCAGCCTCCTGCGCAATTTTATCGGCTATCGTGAATACCCCAAGTATCTGATGATCTGCCATTACTGGGTTATAAAACAGGCCCTGATGAAGGAGGCTGTGAGGCTTGTGCAGAAGGAGGTTATCTGGCAGAAAGAGGATATCTACTATCTGACCTTTGAGGAACTTAGGCAGGTAGTTCATACAGATCAGCTGGATTACAGCATCATAAGGTCTCGAAAAGAGGAATGCAAGACCTATGAAAAATTGACACCTTCCCGTATAATGACCTCGGAAGGAGAGGCTTTATCCGGCGAGTATGATACCGGAAGCATTCCTAAAGGTTCTCTGGCAGGTATACCTGCTTCCTCAGGGACAATTGAAGGCCGGGCTCGGGTGGTTTTAAGAATGGAGGATGCCGCCCTGGAGGAAGGCGATATTTTGATCACCGCATTTACTGACCCAAGCTGGACACCGGTTTTTGTATCCATTAATGGCTTGGTTACGGAAGTGGGCGGGATGATGACTCACGGTTCTGTAATTGCCAGAGAATACGGCCTGCCTGCAGTTGTAGGTGTGGAAAATGCCACCAGTCTGATTAAAGACGGACAAAGAATTCGAGTGAATGGAACGGAAGGATATGTTGAAATCCTATAGGGAAACCAGTTTATAATAAATATTCCCAATGTGGAGGGCGTAAATCTGGAAAGTTTAGTGGAGTATCAAAACGGACAGTTGGTTAGCCTGACGATTGTCAAACTGTCCAATGTTCCACATGCCTTGGCAGCAAAAGAACGGTTTAAGATTATGATGACCTTTATTAAGTGATGAGAAACAGTATAGCGCAAGATGGTGGACTCATAATTGTAATAAAATAAAGTTTCAGTAAAAATAAGCTTTCATCATCTAATAGAACATCTATTTCAATTGTTGGATTTTCTCCTGAATTAAAGATTCCTCTTGCAATTATATTTTTTACGATTAAACAGTTGATTAAATAAATATTTATTCTTATAATTTTAGTTGAAATTGTAATGATTTTGTGAAATGGTTTTATTAAGGGGGAGGAGTATGAAATATGCTGAGAATAACAATACCGGGACAAAATGAGCTCTCTGTTAAAAATGCTGTTTTTGATTTTAATGGGACTCTTGCCACTGATGGTAAATTAAAATCGCCTGTGAAAGAAATGTTAGTTGAAATCGAGAAATTTTTGGATATTTATATTTTATCTTCAGATACATATGGTTCGGTGCAGAATGAATGCAAAAATGTCGGTGCCAAAGTTCAAGTTTTAAAAGGCAGTAACGGCAGTGTGAAAAAAAAAGAATTTGTACAGCTGCTTGGTGCTGAGGATACAATATGCATAGGCAATGGAAAAAATGATATTGGGATGTTTGAAATTTGTGTCCTGTCTATCCTTATAGTTGGTGAGGAAGGCTGTTCTGCCAAAGCGCTATTAAAGGCTGACATTATTGTAAAAAGCAGCGAGGATGCGTTAATGCTGCTGCTAAACCCAAAAAGAATTACGGCTACTCTCAGAGAATAAGACTAACAATATAGTGATTAATATAACAGATTTTAAGAGCTTCTACTATTTTTGCTTTACATATACTTTAATTTATGATAATATAATAAAGTAATTTAAGATTTAGGTAATGAAGTTTGCCTTTAAATATCCTTTGTGATTAATGACTTCTGCTGTTGTCAGTAGAAGTTTTTTTATGCTTATTTTTAAGTGAAGACGATGGGGTTCGTCTTAAATGCATATTTATGCTAATGACTCCTGCAATTTATAAATAATAAATTTATAGGAGGATTAGAAAAATGTGGCTTCTATTTTCAAAGTGGATTGTACTCTCTATAATCGCAGGTATCATAGCATATTACTCTGGTATTTCAATATCTCTAGTTGAGATATTGGTGGGTATTGCGGCAGGTAATCTTATGAATTTAACTACGAATCAGTGGATCGATTTTCTCGCAGGCGCAGGGAGTATAATTCTTACGTTTCAAGCTGGAGCAGAAATAGATCATGATATATTGAAATCAAATTTAAAGCAAAGTTTATTCATGGGTATATTATCTTTTATGGCACCATTTGTGTTATGTTTTTTAGGGGCTTATTATATTTTGGGATGGACCCTGAATTCTTCGGAAATCTGTGGAATAGCACTTTCAACTACTTCTGTTGCTGTAGTTTATTCAGTAATGCTTGAGACAGGCCTAGATAAAAAAGAACTAGGGCAAAAAATTCTAGCTGCTTGTTTTGTTACAGATTTAGTACTGTTTTAGCACTGGGACTTATATTTGCCAACTTTAATAAATGGCTTATTCTTTTTATAATATTGATGATTGTAATTATACCTTTCTTAAATAAAGTTACCACTAAATTCAATGATAAATTTGGCGGCAAAACGTATCAACTGGAGATAAAATATATATTCCTGATTTTATTTTTATGTGGTGGTGTTGCTACAATGGCTAATGTAGAAGCGGTACTGCCCGCATATATAATAGGTTTGGCACTTTCTCCATTTTTTAAGAAGCAAAAATATCTGAATGATAAGCTCACGGCAATAATTTTTAGCTTGTTTATACCTTTTTATTTTTTGAAAGCCGGAAGCAATGTCTCTTATCATGTTGTAAATTATGCATGGATAGTACTTGCCTTTCTGGCAGTAAAAATCATTACTAAATACGTAGGTGTAAGACCACTTACTGTGTTGTATGGATATAAGAGAAAAGAGGGAATATATACTACTTTGCTTATGGCAACGGGGTTAACTTTTGGATCGATATCCGCCCTGTTTGGTCTTAATCACGGTTTTATAAATAAAATACAGTATTCCATTATAGTGACAACGGTAATTTTAAGTGCTGTTGTACCAACCTTGATAGCCCAAAAATTTTTTAATCCTTTAAGTAATAAAGATATATCAGATATAAAAAATCAAGAAACCGGCAGTGAGGAGGTTGAATAAATGTATAAAAATATAGTAATAGCTTATGCCGATAGCGTGAATTCAGATTTAATAATCATAGGGCACAGGGGTAGAAACAAAATATCAAAATTTTTACTGGGAAGTGTAGCTGTATCTGTCACAAGAAGTGCTCATTGTCAGGTATTGGTTGTAAGGCTGTGATAAACTTTGCCTAAAAAAGCTCAAGTGGTTTGCAAAAGATTATATTAAAAATGAAAGGAAATTAACAAATGAGGAAATCTATTTTTATTGGCATTGGTGGATTTTTAGGAGCATATACAATTTTTTCTACATTTATGTATGAGGGATTTAACTTATTCAAAGATAATGAAAAATTAAATGCATATATATATATATATATCTTAAGCTCCGTCATCATTGGAATAATAGGATTTTCAATTGGTATAAAAATGATTTCTTCATAGGTTATGATTTTTTGTAAATAAAGCTAATATCAATACTTTATTTATATATTAATGGCAGAAGATAAATTGAGATTTTTTGGAGCAACTTAAAATAATGCTAAAAGCTCATAAAAAAACACTTGACTTGGAGTTAACTCCAAGTATTAGACTAGATCTAAAGGAATTAAAACATGGTGATTGCATAAATTATAGATCATATTTTGCTGATCAAAAATTAAACATTTAAGCAGGTTAGGATTAAATACTTGACTTGATTTTGTATGTTTGAGTAAACTTTATTGATTATCTATATAATCGGATATCAGGAGGTGAAATTGAATGACGATTACAGAAGTAAGTAAAAAATTTGATCTTTCGCAGGATACACTTCGATACTATGAGCGTATTGGACTGATTCCTCGTGTGAATCGAAATAAAAGCGGAATCAGAGATTATACGGAAGAAGACTGTAATTGGGTAGGATTTATCAAATGTATGCGAAATGCAGGCCTTCCCATTGAAGCATTGATTAAATATGTTGACATGTTTCAGCAGGGTGACGAAACTATTGAAGCAAGAAAAAAACTTTTAATTGAACAGCGTAAGCAGCTTGTGATGAGAATAGAAGATATGCAGAAGACACTGGAGCGACTAGATTATAAGATTGCAAGGTATGAACAGGGATTAGCTAAAAAAGAAAAAGAATTGAGAGAATTCAAGAAGTAGTTTTATAAATAGTGCAGGTTGTATTTCCCTAAGAGGATTAGCAAAATTGAATCTTTATATGAAATAAATTAATGATTTTGTGTTATAAAGATAAAATTTTCCATAAATGTTTGACTGGGAGTTAACTACAAGCAGTATAATATCAATTATAAAGTAATAAATAGGTTTTATTAAATTAAAAAAAAGGTGGGGTGTCAAATGCAAAAAAGTAATAAAATATTGATTGCCTATTTTTCCTATTCTGGAAATACAGGTATAGTTGCACAGGAAATTAAAAAAGTAATTGGTGGAGATGTATTTAAGATTGAAACTGTTGAAGAATATCCACAAAATTATAATAGAGTAGTAGATATTGCGAGACAGGAGCAAAAAGCAGATGCTCGTCCAGCGTTAAAAACAAGTATTGTTGATATGGATTCTTATAATGTTATTATTTTAGGATATCCAAATTGGTGTGGAACTATACCTATGGCTGTATTTACATTTTTAGAGAGGTATAATTTCAAAGATAAGATCATTTTACCTTACTGTACGCATGGGGGCAGTCGAATGGGACGAAGTGAAACGGATATTGTAAAAGCTGCTCGTGGAGCTGATGTTAAAAGAGGACTGGATATATATGGTTCAGATGTAAAAAATTCAAAGACTGCCATATCGGGCTGGCTTAAAAGAGAAGGCATTATACAGCAAGTATAAATAATAGATGAAGAGGTGTTATTATGGCTAAAAAACTAGGATTTGGATTTATGCGTTTACCAATTATGAATAAAGGAGATCAGACAAGTATTGATTTCGAGCAATTAAATAAAATGGTGGATACTTTTTTGAAAAGAGGTTTTACTTATTTTGATACGGCTTACATGTATCATAATTTTAAGAGTGAGATTGCTTTGAGAGAGGCATTAGTAAAACGTCATCCAAGAAATTCTTTTACAGTGGCTACAAAAATGCCAACTATGTTTTTAAAAAGGACAGAAGACTTAGAGAAAATTTTCAACGAGCAGTTAGAAAAAGTTGGTGTAGATTATTTTGATTATTATTTGCTTCACAGTCTTGGTGTAAATAATTATAAGATTGCCAATAGATTAGATGCATTTTCTTTTGTCCAGAAAAAGAAGGAAGAGGGAAAAGTAAGAAATATAGGTTTCTCTTTTCATGATACAGCTGACTTATTGGATGAAATTCTAACAGCACATCCAGAGATGGATTTTGTTCAGTTGCAGATAAATTATCTGGATTGGGAGAATGAAAGCATTCAGTCTGGAAAATGTTATGAAGTGGCAGAGAAGCACAATAAACCTGTTGTTGTTATGGAGCCGGTAAAAGGTGGTACACTGGCGAAAGTACCTGGGGAAGCAGAAAAATTATTTAAAGAATACCATCTGGATATGTCTGTGCCATCCTGGGCAATACGATTTGCAGCAAGCCATGAGAATGTGATGATGGTGTTAAGTGGAATGTCTTCTTTGGAACAGTTGCTTGACAATACAGAATATATGCAGGAATTTAAACCTTTTATTCCAGAAGAATACAAAATTGTAAGCGAAGCTGTTGAGATCATTAATAAAGCCATTGCAATACCTTGTACTGCCTGTCAATACTGTGTAGATGGATGTCCCCAAAATATTGCAATACCGAAATACTTTGCACTTTACAATGCGGAGAAACAGGCATTGAAGCAGCAATTTTCAGTACACAATGTATATTATGATAATTATATTAAAACATATGGTAAAGCATCTGATTGTATTGAATGTAAAAAATGCGAAAAAATTTGTCCACAGCATATTGAGATTACGAAGTATTTAAAAGATGTAGCTCGTACATTTGAAAATCATTAATAAAAATTAGAGAGGTATGATGTTAGTATAAAAGTGTAGACACAAAGAAATAGATTTACTAAAGATCTATAATAAAATTAAGAAGGGGAAGTGTCTACAAGTGGGAAAAACATCTAAAAGATATACGGATGGATATAAAAATACTATTGTTGAATTATTTAACAGAGGAAAGACATATAGTGAACTTAACAGCGAATATGGAATACCTAAAACGACAATGAGGCAGTGGGTGCTTAAAGATAAAAACAAAAAAGATGGTACAGAAGGCAAAGAAGAAAATATCAAAGAAGTTCTCAAAAAAAACGCCATACTTCAGGAAGAAAATGAAATATTAAAAAAAGCATTATCCATATTCGCAAGGGAAAAATAAAAGATATCTATAAGTTCATTGATGAAAACAAGCATTGTTACTGTAAAAAGATCAAAAAATGTTTTGGAATAAAAACCATGTGCAGGGTATTGGGCATAAGCAGAGCCGCCTATTACAGACATTTAAACAGGAAACCATCCAAGTGGGAACGTGAAGATAAAATTTTAGATAAAATGATATATAAAGAATATAAAGATTCAAAATGCAGGTATGGTGCGGTTAAAATATTAAGACAGCTTATAAAAAAGGGATTTAAACCAAGTTTGAAACGGGTCCAGAGACGGATGAAAAAATTGAATATAAAATCAGTTATAGTAAAAAAGTGGAGACCATATTGTAGTAATAAGGTCAATGCAGCTGGTAAACAAAATCTTATTAAGGAAGATTTTGAAGCAGATACAATCAATAAAAAATGGCTTACAGACATAACATACATATATACTTTAAAAGACAGGTGGTGCTACCTGGCATCTGTTTTTGACTGTTACAGTGCAAAAATAGTTGGATGGTATATTTCAAGGGACATGAATGCTGATACAGCATTAAAGGCTATAAAGAATGCCATAGAAATTCAAAAACCTGATTTTAAGTCACTAATACTTCACAGCGATTTAGGCTCACAATATACAAGCAGTGTAGTTGAAGAATACCTTAAAAGCAGGGGTATAAAACATTCTTACAGTAAAAAAGGATACCCTTATGACAATGCACCGATGGAATCATTTCATGCTTCACTTAAGAAAGAGGAACCAAGGATGAACAAATATATTGATCTCGAAGATGCAAAAATATCAATATTTGAATATATTGAAGGCTGGTACAACAGAAAAAGAATACACAGCAGGATTGGATATATTACTCCACAGGAATGTGAAGATATTGAAAGAAAGAAATCAGCTGCCTGATAAAAGAATCAATTACAGCAATTAAATTTTCAATCAGCTTTAAAGATAAATATATTGGCTCTAAATATATGTCAAGGACAAGCCATGGGCTTGCTCTGTATATCCTTGATATATATTTGGATTGAATTAAAATAGTTAAGGGCTATTTGAAAATTAAAATATATTCAGTTCAAAAATTCAAAAAATGTGTCTACTTTATTGACATAGATCCATAATTATTTGTATCCAGGATTGTAGTCAAAGCCGCTGGCACTGACGTCAAGCTGGTAACTTCTGGTGGTAAACTGCAATTTCGTGTACTGTGACTTACTCAATAAGCTAACCGCACTGTCAGGTATAACTCCTGCTCCGCCATAAACCAATTCTTTAGTATATTTACTGGAGTCGGTATACTCTTTCTGCTTTGCCACGTCTACATTGTTTACCAGTATCAGGGGTGCATTTTTCTGTGCTGACAGTGCATAATCAGAAAGAGCATCCGCAAAACCACTGCCACTTGCAAAAGTCACCGTATCAGAATCCATGCCGAACTGTTTTGCTATATTTAGGGAAGTTTCATAATGATCCCATAATAATCCATGCTCTGATGAAATAGAAGCGTTAATTTATCAGAGCAGATGGTAAATTGAATAGGTAAAATATGTTTGCTGAAATTAAACAATATAAGTCCATAAGATTAAATAAGCTGCGGATTCAGGAAATATTAAACATAAACTATAAGACAATAAAAAGTATTGGGAGATGTAATCGGAGCAATATGTATGGTTAGCTGAGGTATCGTGAAGAATATTTAAATCAGTCGGTGCTTTGTGTACATATTTCAAGTCTTTCATAAATTCTTTTTTATCCTTGGAAGCCATATATTTAATTGAATTCTTTAATTTATTTAAGAATATTGTCCCAAATCTAACATTTTGTTATACAAAAATAATGAGTATAGATTTGGTTTTACACAAATCCATACTCATTCCCGAATCCTTTTATGATATATTGGTATTAGATTATATAGTTCTTTATATGTTTTTTTACATAGTCATTTGGTATAATACTATTTAACAAATTGCCTGTAAAATATTGGTTAAATACTTTCCTTATATCATTATCTTCTTGTAAAGATTGAGGATCAAATTCAACTGTTCCTATATATTTTTTAATTGAATTCCATTCCTCTAAGCTTAAAGTATTTCCATAAAAGTTTACAACATAATCTAAAAACAGATCATAATATTTTCGCGATGTACAGTTCCTTAATCCAGCTTTAGTTTGCACATTCTCTACACCAAAGTGTTCACACCTGCACCAATAAAATCCGTCTTTAGAATCATTAATTTGCATTTTTTTACGCATTGATGATTCCAAATTTATAATCTCTTTATTCCTTGGACGATATAGATATTTATATTGGAATTTATGATCTCCACCTTTATCCAGTCTTTTTAACACAAATGTTGTGTTAACCTTTTGGACACCAAAATCCCCATAAATTCCATAAGCTAAAAATTGTGAACTGATCTTTGTCGCATTTGCACCAACTGATGCATCCTCCATAGCTGCCATTACATCAAAACCTTTTATTGGACTGAAATATAAGTGGTTCTTTTTAAACTTATCCTCGATAGCATCTACAATTTGAGAACTTCCCACAAATTATCTCCCCTTAATTGACATAAATTTAAATTAACTTTAGTTATATTACCTACTTGAAAAATACTTAATTCCTCCATTTTGTAAAATATTTGTAATACATATTTCTTGGAAAGTACATTATTAATAATACCATAGCTTAGTTTATAAGTCAATATAAATTTATAAACTTATTTAGATTTAGATATTTGATTTAATTTTACATCTAAAAACCCAATTAACATCTCTAACTTATTTTTTAATTTATTTAATATTTCTTCATCATCATTTATTAAAATTTGATTAGTTATGTTTTTAATTAAATAATCTATATTATTATCCAATGATTCAGTATTATTACAATTATAATCTTTAGGTGCATTTAATACTCTGATTTCAAATAGTCTTGATGGTTTGCTGGTTAACTCTTTAAATCCTCTATTATGATATAATTCTTTTGAGAAGGCACTTAATTCTCTTCCAGGTGATTTTAATTCATTATTTGATACTAGAGTTATTGTTATTTTATCTGATTTTATATCTCCATCTGTAATATTTATCTGTTTTTTCCCTTTGAAACGCTGATTAAAAATTTCAATACTCTCTTTTATAGCTTTATCTCTGGAATTTTCTAAAAAGTTTATTCCATTTTTACTTGGAAATGCCAAGCTAAGTTCCATTTCATATTTAAACATAAAATCAACCTCCTAATTTGTTTGTATGATTTAATTATAATACTTTAAGTTGAATTTGTAAAGTAATAAACTTAATTTAAAGTAAATTTTATCTGTTTCTCTATAATAAGAATTGGAGTTGTTACTATCTCCCATACTTATACGGAGGATGATTATATAAAGTCTACATTTCATATAGTAATACTTATCCCCAACTTTAGGAAGTTGGGAGTATTAATAATAATAGCACCCAGGTGAGTTTATAAAAATCTTCATCTTATATCTGCTTTACATAAAAAATGTACTTTCCATAATCTAAAATAAATGGACAAACTGTTAATAAAGTATTACGATATAGAAAACGATGAAAATAAAAACTTTAAAAAGGAGCAAAGGATAAGATGAATAGAAAGAAAGTAGTTAGCTTACTGTTAACTTTAGGAATATTAGCTACACCACTTGTGGTACCACAGTATGCTACAGGAAATCTAAATAACAAGGTTTATGCATATGACGGCACTATACAAAATGGAAATAAGGTGCAAAAAGAGCCTTTGCAGACAGACACAGGACTAGTTGGAGATAGCATTGTAGCAGAAGACAAATTGTCTGAGTCCTCAACCTATGACGAGCTTATGGCTTCACCATATAAAGTAGAAATGCCTGATAGTTTTTTAACTAAGGAAAGTAATGGTCAGGTTGCTGGAATAGATATGGAAAAATTAAATGTAGATGGTAAGATATATCACTACCAATTTAGTTTTGGAACAACTTTATGTAACCGGTTTATTGAAGTAAGAAAAATGTATGTAGGCGAACAGGGTGCAATAATTAGGGTTTATTCAATGGTATCTTTCTTAGATTCAGACCATAAATTTAACCAATATTCAATCGGTTCGTCAGCAACATCAGATTATAATTTGTATCCATATTTAGTAAAGTACACTACTAACAATGTAGACCTTATGAATCCAAAGCCATTTATAGATAGAAATATTCATATAAATAATGATGGCAAGTATGTAGATGTAGACGGTAAGGTTGTTAAGCCAGATTCTAATGGATATTATGAAGCTTATTCAGATAGAATACACTCAGCAGTAAATACAGTCCATATAGGTACTACAAACGAAGATAGTGGCTTTGTGCATTACGGAACTATAACGGGTGATGAGCCAACTAATTTTAGCAATTCCACATATGACCCAAGTAAGTATGATGAATTCGGGCATTTAAAAAGTGGTTCAGGGGACACACCAACTACTCCTACCAATCCAACAAATCCTAATTTTAAAAGAATAGACGTAACCCGAATAGCTGGACAAGATAGAAAGGAAACTGCAACTAATATAGCTAGTAGCTTTATAAATGAGACTAAGCCAAAGACAATAATTGTGGCATACGGTTATAACTATGCAGATGCACTTGCAGGAGCACCACTCGCTAGACAGTTAAATGCCCCCATAGTATTGGTTGGTGCATATCAAGATAGTGGAAATGTGTTGAAGTATGTAAAGAGCGCACTTGCAAACAACGGAAATATCGTACTTCTCGGAGGTACAGGTGTAGTACCAGATAGTTTCAAAGAATGGTTTATTGCGAACGGTGTAGACGCTTCTCATATAACGAGATATGGTGGTGCAGACAGGTTTGAAACTGCAAGCAAGATAGTAAATGCTGTAACAGCTTCGTCAACTGCCCCTATATTTATAGCCAGTGGGGAGAATTTTCCAGATGCACTTTCGGCATCTTCTGTGGCAGCTGCAAGGGGATACAGGATATTCCTTACTACAGCCAATAATGAGTCTGCTTACCTTAGCAATTACCTTTCAAAGAATAAGCCATCAAAGGTTTATTTACTCGGTGGAAGCGGGGTAATCAGCACAGAGCAAGAATCGGCAATTGCTACCCAGTTAGGAAATAAAGATAGTGTAAAAAGGCTCGGTGGGGCAATCCGATATGAAACCTCACAGGCAATTGCAAATGAATTTAAAGATGGTGTGACAAACGCCATAATCGTAAATGGTGAGGATTACCCGGATGCAATATCGGGAAGTGTTCTGGCAATGAGAACTCCTTCAATCACTCTGCTTACTCCATCCGATAATCTATCTGGAATAAAGAATTTCCTTGCAGACAATGATACAATAACTAGTGGTTTATTGTTGGGAGGAACCGGGGTACTTCCAGACAGTGTGAAAACCTCCCTCTCCAAGTAATGTATGTTATCTAATATACAGCCAATAAATATACCGGATGCTTTTTATAGCTGGTATATTTATACTACAAAAGTTTTTATTCATTGTGTTTTACATTTTCCATTATAAGCTCCATGAAAGTGTCCGGTGCCACCACTTTTACAGAAGGATTTTTATTCAGCTGCCTTATGACTTCATTTACATCTTCCATACTTTTGCTCCAGGCATGCACGTATACAAAGGTGTATGCCTCGGGTCTGCTTATATCCGTGAAGCCGTTTTTTACGTACCTGTTTATATCTCTTGCCAGATCCTCGTTTTCTTCTATTTTGGACCACAGCAGATTTCTGCAGGATACTACGGGCTTGCCTCTGCTCCACACTATTTTGCCCTTGTAATCGTCCTGCCTGTTGTAATTCAAATAGAATATGCCCTGGATATTTGAGCAGGCGGTGTATTTATCCCAGAGATTCCTGTTATAGAGGGACCAGTTATCTAGAACGGACACGTATTTTTGATCCGAGTTTTTCATGTAGCTGTTTAACCTTTTCAAAAAAGGCTTCAGGGAATCTGACTTGAATTCGCTGGGATACATGTATCCGTTTCCGGAAGGGGACACGGTGAAATAATCCTTAGAGGTATTTGAAGATGCATTTTTATAATACATTTTTAGAACAGTTGGCGCCAGTTCATACAGGGACGGACTTATGCTGAAGCCCATGTTGAAGCTGCCCCTTTCAGGTGAACCGTACCATTTGGAAGAGCCGAAATTGCTTCCAAGATTCCACTGCTGATTGTCTCCGTCTGACATAATGAAGGTCACATAGTGGGTGTTTTTTGAAGCTGAATTTTTTGTGGAATCTGATCCATTTTTTTGAATTAGAGGAGAAGAGGGAAAAGCGCTCAACACCGTCAGATTATAGGACCAGTCTGCAGGAACCACGCTTACACCATTTCTGGAAGCTGTACTTATGTTACCCTTTTCGTCAGGACCCCATCCAAGACATGTGGAGTCACTTTCCATGGATTCAAATACCTTGTTTCTCAGGGAGAAATCCTTCGGGTCATCTTCATAAAATACCAGGGATCTGCTCATTATACCGTAATCTCTGAGGGCGGAATCTCTTCCGGGGGACAGCTCAATTACCGTTGAATGATTCAGCCCCCTATTCCATAGGTTATCGTAGGCCCAGTATTTATCGGTGTTTCTGCAGTCCTGCTGCATTTTTATACCCATATTTTTGACTTTGGTTTCAAGGGATTTGTCTACAGCTATGGAATCTTTTAAAGCTGCCAGGGAACAGGCGTTGTTTATGGAAGGATCTTTCTTGGAGGAGTTGTCGTAGAGTACATAGCCTTTTACAAAGCTTTTAAATTTATCCAGCAGGTACCAGGGATCCTCCACCATGCTGTAATTGACACCGTAATTTTCTTTTAGATCCTCCAGCCATATTCTATAATCCGGCTGATTTTTATTTAAAGTATATATCTGGGAATCGGATTTATTTGATATTACCCCCTGCAGTGTGGCTATCATGGTATTTTCAGCGGAACTTAAATCGTTCTGCTGTATTACGTAGAGATATTTAGGTGTTCTGGAATTTTTTACGTAATATTGATGGCCTGAAAAAGCATTTGCATCTGTACAGATTAAGGTGCTTAAAAAAATAAAAATAATTCCTAGGATCAAATTTTTTAATTTCATATGAATTCACCTCCTGATCTTAGTATGTGGTTTTTTATATAATTTATTGTACTTTCTCTGGGCATGAAATCAAAAAATAAATATAAAAACTATTGACAATAAATTTTTTATATTCTATCATATAAAATAAGTTTAAAATTAAATGGATGCTAAAATGCTAAGAAGAGGATTAGTAGGTATGATACCTTTTTAAGAGAAGAAAATGCAAGGTGGAAGTTTTCAAAAGAGCCATACTGAACCTGCCTTAGAGCTCTGTACTGAAACAGTAGTAGGATACAGCGGTAATTGCCGTTAAGATTGTAAGTAAGTGAGTATGTTTGATATTTGAATATATTAAAGCAGGGTGGTACCGCCGAATGTAACCTCGGTCCCTTTATGGGATGGGAGGTTTTTTTATATTTAAATTTAATCATATGAATTTTAAACTATAATTCTATTTTGGAGGTAATTAAATTGGAAAAGAAATTGGTGGAACAGATAACGTCCAGAAGTGAAGATTTTGCTCAATGGTATACGGATATTGTGAGAAAAGCAGAACTGGCAGATTATTCCAGTGTAAGAGGATGTATGATAATACGACCTTATGGTTATGCAATATGGGAGGGCATTCAGAAATACGTAGATACAAAAATAAAGGAAACAGGGCATGAAAATGTATATATGCCTATATTTATTCCAGAGCATTTATTGGAAAAGGAAAAAGAACATGTTGAGGGATTTGCTCCGGAGGTGGCCTGGGTAACTGAAGGTGGAAATGAGGAGCTTGCGGAGAGATTATGTGTCAGGCCGACTTCAGAAACACTGTTCTGCGATCATTTTGCTAAGATAATCCACTCTTATAAGGATCTGCCTAAGCTGTATAACCAATGGTGTTCAGTAATAAGGTGGGAGAAAACCACCAGGCCGTTCTTGAGAACAGCAGAATTTTTATGGCAGGAAGGGCATACAATACACGCTACTAAAGAAGAGGCGGAGAAAGAAACAAGATATATATTGAATCTATATTCCGATTTATGTAAGGATATTCTGGCTATGCCGGTAATTCAGGGCAAAAAAACCGAGAGCGAAAAATTTGCAGGTGCTGTGGATACCTATACCATTGAAAGCTTGATGCACGATGGAAAGGCCCTGCAGGCAGGTACATCACATTATCTTGGTGAAAATTTTGCCAGGGCATTTGGAATCCAGTATTCCGATAAGGAAGGTAAACAGCGGTATGTACATTATACTACCTGGGCTGTAACTACAAGGCTGATCGGGGCAATAATAATGATACATGGTGATGACAACGGTATGGTCATGCCGCCAAGGATAGCACCTATACAGGTGATTGTTATACCTGTAGCGCAGCACAAGGAAGGTGTGCTTAAAAAGGCAAATGAATTGAAGGATAGGCTGTCTAAAATTGCAAGGGTCAAGATTGATGATGATGCCGATAAAACACCGGGCTGGAAATTCAGCGAATACGAGATGAAAGGTGTTCCAATCAGACTTGAAATAGGACCTAAGGATATTGAAAAAAATCAGGTGGTACTGGCAAGAAGGGATACGGGAGAAAAGTTCACAGTATCAATAGATGATCTGGAAAGCCAGGTAACGGAGCTTTTGGATAAAATTCACAATTCCATGTATGAAAAAGCAAAATCCTTTAGAGATAATAATACCCGTGATGCTCTAAATATGGAACAATTTAAGAATATTGAGGAAAATAAGTCGGGTTTTGTGAGAGCTATGTGGTGTGGAGATGCCAAATGTGAGGAAAAAATCAGGGAGGTTACAGGGGCAACTTCAAGATGTATCCCCTTTGATCAGGAACACATTTCGGATACCTGCGTTTGCTGCGGCAAAAAGGCCGACAAGTTAGTATATTGGGGAAGGGCATATTAAATACCAGCTAAAATTAGAAATGATATGAAAACGAAAGTTTTCATATCATTTTTTATTTTTGCAATGGTTAAAAATAACTTTGAAAATATTTTGTAAATATTATTAGGAAAAAGAATATTTATTGTTATAATATAAATAGAATTATAAGCTGAAATAAAGTGGAGGCCATAATATGTTTAATAATAAAAAGTTTAATAGTAATAAAAAGTGGAGATATCTTATCTATTATGCATTATTGGCAGCTATGATTATATTTGTAGCAAATGAATATATGAATGGGCTGAAATCCCAACATATAAAGTACAGTGATTTTATAAATGATATAAACCAAAATAAAATCTCTGAAGTGCAGATAAGTAAGGATAAATTGATTATAATTCCAAAATCTCAAGATGAAGCAGATAGAGGCAAAGTCCTTTATACTGAGAGAATAACAGATCCAGATTTGATTAAAAAGCTTGATAACGCCAAGATCCAATATGGAGGAATACCTCAAGAGAACACTGCCATAAGGGGATTTTTCATAAACTGGGTTCTCCCATTTATAATAATTGCATTTTTACTTCAACTGTTTTTGGGAAAATTGAATAAAAAGATGGGCAGTGGAGTGATGTCTTTCGGGAAAAATACAGCTAAGATATATGCGGAAAATGAAACTGGTGTAAATTTTAAAGATGTAGCAGGTCAGGAAGAGGCAAAAGAATCACTTGTGGAAATTGTAGACTTCTTACACAATTCTCAAAGGTATGTGGAGATAGGTGCCAGACTTCCTAAGGGAGCCCTTCTTGTGGGACCTCCAGGGACAGGCAAAACTCTTCTTGCAAAAGCGGTAGCTGGTGAAGCTAAAGTGCCTTTTTTTTCAATATCAGGATCAGCCTTTGTAGAGATGTTTGTAGGTATGGGTGCTGCAAGGGTGAGAGATCTCTTTCAACAAGCTCAGGAAAAAGCTCCCTGTATAGTGTTTATAGATGAAATAGATGCCATTGGAAAAAGCAGAGAGGGAAATATATCGGGAAATGATGAAAGAGAGCAGACGCTGAATCAACTTTTAGCGGAAATGGATGGATTTGATTCTTCCAAAGGTGTAGTTATATTGGCAGCTACCAACAGACCGGAAGTTTTAGATAAAGCTCTTTTAAGACCTGGCAGATTTGACAGAAGAGTTATAGTTGACAGGCCTGATTTAAAGGGAAGGGAAGATATTTTAAAAGTGCACATAAAGGGTGTGAAAGTTTCACCGGACGTTGATTTAAATAATATAGCAAAAGCTACTCCGGGAGCTGTGGGTGCAGATTTGGCAAATATGATAAATGAAGCGGCACTAAGAGCTGTTAAAAATCATAGATCTCAAGTAAATCAGGAGGATCTAGAAGAAGCAGTGGAAGTGATTATAGCAGGTAAGGAAAAGAAGGATAGAATACTCTCGCCTGAAGAAAAACAGCAGGTAGCCTTCCACGAAGTCGGTCATGCATTGGTGGCAGCTCTTTTAAAGCATACTGATCCTGTTCATAAAATAACTATAGTCCCTAGAACTATGGGGGCATTAGGGTATACTATGCAGCTCCCTGAGGAGGAAAAATATTTAAATACAAAAGAAGAGATGATGGATCAAATATGTGTTATGCTGGGAGGAAGATCGGCAGAAGAGGTCAGATTTAACAGTATATCTACAGGAGCAGCTAATGATATTGAAAGGGCCACTCAAACTGCTAGAAGAATGGTAACCATTTATGGAATGACGGATAGATTTGATATGATGGGACTGGAGTCTATACAAAATAAATATCTTAATGGAAGGCCAGTTCAAAATTGCAGTATAGAAACAGCCTCTATTATTGATGAAGAAACTTTAAAAATAATAAAGGAATCTCATAAAAAGTCCAGGAAACTTCTTAAAGATAATATGGATCTGCTCATAGGCATATCTAAAAAACTTATAGAAAAGGAAACTTTAATGGGAGATGAGTTTATGAGCATTATAAGGGATTACAATGAAAAAAAAGGAAAAGAATCTTCCGATAACAAGGCTTTAACCTCTCATTTGGAGGATGTATAGGCTGTGGAATGGAGATATGTATATGTGGAGAGATGATTTAGAAAATGAATTGGATAAAGAAATTCAATTAAACCTTGAAAAAGAAAGATTAAAAGAAGTATTAAACCAGATAAATACAAGGATGATGGAGTGTATAAGCTTTAGAAAAAAGGTAATCAATTATATTTTAGATTTAAGGAAAAAAAATCTTGACCAATATGAAGATGATGAAGATAAAATAGTTGAATATTTTGATCATGAAGTATATACAAAAGAAGAACAATTTAGACTGGTAAATAAGAGTATAAAAGAACTTACTGTACTAAAGGATTCACCTTATTTTGGAAAAGTGATTTTTGAAGATAAATTTGGTGGAGAAAAAATATATATAGGTAGATTTGGAATGAGCAGCAGAGAAGATTATGAGCCAATTATAGTGGATTGGAGATCACCTGTATGCAGTTTATTCTACTCGGGCAGCCTGGGACAGACCAGTTATAGTTCCCCTATGGGAGAAATAAAAGCAGACATATTGAGCAAGAGACAGTTTATCATAAAGAAATCAAATCTTGTCGGGATGTTTGACTCCAATATGGATGTAAAAGATGAGATATTACAGATGGTGCTGAGTAAGAATGCTGGGAAAAAGCTAAAAGATATAGTGATGACTATACAGAAAGAACAGGATGATCTAATAAGGCAGCCCAGGGAAGGGGTTGTTGTGGTAAATGGAATAGCTGGCAGTGGCAAAACTACTATAGCTTTACACAGAGTGGCATATTTGTTGTACAATTATAGAAAATTACTTCAGAGGAAAGTGCTTATATTAGGACCTAATAGTATATTTATAGATTATATTTCTCTTGTGCTGCCCAGTTTAGGAGAAGAAGAGGTTACCCAGCTTACATTTGGTCAATTTGCTAAAAGCATTTTAAACTTGCCGGATGTGATGACTTTAAGGGAATATATGGAGAATATTTTAAACGGGGATAAAGAGTTTATTCAAGAAATAATTTATAAGAATTCTTTGAGATATGTCAGTGATGTAGACAAATTAATTGTCCGTATAGAGGAAAATTGTTTTGCGGCAGAAGATGTATTTTTTTATGATAAGGTAATAGTTGCTAAAGAAGAAGCGGAAAAAATGCTGGGATATTATTTTAAGGATATGCCTCTGTTTAAGAGAGCAATAAGGCTAAAAAAGGTCATATACTCCAGAATAAAGGATGAGAGAAACATAATAGTGAGAGCCATACGGAAAAAGTATAGAGATAAAATTGAAAATATGACAGAGGAAGAATTGAATCTACATGGGACAAATTTAGAGTATAGAGAGAGAAATGAAATAGAAGAAGTCATAAAAGAAGTAATAAGAATAAAAAAATATAAGCTTAAATGGCTGGAGAAGCCGGATGTAATATCAATGTACAATACCTTCAACAATAATAGAAAATTAATTTACGATGATCTGGCTGCTATTTTATATCTGAAAATAAAATTAGATGGTTCAAGATATAAAGACAGAGTAAAACACATAGTCGTAGATGAAGCCCAGGATTATTCTCCATTGCAGTTCAAGGTTATAAAAGAACTCACCCACTGCAGCTCTTTTACTATAGTTGGAGATGTTAATCAAAGAATTATACCTTCAGATGAAATTCCTGCTATGATGGACTTGAATAACATATTTTCGGATTTGAAAGTAAAAAATTTTTCCTTGAGCAGAAGCTATAGATCTACAAACGAAATAACCAATTATGCCAACCAGTATTTAAAAAAGGGTGAAATTATACCTTTGATAAGAGAGGGAGAAAAAGTTATAGAAGAGCAGGTATATAACTTAAAGGAACTTGTAGATAAGATATTGAAGGACATTGAGAAATTAAAAGAAAAATCTTATGAAAGTATTGCCGTGATATGTAGGGATTTGAAAGATACAGTGACATTGGGAAATCTAATTAAAAAAAGAGCATATATAAAAGTAATCAGCGGGGAAGATATGATTTATTCCAGTGGAGAAGTTATACTCCCAAGTTATTTTGCCAAAGGTCTGGAATTTGACGCCGTTATAATGATAGATACTTTTTATTGTCGTGATGAAGATGAGAACACATTAAAATATATAATGGTCACCAGGGCACTGCATGAGCTGCATGTATACAGGATTTTTTCTGTAACTGGGTGATGCATATGAAATATATTTTTGCTTCTGAAATTTAAAATAAGGGCATAATGTAGAATTCATTATGCCTTTTATTTTTCACATTTTCTTAATCTGCCTAGAAGTTTTTTACAGGCAGTATTCAGGGTATTTGAATCTATATTTTCAAAAAAATATTTTTGCAAGTCATATTGGAGAGCTTTAGTGGAAGCCATTATAGACAGACTTTTATTGAGAAAAAGATAGAAATTTTTTTTATCCTCTTTTAAATCTATCTTGTTTATCTTGCTGTAGTCAATTAAGTTGTTCATGTATATTTGCATGCCGTTAAATTGAGCTTTATTGATTTCATTGGAAGTTATAACAGCGGTATTTAATTCAGGAATTATAACGTGTTCCAATTTATCTACTATGAAGGGATGGTGGTATACTTCCACATACAGGCCTTTTTTTAAGGCTTCTTTGTAAATTTTTCTGAGAGTTGTCGTTTTCCCGGTGCCTGGATCACCATTTAACACATATACGTTTCCGGTTTCATCGTATAAGGTGTTTATAAATGATACTATGCCGTCTTGAGTAAGAGCTGTGGCAAATAGGTGTTTGGCTTTCCCTGAAGATTCAACTTTAACCCTGGATAATATTTTTGATTTTAAATTTTCAATTGTTACAGTTAATTTTGAATAATCAATGGCAGATTTATTATAGTATTCCCAATCTTCCTGCATAAGTTTCGCAGCCTTTATAAATCTGTAGGATCTATTTAATGCATTTTTAATTTTTGTGGTTATATATGATTCTTTTTTTATATATTTTTTGAAATTCACTTTATCAAGATTTTTCTCCAAATCCAGTATTTCATAGGGCAATGGGGAACTTGTTGTTTTTAATAAACTACTGTCTAACAATACTATGTTTAATTTTTTTATGATTATTCCATGTAAGAAATTTTCATCACAGGGACAGTGATAATATTCCATATCATATCCATCCTTAATAAAATATTCACTTATTTTTTTCATTAGAAATGATTTTAAAAACATAGATTTGCTTTTTAAGAGAAATATTTTTTTAGATGTTTTCTGGCTTTCTATAAAGTTTAAGAATAAGTCAGAATTTCCCCAAGTATTTCCGTTTGTAAAGAAATGCTTTATTTTATAACTCATTATATACACTCCTACTTATTACAGTCATTAATATGATATGCTAATATTTTCTATGAGTTCCATCTGGGGGCATATATTGCACTGATTGAATTTTAGTCAAAAAATAGTTGAAATGAATAGATATTTATGATAAACTTAGAACAATTTAATATTTAGATACCTAGGGTGGAGGCGCTGTAATTAATAGTATTTATTTTTAGTTGGCAGACATTTGAGAGATAAAGAAAGGAATTACAGCCGAAAAATTAGTTTGGCGGAACTGATTTTGGCTTTGTATAAAATATATATAAAGCTGTCACTAAAATATGTAATAATTGGTGTATTTTCATTGATGGAATTGGGTAAGACTATTTTAGTGGAGAGCTACAAAGGTACACAACCATGTATATCTGTACAGTATAGGTGTGTCCCTTTGCTGTACTTATTTTTTATAATAATTTTAGGGAGGAGTATTATGGCAATCATTGTTCAAAAATATGGAGGTAGTTCTGTGGGAACTCCGGAAAAAATAAAAGCTGTAGCTAGGTCGGTAGTAAATAAAGTTGAAGCAGGCAATAAATTGGTAGTTGTAGTATCAGCAATGGGAGATACTACGGATAATCTTATAGCGCTGGCTAAAAAAATTACGGAAAATCCGGATAAAAGAGAATTGGATGCGCTTTTATCTACAGGAGAAATGAGATCTTGCGCACTGCTTGCTATGGCTATCAAGGATTTGGGATATGATGCTGTAAGTTATACGGCTTATCAAATCAGTATAAAAACCAGCGGACAATATGGCAAATCTCTTATAGATGATATAGACGAGGATAAGATAAAAAGAGCTTTAGATAATGGGAAAGTTGTAATTGCAGCTGGATTTCAAGGTGTAAATACTGAAGGCGATGTCACTACTCTTGGAAGGGGAGGCTCTGACACTACAGCTGTAGCTATAGCGGTAAAATTAAATGGGACATGCGAAATTTACACTGATGTGGATGGAATATACAGTGTGGATCCGAGGGAATATAAGGATGCTAAAAAATTGGATGAAATAGATTATGAGGAAATGCTTGAGCTTTCAAGTCTGGGTGCCAGGGTCATGCATTCTAGATCCATAGAACTTGCACAAAAATATGATATACCTGTATATGTGGGATTAAGTAATAGTGATATAAGAGGAACAGTTATTAAGGGGGTAGATGATATGAATTTGGAAAGCAAGCCAGTGACGGGGCTGGCTACTAGTGATGATGATGTAGCGGTTACAGTGAGAAACATTGACAATGATATAAATATTATTGCCAACTTGTTTGAAAAGGTAGCTGACAAAAAAATAAATGTGGATATGATAAGCCAGACAGCACCTATAGATAACAAGGTGAACGTATCTTTTACTATACCTAAGGAAGATTTAAAGGAATGTTTGAGTATTTTAAAGTCTTATTCGAAGGGCAAGGTACAAGTTGATATAGATGAAGACATAACTAAATTTTCTATAGTTGGTATAGGAATGAAGACCACATCAGGAGTGGTTGCCAAAATGTTTAAACTATTTAGACAAAATAACATAGCGGTAAAGATGATAACTACTTCTGAGATAAGAATTACTTGTGCTATAAAGCAGAAGGATAAGCTCAAGACAATAAATGTTATAGCCAGGGAATTTAACTTATAATGGTTATGCGAAAACTTTTAGGAGGAAGCCAGTATGAGGTTATTTGGGAACATGAAAGTCAAGGATAATGTTTTGTATATTGGAGGAATAAGTGCAGAGGATCTGGCAGGGAGGTTTAAAACTCCTCTTTATGTAATAGATGAAGATTTAGTCAGGGATAAATGTAGAAGATATTATAGAGCTTTTGAAGGAGATAGGAATAATAAGATAACCTATGCTGGAAAGGCATTTTTAACTTTGGCCATGTGCAGGATAATAGACAGTGAAGGATTGTATTTGGATGTAGTATCAGGTGGAGAACTTTACACAGCTTTTAAAAGTGGTTTTCCAATGGAAAAGGTTTATTTTCATGGAAATAACAAAACACCAGAGGAAATTGAAATGGGAATAGATTTTAAAGTGGGAAAATTTGTGGTGGATAATCTCTGTGAAATGGAAAAAATAAATTTTATAGCACAGAAAAAAGATAGAGTACAAAAGGTACTCCTCAGAGTGACTCCGGGGATAGAAGCCCATACCCACGAATATATAAAAACTGGGCAGGTTGATTCTAAATTTGGATTTACCATGTTAAATGGTGAAACCATGGAATTTATAAAAAAAGCCATGGATATGTCCAATCTAAAATTTGTAGGCGTTCACTGTCATATTGGTTCTGAGATATTTGAAATAAAGCCCTATGAAGATGAAGTTGAAATCATGTTGAATTTAGTGAAAAGAATAAAAGACGAAACGGGTTATGAAGTAGAAGAATTAAACCTAGGGGGAGGGTTTGGAGTATACTATAATAAAGGGGACAACCCCAAATCTATAGAGGATTTTTGTAATGCCATATTGGTGAAAGCTAGGGCGGATTCCAAAAAACTTAATATAAAGCTTCCAGCACTGATAATAGAACCCGGGAGATCCATAATAGGTAATGCTGGAACTACTCTTTATACTGTAGGCGCTATAAAAAATATTCCGGGTATAAGAAAATATATATTTGTAGACGGAGGTATGGCGGATAATATAAGACCGGCTCTTTACAGGGCTCACTACGAATGTGCCATAGCAAATAGGATTCAGGATAGCTGTGAGGAAACTGTGACCGTAGGAGGAAAGTGCTGTGAGTCCGGAGACATATTAATAAAGGACGTGAAGCTTCCAAAGCCTGAAACAGGGGATATTCTGGCGGTGTTTACCACAGGGGCATATTGTTATTCCATGGCAAGTAATTACAATAAAGTTCCGATTCCGGCAGCAGTTTTAGTAAAGGATGGAGAGGCCAGGCTGATTTCCAAAAGGCAGAGCTTTGATGAAATGATAGAGAATGAAATAATGATTTAATTTAAATCTATCCCTTCTGTGAATTAATATTTTGTGTTTTATTGGAAACAATAAATATTACATAAATTCTTTTTCGCAGGAAAGGATGGATTTTTTTATGCTTTATATTATAAGTATAGCTATAATTATGGTAATTGTAATGATTTATAGAGTTTTAAATAGATGTGAAAATACAGATCACAATGCAGGGGATAACGTCCTTGCTTTTAATATGAGTAAAGAGGAATTAAAAAAATATGCCAGGGAAATAGCTGTTATTCCAGCAGCTGATAGAAAAAGAAGCTGTAAAAAAAAGCTGATGCGAAGTTTGAATAGAGAATATAAAAGTATTTTAGACGGATGTGATTTTTTTGAGAGCGAGATTAAGGGGAAAATAGAAGTGGCCTCTTGTGCTGAATGGCTCTTGGATAATTTATATCTGATAAAAAAGGAATATAAAGATATAAAGGCAAATATGACGGAAAGCTATTATAGAAATCTTCCGGTAATAAAGGAAGGCATTATGAAAGGATATCCCAGGATATATTATATTGCCAAAGAAATGTTATCTCATACTTATGGCGCTGTGGATGAAGATACCATAGAGGATTTTATAAATTCATATGAAGAAAATAAAGTATTGAAAAATTCTGAACTCTGGGCACTGCCTGTAATGATAAGAATAGCCCTGCTTCAAAATATCAGTAATATAACGGATAGTATAGTTTTCATGCAAAAAGAGAGAAATAGAGCTGAAGTTGTAGCAGAAAGAATTATGAACTCAGGGAAAAACGTCAATGAGGAGATAGAAAAGTTAAAGAGAGAAAAAATAAGATTTACCTCTCATTTTACAGAAAAATTTATAAGGGTATTGAGAGATAATTTTATAGGGTACATTGAAGTATATAATTGGATAGATGAAGAGCTGGATAAAGAAGACAGCAGCGTGAAGAGAATGGTAAATATCGATCATCAGAAACAGGGAATATATCAGGTTTTAATGGAAAATTCAATTAAGGGAATAAGAGAAGTATGTGGTCTGAACTGGAAAGAAAATTTTGAACGCTTAAGTTATGTGGAACGGATTTTAAAAAAGGATCCTGCGGGAATTTATAGTAAAATGGATTTTTGCTCGAAAGATTATTATAGACATAGAATAGAAAAATTATCCAAGGCTATAAACGTACCGGAATCTTTCATAGCAAAAAAGGCAGTGGAATGTGCTGGAGAAGCTCTTGAAACTGCAAAAAAGTATGAGAAGCATGTAGGATATTATTTAATAGATAGCGGCACATATTGTTTAAAGAAAAAAATAAAATCCAGCGGCGAGGAGTATAGAGAAGTTGATTTTAAGATCGCCAATAATATGACTCCTAACTTTTATATAGGAAGCATAGTATTGGGAACTATTTTTTTAGATGTTTTAGTTAGCGGAATAAATTTTTATTTTGAAAATCTGCCTTTGTGGAAATACATAATAGAAATGCTTGTTCTTTTAATACCAAGCAGTGAGATATTTATATCTATATTTAATTGGAGTATAAATAAGCTTTCAGAACCCAGGTTTATACCAAAAATAGAATTTAAGCAGGGCATACCGGAAGAATTCAGCACTGCTGTAGTAATACCTACCCTTACAAGCAAGGCTCATAGGATGAAGGAGCTTATTGGCAACTTGGAAGTGTACTATTTGGCAAATAAAGAAAAAAATTTGTATTTTGTACTTCTTGAAGATTTTAAGGATAGTACTGAAAAGGAAGATTATAAGGATAAAATTATAGTGGATACTGCACTGGATGAAATAAAAAAACTCAATGAAAAATATGGAGAACAGGGAAAAGATAAATTCTACTTTTTGAGCAGGTGCAGAGAATACAATGAAAGAGAAAAAAAGTGGATGGGATGGGAGAGAAAACGGGGCAAATTAATGGAGTTCAATGCTCTCATAAGGGGTGACAAAACTACTAGTTATGATATTGTAAGCGGAGATATAGGCAATTTATATAAGGTAAAATATGTAATAACCCTGGATGCAGATACTATACTTCCAAAAGATACGGCTAAATTGCTTATAGGAGCTATGGCACATCCTCTAAATGTTCCCTATCTGAATAATAAAAAAATAATAAGAGGGCATGGACTGATGCAGCCGAGGATAAGTGTAGGCGTAGTAAGTGCAAATAAAACTTTTTATTCAAGCATTTTTTCTGGGCAGACTGGCATAGATGTATATACTACAGCTATCTCTGATGTGTATGAAGATCTGTTCGATGAGGGCATATTTACGGGAAAGGGAATTTATGATGTAGATATTTTTAATACAGTTCTGAAGGATGAAATACCTGAAAATACAGTACTGAGTCATGACCTGTTAGAAGGTTCTTACGTAAGGGCGGCCCTTGTGACTGATATAGAGCTTATTGATGGATATCCTGCTTATTATAATTCAAGTTGTAAAAGGCTTCACAGGTGGGTCAGAGGGGACTGGCAATTGATACCATGGATTTTTAAAAAAAGTCCTCTGAATAAATTGTCCAGGTGGAAAATATTTGACAATTTGAGGAGAAGTACTGTGCAGCCGGGTATAATGATACTTATTGCAGCAGCTTTGACTTTATTTCAAACCCCGGACAATTTACTGGTTATGGCGTTGATTTCACTATTGTGTCCTATATTTTTTGATGTATCAGAGGCTGTGGTATCTCCTGTAAAGGGGATAAGTCTATCAGGTAATATGGTAAATTTCAGAAATGCGGTAGAACAATTCTTTCTTATATTGAGTTTTTTACCCTATCAGGCCTATTTGATGTTAGATGCCATAATAAGGACAATTTACAGAATGTCTATAAGTAAGAGAAATTTACTTCAGTGGCAAACGGCGGCAGATGCGGAAGCTGCCTCTTCAAAAACATTTAAGGGGTATTTAAGATCAATGTGGATCTGCAGTGCCATTAGCGTAATTATAGCTTTTCTAGCTTTTAGAAGAGGTGTTGATACTTTATTTTTTATGCTGCCTTTTTGTATAATCTGGTTTTTAGCACCCTGGATGGCATTTAGTGTAAGCAGAGAAGAAAAAAATGATGAAAAGATACAGATGAAGTATGAGGAAAAGAAACTGCTGGGGAGGATAAGCAGGAAGATTTGGGCTTATTTTGAAGATTTCACACTGCCTGAAAATAATTGGCTTCCTCCAGATAATTATCAAGAAGAGCCGTATAAAGGCCTGGCTTATAGAACTTCTCCCACTAATATGGCTATGGGCATTACATCAAATATAGTAGCTTACGATTTAGGATATGTGGGAATAAAAGAAGTTGAATACAGACTTGAAAATATAATTTTAAATATGGGATCTCTGGAAAAGCATCGAGGACATTTTTACAATTGGTATGATATAAAGACTAAGAAACCTCTTGGATCCAGATATATATCCACAGTAGATAGTGGGAATTTGGTAGGGTATATATGGGTTACGATAGAAGCTCTGGAGGAGTATTTGAATTGCCCACTTGTAAATAAGAATTTAAGCTTTGGGCTAAAGGATACCTTGAGGTTGGCTCAGGAGGAAATAGCTAAAGAATTTAAGGTTCCAAGAATATATGAAAATTTTATGGAGTCAGAAAATGAATTTAATATATATTCTCTTAAAGATTATTTGAGATCCATTATAAAAAAATCCTGTGAAATCAATGAAAATTATGGCGATCTGTATTGGAATGAGAAGGTTAAATATATGGCCTCACACTTTCAGAAAGAATTAGATGAATTTTTCCCCTGGATTGATCTTGTAAGCGGAGATGAAAGATTTGAAGCTTTTAAGGGAGAATTAGATAAACTAGCTAATAAAATATCATTGAAAGAATTATCCAGTACAATTGATAGATTAGCTCACCTTGGATTTGAAAATCACGATAAAAACATGAATGAGAACATAGGTGATCTGAAAAACATGCTGAATATCACCAAGCTAAAAGCAGATGATCTTCTTTTGAGACTCAAGGATGTAAAAGAAAAACTTGTAAAGATGGGTGAAGAGCATGATTTTAGTATATTATATGATAAAAAAAGGCGTCTTTTTGCCATTGGTTACGATGTGGAAAATAATATTATAGGTAATAATTATTATGATCTTCTTGCATCAGAAGCCAGGCAAGCAAGCTTTGTAGCTATAGCTAAAGGTCAGGTAGAAAAATCTCATTGGTTTAACTTAGGAAGGGCTATGACCTATGCTGGAGGAGGTAAAGCTCTGGTATCCTGGTCTGGAACTATGTTTGAGTATCTGATGCCGCTGATAATTATGAAAAATTTTCCAGGAACTTTATTGAGTGACACTTATAAATATATAGTTGAAGCACAAAAAAGGTATGCCGATAGTAAGCATGTACCTTGGGGCATTTCAGAATCTGCCTATTATGATTTTGATTTGAATTCTGTGTATCAGTATAAGGCATTTGGCGTTCCGGGCATCGGACTAAAGAGGGGTCTTGTTAATGAATTGGTGATTGCACCTTATGCTTCTATTATGGCCCTTCAGGTAGATTTTAAAAATGCCTTAAATAATGTAAAATCTATTATCAAATTGAAGGCCGAGGGGAAATATGGCTTTTATGATGCTATAGATTATACTCGAAAAAGATTTTCAAAAAACAAAAAAAATAAACTGGTGAAGTGTTTTATGGTACATCATGAAGGCATGAGTTTTATGTCATTGGACAATATTCTAAGGGAGAATATACTTCAAGAAAGATTTCATAGAGTGCCGAGGGTAAGAGCTGTGGAACTTTTACTACAGGAAAAAAGTTCTAAGAATGTTATTTATGATAGGAAGCAGGATACTGGAAAGCCTAAGACAGTTTTTCAAAATGAGAACGTAATTACAAGAAAATATAATAATGCGAAGACAGATGTACCGGAGGTAAATGTAATTTCCAGTGGAAGATATTCTTTAATGATAACGAACAGCGGCAGCGGATACAGCAAAATGGAAGATACTATGTTATATAGATATCGTGAAGATGTGGTTACGAATGATACTGGAATGTTTTTTTATATAAAAAATATAAATTCCAATGAATACTGGAGTGCTGCCTATGAACCCTGCAAAGGTATACCTGAGGAGTATGAGGTTGTGTTTTCGCCAGATAAATCAGAATTTAAAAGGAAAGATGGAAATTTAAGAACCCATATGAAGATCACCGTATCCCATGAGGACAGTGGAGAAATAAGAAAGATTTCTATCACAAATATGAGCAATTCTGTAAGGGAAGTGGAGATAACCAGTTATTTGGAAGTGACTCTATCTTCTTACAATGCGGATTTGGTTCATCCTGCTTTTGGAAAATTATTTATACAAACTGAATTCATCCAAAATCCAACCTGCATTATTGCCGGTAGAAGATCCAGAAATGCAGGAGAACAGAAAAAATGGCTTGTACAAACTATAGCAGTAGAAGGTGAACGGGCAGGTACCATTCAATATGAAACCAATAGGGATAATTTTATAGGGAGGGGTAGAAATCTCGTGAATCCAAGGGCAATGGATAATGATGTACAGCTTACAAAATCGGTAGGAGCGGTGATTGATCCTATAATAAGTTTGAGAGTTAGAATAAGGATAGAGCCTGGTAGGACTGGGAAGGTAGCTTATAGCACTATGCTGGCAGATTCTAAGGAAAATGCAGTTAAACTGGCAAATAAATATGGTGATATGTGCAATGTGAATAGAATGTTTCAACTTTCATGGACTGAAGCTCAGCTGGAGATGAAATATCTTGGAATAACATCAAACCAGATAAATGTGTACCAGAAGATAGCCTCAAAAATTTTGTTTTTAAGTGATCTATTTCAAAATAGATACAAATATATAGTCAATATGAAAAAAAGTCAGTCTGCATTGTGGCCTTACGGAATTTCAGGAGATTTACCTATAGTTCTTCTTATTATAAGAGATGAGAGCAATATAGATTTTGTAAGACAGCTTTTGCGTGCTCAGGAGTATTGGACTTTGAAAAACCTATCAGTGGATTTGGTTTTATTAAATCTGGAAGATAGCTCTTATATGCAGCCTCTCCAAAACAAATTGAGAGATATTGTAAATAATAGTTTATCTAGAATCAGAAGAAATAAGGATGGAAGGGTATTCATTTTAAATAAAAGTGAAGTAAAGGAGGAAGATGTGAATTTTCTAAAGGCTGTGTCCAGATTTGTAATAGACGGTCAAGAGGGAGAATTGTTTAAGCAGTTTATGTGTAGTATGGATTCTCTAGAAGATGAAAGGGTGAGAAATCTTGGTGATTTTGTCTATAATAAAAATGGAAAGGTAATTTCCTCCTACAGTTTTGAAATTCCTCTTCTTCGATATTTTAATGACATAGGTGGTTTTTCAAAGGATGGAAAGTCCTATATAATAGTGTTGAAAAATTATAGCAATACTCCTGCGCCGTGGATAAATGTTATTTCTAATAGGAGATTTGGATTTCATATTTCTGAAAGTGGTATATCCTATACCTGGAATAAAAACAGCAGGGAAAACAAACTTACAGAATGGTCAAATGATCCTGTGATGGATGGCGAGGCTGAAAGTTTATATGTAAAAGATGAAGAAACGGGACATATATGGAGTATATCTCCTGGACCTGTAAGGGATTCGGGACAATATGTAATAGAGCATGGTTTTGGCTATTCTATTTTTAAACATGAAGCAGACCAAATAGTGGGTCAAATGACTGTGTTTGCAGACATAGAGGACAGTGTGAAGGTGTGCAGGATAAAACTGCATAACATAGGTAAGAGGAAAAGGATACTTTCAATAATCTACTATGCAAAATTGGTATTAGGGGTCTGCCATGAGCAAACTGCGCAGTATATATATACTGGAGTTGACAAGGAGCATGAGTATATATATGCTAAGAATCCATATAGCCAGTATTTCAAAGATGGAATATGTTATTTGAAGATATTGGGGGGCAAGCAGATGTCCTATACAGGTGTTAGAACGGAATTTATAGGGCGCCAGGGGAACGTATGGAGACCTGAAGGACTCTGCCTTAAAAACCTTTCTAATACGGTGGGAGCTGGATTTGATCCCTGTATGGCTCAAAATGTAAAAGTGGAATTAGATGCCAACTCAGAAGGGGAAATTATTGTTCTTTTTGGGCAGGAGGATAATTTTGAGGAAATCAACAGAGTCATAGAGAAGTACAGTAATGCCGGAAGCATTCAGCAGGAGTTAAAAAACAGCCAGGATTATTGGAAAAGTACACTTGAAACTATACAGGTCAATACTCCTGACGATTCAATGAATATAATGTTAAATGGATGGCTTATGTATCAGGTGATATCCTGCAGGTACTGGTCCAGGACTGCGTTCTATCAATCTGGGGGTGCCTATGGCTTTAGGGATCAGCTTCAGGATGTAAGTGCTATATCCTATATACGTCCTGATATAACCAGGGAGCACATAATTTACAGTGCATCCAGACAGTATCTAGAAGGGGATGTTCAGCATTGGTGGCACCCGTATGTAGGAAGTGGCATTAGGACCAAGTTTTCCGATGATTTGCTTTGGATGCCCTATGTAGTGGAGGATTATATAAAGAATACGGGAGATTATAGCATATTGAATGAAGCGGTACCATATCTTAATGACAGTCAGTTAAAAGATGATGAATATGAAAGATACAGTATATCCCCCGTATCCGAGGAAAGTGGAACTATTTATGATCACTGTATAAGAGCTATTGAAAAATCATGTAGATTTGGAGAGCATAATATTCCACTCATGGGTTCAGGAGACTGGAATGATGGAATGAATACCGTGGGAAATAAAGGAAAGGGAGAAAGTGTGTGGCTGGGATGGTTTTTATACAGTATATTGGATAAGCTCATTCCGCTGTGCAAATTTATGAAGGATGAAGAAAAGATCATAAAATACTCTAAATTAAAGGAATTTATAAAGGAAAATCTAGAGAAAAATGCCTGGGATGGAAGCTGGTATAAAAGAGCTTATTTTGACGATGGAACTCCGCTTGGGTCTGTGAAAAATGAAGAATGTCAGATTGATTCAATTTCTCAATCCTGGGCAGTTATATCTGGAGCTGCAAAGGAATCCAGAGCTAAAGAGGCAGTTCATGCCCTGGACAGGAATCTTATAAAAAAGGATAAGGGTATCATATTGCTGCTTACACCGGCTTTTGACAAATCCTCTCTGGAACCAGGATATATTAAAGGATATATACCTGGAGTAAGAGAAAATGGAGGACAGTATACCCATGCAGCCATATGGTCCATTATGGCTTTTGCTAAAATAGGAGATAGGGAGAAAGCCTATAGAACTTTTTCTATGATAAACCCTATAAACCATGCTAAAGATTATTTGAATTGTCATGTCTATAAGGTAGAACCTTATGTGGTGGCAGCAGATGTGTATGCAGTAGAGCCCTATGTGGGGAGAGGAGGATGGAGCTGGTATACAGGGGCGGCAGGATGGCTTTATAGAGCAGGTGTAGAGACCATACTCGGAATGACATTTAAGGAAAACAGAGGCTTTGTCATAACGCCTTCCGTGCCAGAGGAATGGAAAGATTACAGCATACGATATAACAGAGATGATTGTGTCTATGATATACAGGTGATCAGGGAAAAGGAAAAGGGAACATGGGTTGATGGTGATAAAATTGAGGATGGAATAATACCATTTTTTAAGCATGGACAGCATAGTGTTAAAATAAATATATAAAATATAAAATTTTTAGAAGGGTTTTCTACTATGTATAGAGAATTTATATTATATAATAATATTAATAGGAGGAATTGATCATGATAGAAGTCAAACAAGTTTACAAATGTGAAGTATGTGGCAATATAGTGGAGGTTCTCTATAAAGGTGGTGGAACTTTAGTATGTTGTGGCAAACCCATGAAATTGATAGAGGAGAATACTGTGGATGCTGCTCTTGAAAAACATGTACCTGTAATTGAAGAAATAGATGGCGGAGTAAAAGTTAAAGTTGGATCAGTTGAACATCCTATGACACCAGAACATTATATTCAGTGGATCGAAGTCCATACTGAAAATAAAATCTATAGAAAATATTTGAAACCAGGTGAAAAACCGGAAGCTACATTTAAACTGGATGAAAAAGTTGTAATGGCAAGAGAATATTGTAATTTGCATGGACTTTGGAAAAAATAATACCGTATTTTGTTCCAGCCTCCCCATAAATTTGGGGAGGTTTTTATAATAAAATAAATTACTATGGTAATTTTAGAATATTTATAGTAAAATATATAATAATATTTAATATAAATTAAATCCTTTGAAGGGAAGCAAGTAAATTTAAAAACAGATTTATAGAGAGTTGTATATGGTGAAAGTACAATAATTATGCTTAAATTGAATGGGTTCCAGAGGAGTAAAATGAATTAAATTAATTTTTAGTAGTTTTAACCGTAATTCTTGCGTTATGAGATAGGATTTTGTGATCCATTTTGAGGAGAAGGTTCTTTGAGCTTCTTGAATTTAGGTGGTACAGCGTTAAAAGCGCCCTATGATTTAAATCATAGGGCGCTTTTTATCAATCAAAAATATTGTAATATTTGGAGGTAAAATTATGGAAAATAAGAAAAAAGTAATATTTAGTGGAATTCAACCTTCGGGAAATTTAACCATAGGAAATTATTTTGGAGCCTTGAAGAACTGGGTAAAGCTTCAGGATAAATACGACTGTTATTTTTGTGTGGTGGATCTACATGCCATAACTGTAAGGCAGGAACCAAAGGATTTGAGAAGAAGGACACTTGAAGTACTGGCCATATATCTGGCTGCAGGCATAGACCCTGAGAAAAATACCATATTTATTCAATCTCATGTTCCTACTCATAGTGAAGCAGCATGGCTTTTAAACTGTTTTACTTATGTGGGAGAGCTTGAGAGAATGACTCAGTATAAAAGCAAGGCCAAAAAGTATGGGGATACGGCAGAGGGTGTAAGTGCAGGACTCCTCAATTACCCTGTACTGATGGCCGCAGATATATTGCTTTACAATGCAGATCTTGTACCTGTAGGAAAAGATCAGACTCAACACATTGAAATTACTAGGGATATAGCTGAAAGATTTAATAATGCCTATAGTCCTACGTTTACTTTACCGGAGGGGTATATACCAGAAGGAGGATCCAAGATAATGGATCTGCAGGATCCTACAAAAAAAATGTCTAAGTCATCCAGCAATCCTAACAGTTACATACTGATTATGGATCCTCCTGAAGTGATAAGAAGAAAGATAAGTAGGTGTATTACGGACAGTGTAGGTGTGGTGAAATACACAGATGATCAGCCGGGTGTGAAAAATCTCATAAATATATTGGTTGCAGCTGCTGGAATGAGTCATGGTGAAATAGAAGCTAAATATAAGGGAAAAGGTTATGCCGAATTTAAAAATGATGTAGCAGAAGCCTTGATAAGAGAACTTTCTCCCATACAGAACAAAGTAAATGAATTTCTTGAGAATAAAAAATATCTGGAGGAAATATATAAGAAGGGTGCAGAAAAAGCATACTATGTGTCCAGTAAAGTCTTGAGGAAAATGCAGAAAAAAATAGGATTCATACCTGTGTCAAAATAAAAGATCTGGTATATGAATTTTAGGTACAATAAATTAAGGGCAAATTACCGCTGTAAAACAGCATCTAATTTGCCCTTGATAAAAGTTATTTATTCTACTTTTCCTATATCTGACAGTTCAAGGCCCTTGTTGTGTTCCAGTGCCCAGCTGATATTCCATTCACTTTGAAATATCAATATATCTCTTCCCTTTAAGTCCTTTACTTTTTTTGTATCACTTGTTAAAATTAAATTTTCTAATGCTGTTTTAGAGTTCTCTATCCACCTTATAGCTCTGTAAGGTAAGACATCTATTTTTATATCCACATTGTATTCACTTTTCATCCTATATTCTAATACTTCAAACTGGAGTAATCCCACTACACCTATGATGATTTCCTCAATGCCTATATTTAATTCCTTAAATACTTGAATTGCACCTTCCTGTGAGATCTCTGTTATTCCCTTTATAAACTGTTTTCTTTTCATGGTATCTATGGTTTTAACTCTGGCGAAATGTTCGGGTGCGAAAACGGGAATACTTTCAAATTTAAATTTTTTATCAGGAGAACAGAGGGTATCTCCTATACTGTAAATCCCTGGATCAAATACACCTATTATGTCCCCGGCATATGCTTCTTCTACTATTTCTCTGTCCTGAGCTAAAAATTGCTGTGGTTGGGAGAGTTTGACTTTACTTTTTCCCTGTATGTGAAATACTTCCATTCCTTTTTTGAATTTCCCAGAGCATATTCTCATAAATGCAATTCTATCTCTATGAGAGGGATTCATATTGGCCTGTATTTTAAATACAAAGGCTGAGAACCTGGGATCAAAAGCGTCTATTTCCCCAATGTCAGATTTTCTGGGCAATGGCGGTGAGGTTAAATTTAAAAATTCTTTTAAGAAGGGCTCTACCCCGAAATTTGTAAGGGCACTGCCGAAAAACACGGGAGTAAGCATACCCTTTCTAACTTCTTTCATATTAAATTTATCTCCAGCTATATCCAAAAGTTCTATATCTTCCTGAAGCTTTTTGTGGAGAGGTTCTCCCAGAAGATCCTTAAATACGGCATCTTCCACCGTACCTTCTACAGATGTTACTGCAGTTTGACCATGATTGCCTCCATTGAAAACTTCTATTAAATTTTTTTTTCTGTCATATATACCTTTAAAATCTTTACCGGATCCTATGGGCCAGTTCATTGGGTAAGATTTTATACCAAGTACATTTTCTATGTCCTCCATTAGTTCAAAAGGATCTTTGCTTTCTCTATCCATCTTATTTATGAATGTAAATATGGGAATTCCTCTCAAACTGCATACATTAAAAAGTTTTTTAGTCTGGGCTTCAACTCCCTTTGCAGCATCAATAACCATTACAGCACTGTCTGCAGCCATTAAAGTTCTATATGTATCCTCACTAAAATCCTGATGTCCTGGTGTATCCAGTATATTTATACAGTAATTATCGTAATTGAATTGCATTACTGATGAAGTTACAGAAATTCCTCTCTTTTTCTCAATGTCCATCCAGTCTGATACTGCATGTTTTGTAGCTTTTCTAGCCTTAACTGAACCTGCAAGTCTTATGGCACCACCGTATAATAGCAGCTTTTCAGTAAGGGTTGTTTTACCAGCGTCCGGGTGAGATATTATTGCGAAAGTTCTTCTTTTTTCTATCTCTTTTCTTAAGTCTGCCACTACATTTTCTCTCCTATTCTCTCTATTAGTTAGTTCCATTACTGATTTTAACTTTATTATATATTAATGTCAACTTCAGATAAATATAGTGTTGACAAGTGTATTTTAAAAACAAATTAGTTTTTCATGGTGTACAAATAATAATTATTAACATAAATAGGTTTTCTATTTTTGTAGTAGAATATATTTAAAGGTTTTTCAAATAATATTTTAGTCTTGTCCAATATAAAATCTGACAATTTTACAGTTACATATGCCAAAATCATACCGGCAATTATGTCTATTACCCAGTGAATTTCAAGATACAGGGTTGAATATATTACGCTCAGGCAAAAAAATCCAAAGATAAATTTGAATATTTTATTTCTTTCCCTAAGTGCCAATAAGAACATGGCAAAGCATATAGATGTATGCATAGAAGGAAAACAATTGAGTGTAATTCCAGCAGCAGCTTTAGAACTTAAGTGTCTGGCCAGTCCATCAGGTTGTCCAAGTACATACCATACCTCTTGCAGGTGAAAGGTAAGGTAAAATGGAGTTATCAAGAATATTTGCAGAACATGGGCGGATAATGTATAACGAAGCATCTTTTTTAAATCCATAATTAATGCAGATCTGTATAATGCCAATAGAACGGGAAGTACAAAACCATTGTTGTATACCATTCTGAAAAACCAGGTTAGAGTTTCTGATTTATATACTCTTGCAAAACTTCCATCATTAAAAGGTATACTGCTGAAAATGGGATTTAGATTTACTATTATATCTTTTTTAATCTGCCATCGTAACATTTTACCCCAGAATCCATATCCATGTTTATTTATATAAAATATAAACAGGAAAAAAACAGTACATATTAATAGAAATGGAATTAATTTAACATCGTGTCTAATGTCTTTATAAACAGTAAAACATATTAAAGCAAGCATAAATAAATATATTTTGCTGGTTAGACTGATGGATGAATAAGGTGCTATGTGCAGGGCTCTGTGTAAAAAAAATAAACCTATAAGCACAAAATAGTACCTTTTTAATAGTTCCAGAAGTTCTAGGCATATATATTTTGCTCTTCTCCATATTTTTTTTTCTACTAATTTTTGCATAAAATTATAACCTCCCTATGTACAAGATAAATTATATCATGAGTAAAACAGTAAGTATATAAGATATTCGCATATACTTACTGTTTTTTAAAGTACATAGAGAGGTTGGTGAAAATCATAAAAAATTGTAAATTTATGTGTGTTTTTTCCTGGTAACTAATAGATCCAATGTAAAGACAGAGATACATATTAAAAGCAAAATGTTTATAGATATTGCTCCTATTCTTAACATTAATCCTATGAAAAATAATATAACTATAAGATTACAAAGCCATTTGAAAAATGTCATTGTTTCCTCCTCTTAAATCTATTATTCAATATATATTATTACCCTTATTGAGCAAAGTTATTATAAAATAAAATTGTACCCATACATTTTGACTTTTTTGTAAACAAAAATATAATAGTACTAACTTATAATTAGAGAAAGGATTGACCGTAATGGAACAAAAAAAATTAAGCATTAGTGATCTAAAAGTTCGAGATATCATTCAAGTAGCACTTATGGCAGCGGTAACCTATATTGCTACAGCTGTAATCAATATACCGACAGGAGTTGTGTTTAGGGGAGTCGTACATCTGGGAGACAGCATGGTACTTTTAGCAGCAGTACTTTTGGGAAGAAAAAAAGGTTTTTTTTCAGCTGCTATAGGAATGAGTTTATTTGATATTCTTTCACCTTATGCTATTTGGGCGCCCTTTACTTTTTTTATAAAGGGTATTATGGCGTGGATTGCGGCAGCAATTGCCTATAGAGGAAAATATAATGGGGAAAAGCTGTGGAATAATGTACTAGCATTTGCTATGGCTTGCGTCTGGATGATAGCAGCGTATTATACAGCCGGAGTTTTAATGATGCATTACATAACCAATATAGGTTTCTCCCAGGCACTTGTATTATCAGCGGCAGAAATTCCGGGAAATATTGCACAGAGCATTGTGGGAATGGCTATAGCACTTCCACTGGCAAAAGTTTTAAAAAGAGTAAATTTGGTAAAATAGAAATGTTGGGAATTATGCAGCTAAGTTGCTGACGGTAAATAAGTAAAAGAGAGGATAAACCTCTCTTTATTTATCTTCTCATTCTGTTTTTCTCCGCTTTTCTCTTCTTTCTACATTCTGGGCATCTTACAGGGTCATTTTCAAATCCTTTTTCTTTATAAAATTCCTGTTCACCTTCAGTAAACACGAATTCCTTTCCACAGTCCTTACATATGATTGTCTTATCTGCCATTTAAATAAACCTCCTTAACCAGGACTAATTTTATTCTTGATAATCTACCTCCTAGGGTTAAGGAGAATATAGTACCTTGAAAAAATTTGACCTAATATACATAAATTATAATTAGAGTAAAACTCTATTCACATTATACCATATTCTAATAAAAAAGCAATGTTTTAGAAGAATATTGCTTTCCCCAATTTATTGATATAACTGAAATACAGAATATATAGCAGTAAGAGTCATTTGGAATTTTAACAAGAGTAATATATAATAAAAAATAAAAGGCATATGTTAAAATTGAGGTTGTTTTTATGGATATAAAAAAATTTCTTAGTTTGTTGAAAAGATCAGAAGGACCTAAATTGGATTTTAAACAGTGCATAAATGTTGAAAATGATAGTGGAAGAAAAGAACTGGCCAAGGATATATGTGCTATAGCTAATTCTAGAGGGGGTAGGGGCTACCTCATAATAGGAATTGAAGATAAAACAAAAAGAATACTTGGTGTTGATAAAATAAATTTTAGCGAGGAAAAAATACAACAGATAATTAGTTCTAGAATTGATCCTCCAATACCGGTGTCACTCCAAATCCTAAAGTATAATAACAAAAATATAGCTGTTATAAATATATATAACAGTCCCCAAAGACCCTACCAGATGAGAGACAATGGAGCTTTTTATATAAGAAGAGGCTCAACTAATGATACTATGCGCAAACAGGAAATAATCTCTGCTCTTCAGGAAAATCTAATTATAGATGTGGAACTTTGTCCAATACCCCACAGTGATTTGAACTGCATAGATGATAACATAGTACGCAGATATTTTTTATCCCAGGGAATAGAGATTACTGATGACAATAAAATAGAGTTAATGGAGAACGCTTCAATAATATATATGGACAAAAATTCGGGGAAATATATGGCCACCTTGGGTGGGCTGCTGGTATTCTCCAGAGTTAATAATATATGTGTGCCCCATAACATGATAAAAATAGTCAATAAGGTTAATAAAAATTTTAAATCCGTTGTTGTAATTCAAGGGGATTTGCTCTCTATGATGGACAAAGCAGAGGAGACAGTTAAGGAGATTATAAATGTGAAATCATATCCTGTGGAAGCGGTAAATGAAGGAATAAGAGAAGCTATAGTGTATAGAGATTATTCGGATTTTTCCAGGGGAATAGAGGTTGTGTTAGGGTATAATAGCATGGTGGTAACCAGTCCGGGTATTTTAATAAATAGAAGGAATGCAAATTTTTATAATTATTTAAATAGGAATATGTGGATATATGAAAAGATAATAGCTCTTGATACTAAAGAGAGATCTGTGAATATTTCATCTGGTTTTAATAGAATGCGGAAAAAGTTTAAAAATAAGGGAAAGGTTAAATTTATAAATTCTATGAAGAATTATAATTTTAAAGTAATTTATCCCGGCATTAAAAATTTCAAATGATGTGAGGTGGTAATGCAAAAAATGTAGTGATTTTTATTATAAATTATTATATAGCTGTTGAAAAAATATTCTGAACATTATATAATCTATGTATAAGGATGGCACCTAAATATTAAATTAAGGGGTGATAGAAATGATTCATGTGTTTTGCAGCAAAAGAGGTTCAGGAAAAACAAAAGAGCTGATTAATTTGGCTAATGAAAAAGCAAATATAGGAAGGGGGCATATTGTTTATGTAGATGATGACAAACGACCGTCATTTCAATTAAACAGGGAAATAAGGTTTATAGCTACAAGTGATTTTAAATTAAAAAAGATGGAAACTTTTTATGGTTTTTTGTGCGGCATACTTTCAGAGGACTATGATATTGATACAATCTTTGTTGATGGGTTGTTTAATATTATAGATGGGAATCTTGAAGATATGTCGCATTTGTTTTATAATATTGAAAAATTATCGGCAGAATATAGAGTGAATTTTTATATAAGCATAAATGAAGAAGAGGAAAAAATACCAGAATTTATTATGAAGTATGTGGCCTAATTGAGCTGCTTATTGATGCGAAAACAATTTAATCTTTATAATATACTTAAGACTGGAAAGGTTTCCAGTCTTAATATTTTATCTGACAAATATCATTGCTATTGTCTCTAATTTTTTGAAATCATCAGGTGATAAATAATGCCAATGTTGTAAAATTGCAATATCTGGGTAAAATATTGAAAAAGATAAGCTTTGAATATATACTATACATTATAACAGCTGTACTTATTATTTGAAAGGTTGTGATTTTGATTGACTAATGTTTATGACATATTATTAGAACGTGGTTACATAAAACAAACTACTCATGAAGAAGAGATAAGAGAATTATTGGGAAGAGAAAAAATAACGTTTTATATAGGATTTGATCCTACCGCAGATAGCCTTCATGTAGGACATTTTTTACAGATGATGGTTATGTCTTATATGCAAAAAGCAGGGCATAGACCTATAGCTCTGCTTGGTGGAGGCACAGGTATGGTGGGCGATCCAACCGGCAAAACTGATATGAGAAAAATGTTGACTCCTGAACAGATACAACATAACGTTGAATGCTTTAAAAAACAATTTTCAAGACTTATAGATTTAAAAGACGGAAAGGCCATTATAGAGAACAATGCCAAATGGCTCTTGAATCTGAACTATATAAATTTTTTAAGAGAGGTAGGAGTTCATTTTTCTGTAAATAAAATGCTTACAGCGGAATGTTTTAAACAGAGGCTTCAAAAGGGACTGTCTTTTCTTGAATTCAATTATATGTTAATGCAGGCTTATGATTTTTTAGAATTAAACAGAAGGTACAATTGTGTACTTCAGTTTGGAGGAGATGATCAGTGGTCAAATATTATTGCAGGAGTAGATCTGATTAGAAGAAAAGAGCATAAACCTGCTTATGGAATGACATTTACGCTTTTGACTAAAAGCGATGGCAAGAAAATGGGTAAAACTGAAGGTGGAGCACTTTGGTTAGACAAGGAAAAAACATCACCTTATGATTTCTATCAGTATTGGAGAAATATAGATGATGCTGATGTTGAAAAATGCTTGACGCTTTTAACTTTCCTTCCAATGGATCAAGTTAAAAGACTTGGAGCACTTCCTGGAGAGAAGATAAATGAAGCTAAAAAAACTTTGGCCTATGAAGTTACTAAGCTTGTACATGGAAAGGATGAGGCTGAAAAAGCTAAAAAGGCTTCAGAGACATTGTTTGTTGGTGGTCATGATATGGGAAATATACCTACAGTGGAAACAACTAAAAATTCTTTAGGGTGTTCTATAGTGGAATTTTTAGTTGAACTGCACATATTGCCATCTAAAAGTGAGGCCAGGAGACTTATAAATCAGAATGGTCTGACTGTAAATGATAAGAAAGTCGGAGATCCTAATTTTATTGTTACAGAAGATGACTTTAAAAATGGATATATGCTTGTAAGGAAAGGTAAGAAAAATTATAATAGAATTGTACTTAAATAAATAGGATATAACTTATCCAGGACAGCTGTTTTAATAGATTTGTAAATCATATTAAACAAATTTTGTCCTGGATGAGCCTTTAAATATTATGTTTCCACATTATTATGGCATCTTCTTTATTGTCCATATAATATGACTTTCTTATACCTTCTTCTACAAATCCATATTTTTTATAGAGATTTTGAGCAATTAGGTTGGACTTTCTTACTTCTAAAGTCATGCTGGTTATGAGTTCAATTTTACATATTTCTATGAGTGCATCTAGCAGAGCACTTCCAATACCAAATCCCCTGTATTCAGGATGGACTGCTATATTTGTTATGTGTCCTTCATCTAATATATGCCACATACCTGCATACCCCATTAGTATGTCAAGTTTTTTAGCAACTACGTATTTAGCAAGGGTATTGCTTTTAATTTCTCTTTCAAGAGATTCCCTTGACCAGGGTGTGGGAAAACACATATTGTTTATTGCAAGTACGCTGTCAATATATTCTGGCTTTAAAGGACATATTTCCACATCAATCATTTTTAAAAGACCCCAATTTTTTTTCATATTCTCTTTCTGCCTGGGATTTTCTCAAATAGAAAGGGGCAAATTTGTAAAGATCATCTTGTAGACCAGAAATTAAGAGCTTTAACCCTAGTTCGCCTAAGGAAGAGGCTTTTACTAAGTTTAAGTGCACAGGTGCAAAATGAGAATCTTTTACCTCTGAAGTTAATTTCTCCTTAAATTTTGGTATGGCGTCTCCTATAAAGTATATAGGTTTATTATGGCGATTTAGCAGATCAATTAGATCATCAATGGAGATAATCATATATCTGCTCATAATATTTAAATTATCATTGACAAAGTTATAAATTGCAGTGTATACATTTCCTCTGAGAGCGTCCAGTATTGGGCATATAATACCTGGAGTATAGCATAAATTATAGGCTAGAGCATCTAGAGAAGATACCCCAATAAAAGGTTTTCCCGTACCCTGGCTTAGTCCCTTGATTACAGCGGCTCCAATTCTGAGACCTGTGAAGGAACCAGGCCCTTTGGAAACAACAAATCCATCTAAGGAGTTTATGTCTATGTTTAAGTCTTTCAAAAGTCTATCTATTATAGGCATTAGAACTGTAGAATGTTGTTTCTTATAATTAAAAGTAATTTCACCAAATAGTTTATATTCATCCAGTATAGCACATGTTGCTGATTCGGTAGAAGAATCCAAACTTAAAATTTTCATATTTCTATTTTAACTCCTTTATATAATTATATCTATTTCCATGGTGTTTTATTATTATTTTTCTGAAGTCAAGACCTTTTTCTGGCATCTTATAAATACTTACCCATATACATTCTTCTGGTATTAGTTCTTTAATATAATCAGCCCATTCTATAACACTTACAGCAGAACTGAAAATATATTCATCAAATCCTATAGATGATATTTCGTCTATATCGTTCACCCTGTACACGTCAAAATGAAAGAGTTTTAGTCTTCCCTCATATTCATTTACTATAGTAAAAGTTGGGCTTGTTATAGTGGTGTTTATTTTAAGACCCGATGCTATACCTTTGGTAAAGTAGGTTTTACCAGTGCCAAGATCACCTTTAAGACAGATTATGTCACCGGCATTCAATAAATTTCCCAATCTTTTTCCCAAATCCATGGTATCTTCCACACTTTTTGAAACGTATTCCAATTATTTCATCTCCCGAGTATCTTTCTTCTTACAAGAAGCTGCTATATATTTTTTAGAAGAATGTGAGGAAATATATATAACTTCTTTTAAATAATTTAGTGCATTAGAACATATAAAATTTTCAAGTGCCATATTATCCATTATACTAAAAGCTTTCACAGAAGATAAGCCCTTTCTGTAAGGTCTATCTTCCGTAAGTGCCTGATATATATCACATACCGCCATAATTCTGGATTCTTCAGATAGATCATCCGACTTTAAACCACGCGGATATCCCTTGCCGTTTAATTTTTCATGGTGATTTGATGCCCACTCGCTTATGTTGGGTATATCCTCTATTCTGTCTAAAATTATTTTGGTGTAATAAGCATGGGATTTTATTATATTAAATTCCTCATCTGTCAAAGAATCGTTTTTATCCAATATGTATAGGGGAATAGCTAACTTACCTATATCGTGAAGAAGACCTGCAATTTTCATCTCACGACATTTTTCTACAGGATATCCAATGTGTTTTGAGACCCTGTAGGCTAAATTTGCTATACCCTTGGAGTGAGTTGCAGTAAATTTACTTTTATTATCTATTATATTTGCAAATATCACGGATATATCCTCAAATTCATCTATGCCCATAAACATGTTTAGGTTTGGATGCATTTTGTCTAATATGAAACTGGCAAAAGATATGTTTTGAAGATTTAACCAGAATATATCGTGCATTGCACTCTTTAAAAAAGCACTTACGATTGTTTCGGAGAAAATTTTGTTGCAATTATTTTTAACCCATTTTATAATATTATCCTTTTGTTGAAAGTTAGACAAATTTTCATTATATAATATTTCTATTAAATCGGAGATTCTTATTACTTGACTTTCTATGGGAATTTCATTTTCAGATAATTTCATAGGTCCACTGCCATTAAAATTTTCATGATGATATAATATTATAGTGGACAGATCCTTGAATATGGGAAAGTGTTCTGTTATTTTAGCTCCAATTTTACAGTGCTCTTTTATAAAAAGATTGGCAGAGTGGCTTTTGTCATAAAGAAAGTTTGCTGCCCCTATATCATGCAATAACGCTGATACGTAGATTCTATCTTTGCATTTTTGGTTTAGATTTATTTGATTTGCAATTTCAAGTGCTATGTATGTAGTTCTCTGGGAATGATGCATGAACTTATGATCGGAATAATTTACATTGGTTATATTTTCAATAATAGGATCATTTCCCGGAAAATTGTTATAATTGGAGCTTATCTGGGCTAAATCAAGAGCTATTGCCATAGATCTTATTGTTTTATCGATACTAACTTTCATGGTTAAACCTCCATTTAGTGGTATATTAACTATATATAATTCTATCACAATAAAATGATCTGATAAACATATTATAGTTAAGCACATAAAGAGTGATTTATGAATTATAAAAGTAATTTGCAATGTTAGATCACTTTATGTAAAATATATTTGTTATTATCTAATTTATCCGAACTTAAGAATCACTTGATCAAGGTACTACTATTTTATTTTAAAATGTAGGGAGAAAGGTGAAAAACTTGAAAAGATTAGTAAGTTTAATTATGCTTTTTTTGATAATATTTTTTGCATCCTGTAGTGGCAAGAATTATAATGAAACAGATAAAAATGTTAATAAATTGGCTGTGAGAAAAGATGTGGAATTAAATATAGTAACTACTGACAAACTTTTGTACAATATGGTAAAATCCATAGTTAAAGATAGACATGTAGTTGAATACATGTTCAATAATAGGTCAGGTGAAATGAATTTTAAATTTACAGAAGATAGTGTAAACAATATATCTAAAAAAGATCTCTTTTTTTACGTAGGAGCAGGTTTTGAACCTTGGATAGATAGTTTTGTAGATAAATTAAATAAGAACAAAGTTGGAGTAACTAACGTTTCTAGAGGAGTGCAGCTTTTAACTTATAATAAAACAGTAAAATATGATGGCAGGATTTTAAAGTATAATCCATATTATTTTACTAATATTGATAATTATAGAATAATGCTTATGAATATAAAAAATGCACTTCAAGACAAGGATCCACAGAATAGGGATATTTATGAGAAGAACTTTTCTGAAGCATTGAAGAATCTTAATAGTTATAAAAATGATTTAAAATCTGTAGATGATCAACTGAGTGACTATAATTTTATTGTGGCTGAAGATCAACTGAGCTATTTTGTAAAATACAACAATTTAAATGCTCTGGAGATAAATCCCGGGGAAAATGGCAGTATAATTCCCAAAGATCCAGATGAAAAGCAAAGTTTAGAGCAGAAATTAAAAAATAGTAATATGATATTTTTATATAATGATGAAGCTATATTAAAAGATAATGCTGAAATATTGAAAGATTATAATATAAAGGCGGTAAAAATAGAAATTTATGACGGAGATCTTACATATGAAGATACTCTCAAATACAATATTAAAAATTTGGGAAATATTTATAAGAGATAAAAAACTTGCAATTTACTATTTTATATTATATAATAAATAACGTCTTAGGGGTATAGCTCAATTGGTAGAGTAGCGGTCTCCAAAACCGTTGGTTGAGGGTTCGAAGCCTTCTACCCCTGCCATTTTTAAAATGAAAACCGTACAGAAATCGCACAAGGTGCAAAAGTTGAAGAGCTGATTTAATATAGGCTCTTTTTTTTTATGGTGCACTATTAGTAATAGACAGGGTGAATTAGTCTGCTTTATAAAATTTATTTGTTTAAATAATAGATAGCTTGTGAGAAGGGCTGTCTATTATTTTTTCAGAATTATTTATTTTTACTTTGATACCGAGCCATGTTTCATATATGTACCTTGTGCTTTAAATTAAATTTTCAGTATATGTGCTATATTTTCTCCCAATACTGCTTTTGCAATGGACTGTGACTTGGCAACCTTCAATATGGTTTCCTTGGATAGATCAAGGTCACCAAAAGGCCTGTCCACTCCAAAAATACATTTATCAGGTAATTCGTTGATAACAGTTCTTAAAACAAGTGTGGAGTAATATGCAGAGGTATCGAGAAATAAGTTGGAGGTTTCTTTTACAATATCCATTGTTTCAAGCCAGTTGATTCCACCCAGGTGTCCGAGAATAACAGGAGTAGAGAGATATTTCCGTGCAAAATTGGATACTTCTTTAATATCCTGTAATGTAAGTGGGAAAAAAGCATGTATCCAAATTGGAAGATTTCCGAATTCACCTGATAGTTTGAAGATATTTTTCAAAAGAGGAATTTGTCCACTTCCAAGGGTGAATTCACCCATTCCTGCCAGATGATTTTTCTCAATATTATCTGAGATATATTGCCTTGTAGTGCTCAAATCCAATCCTAGAGGTACAGCACCAAATCCAATGTAGCGATGAGGATACAAATTAATAGCTTTTACCAGTTCTTCAATTGATTTTTTTCGTATTTCTGTCATATTTCCCTTTTTACCGGCCAACAGCTCATTGAGATAATTCATTGAGGCTTTTACCTCCTGTGTATTTTTATCCAATTCAGGATGAAATGACGTGGAAAATAACACTGTCTTGTCCACCCCCGCACAATCCATGATTTTTATATGTTCTTCCACAGGTAAAGTAAGATGAGAATGTCCATCGATAATCATAGTATCACTCCTAGTTTTAAAAATTTGATTATCTCTATTATATCCGGTATAAATACAAATAATAGTATGCACTTTTTTGTGTTATACTATCATAAAGGAGAGTAATGATATGTCAGAAAAGCTTTGTTATGTAGGAAATAAGGAGCCCTTTGAGTACACTTTGTCAATTATAAATGGGAAATGGAAATTGAAGATAATTTATTTGCTGGCTTGCATGGGAACTGTAAGATATGGTGTATTGAAAAAAAATATTGATGGAATTACCCATAAAATGCTGAGTTCACAGTTAAAAGAACTGCAGAATAAAGGTATTGTACTGAGAAGGCAGTATATGCAGATTCCTCCTAAAGTAGAATATTTTCTCAGCAAAAAGGGAAAAAGTCTCATACCCCTTGTAAAAGTCATGTGTCAATGGGGAAGGAATCATGGTATCTAACAGGAATTTTTTAAGAATAATAAAGAATATATTAATCATGAGGAGGGGATAAAATGGGAATTGCCATAGTAACCGGTGCTTCAAGTGGGCTTGGCAGAGAGTTTGTTTATCAGATTGCCTCTAAAGAGAAAAATATCAGTGAAATTTGGGTCATTGCCAGACGGGAAGAACGCCTTAAGGAATTGACTGCCAGAGTTGACGTTCCAATTGAGCTTTTGCCCCTTGACCTTATTAAAAGAGAAAGTATTGATTATTTTATAGAATATTTGAAAGCTCAAAAACCACAGGTGGATATACTAGTAAATGCAGCTGGATTCGGTAAAATTGGAAGTTATAGTGATATAAGTCTTTTGGACAGTGACAATATGATAGATTTGAATTGTCGTGCTGCTGTCGATATGACTGTAGCGGTGCTGCCATACATGAAAAGGAGAAGTCGTATTATTGAAATATGCTCAACAGCTGCATTTCAGCCATTTCAATACCTGAATGTATATGCTGCTACCAAGGCATTTCTTTATAGGTACAGCAGGGCTCTGAGAATAGAATTACTGCCGAGAGGCATTCATGTGACAGCAGTCTGCCCTTACTGGATTAAAGATACTGAATTTATTCCCAAAGCCAAACATAGCAGGGATGGTAGAAAAATAAGAAATTTTATATTTGCAGGTAGGGCAAAAAATGTGGCAGCTATAGCACTTAATGACAGCAGGATTGGGCTGCCGGTATCTACTCCGGGACCAGTATGTTTTATTCACAGAATAGTGGCCAAATTTATTCCCCATGAGATCATGATATGGTTGTGGGAGTTGATAAGAAGACTATAGATAATTGGATAAAAATAGTGATTGATCAAAACAGCAGATTCTATTAGAATCTGCTGTTTTGATACCAAATGATGTTACTTGATCCATTGAACTAAATCTGTCAAGGACGGCCTGGTTTTGGGCCTTGGTTCCTTTTTCCTGTATCCAAAAGCTACCATACAGGAAACTCCAAATTTTTCTCTGTTCAGTAACCCCTCTTTTGCCAGAATTTCTTCTACCTGATCTCTGTTAAATCCTTCTATAGGACAAGAGTCAATTCCTATAAGGGCAGCTGCTGTCATCATATTTCCAAGAGCTATATAAGTTTGCTTGCATCCCCAGTCAAACAGGGCCCTGTCACTTTCCAGTAATTTAAAATCGTTTTTCTGGAAGTTTTCATATCCCTTTTTTCTTTGATCAATTACATTTTGAGGAAGTTTTTGGACATCTTCCATGATATGTGATATATATTTGGAGTTGTATATCAGATCTGGTGTTTTTCTCGATAGTATTACTATAAAGTGACTTGCATCAGGGAGTTTGAGTTTTGCACCCCAGCTTACAGGAGATATTTTTTGCCTGATTTCTCTATTTTGAAGTATTAAAAATTTCCATGGTATGAACCCAAAAGAACTGGGGGATAATTTGCCTACTTCAAGTATATAATTGAAATCGTCATCTGAAACCTTTTTTGTACCATCAAATTCTTTGCAAGCGTGTCTGAATTTATATGCTTTTAATACCTGTTCTTTAATATTTTCTTTATCCATAATGATCACCTTTTTTATATAAATTTAATGCATTCTATATATTTATTATACTTTATTTTATTAGCAAGAAAATAAGATTTTGAATATTAAGAAAATATAATTGCAATATTAAACAATTTATAACTGTAGAACAATATAGTTGAACATTCAACTAAAAAATGATAAACTGATTATAGTGAAAACTTCAATTGTATTTATGAGAGGTGAAAGATATAACAAATTTATATAGCTGTATATTGAGAGAGATAGGAGCTTTGTCACGTTGTATTCATTTTATGAGTGATGTTAAATTCAAGGAGATAAAATTGCAAAAAGGCCAATTTATGTTTCTTACCAGGATATGTGAGAATCCTGGAATTAATCAGGTGGATTTATCAAATCTTTTGAAAGTAGATAAAACAACTACTACAAAAGCCATACAAAAACTCGTTGAAGCTGATTATATAGATAGAAAAAGAGACGATGTGGATAAAAGGATGTGGAGACTTTATCCAAGTAAAAGGGCATTGGATATATATTCTTTCATTATTGATGAAGAAAATAAATATATCCAAATTTGTTTCTGCAATCTTGATGAAAGAGAAAAAAAGTTAGCCTATAAATTAGCAAAAAAAATGAGGGAAAATGTTGAGAGTGTCTGGGAAAAATCAAAAAATTTTTAAGCAATCTGGTAATATGTCAAGATAGTTTTTAAAAGATTTCGATATGTTTTTCTTAAAAAAGGGTACACGAAATAGACGTTCGAATTTTTTGACAAAAAATCGAATATCAGTTCGAGTTGATATGAAGTTCGGTGTCTAATTTTTCACCGGTGTACAGTTGGTTTTTGACCAGCAAACCAAAAACGAGTCGTACGAATTTACGAGATGTCAACGCAAGTGCTCTTTTATGCTGATGTTTCGGAACTTCGCTGTATTTTTTAGCGTAGTAATTCCGGTACTCAGGAATGTGCCTTCTGACACTGTTGGCGGCTTCACCAAGATAATAACGCAGATAAGTATTACCAGCTTTCTGCATACAAGTGTCTTCTCCATCGAAATCACCAGACTGATTTTTTGACCAAGTAAGCCCTGTATACTTGGCTAAAGCATCAGATGAATGAAAAATATTTATATCGCCAATTTCAGCAATGATTCCAGCGGCAAACACAGGACCGATACCATTAATTGATTTGAGAATGGTAAGTGCATTCGGATTCATGCCTTTGATTGTTTTTTCAATGGCATCATCAATAGCCTTGATTTCTTTCTTAAAAGTATCAATACAGTTGAAAGAACTTGCCAAAGAGATGTTTAAAGGCTCATAAAGGCATTTGTCAAGGCGATAGGAATCCTTTGCAGCTTTCTTCAAAAGCTCAGTGGTTTTTGAAATATCTGTAATTCTGTTCTTGCTTTTTTCAGCAATGAATGCAAGCAGCTCTTCTTCAGAAGCATCCATAATCTCTTGAGGAGATAAATATTCTGTAAGAATAGCAGATGAAGTGGCACCATAAATGTTGCTAAATGGCCGCTTTTCTCCACTAAGGAGCTGTAATTCACTGAATTTGAGATATAAGTTAGAAACCATATATGTTTTCTCTCTGGTAATGCATTCTGTCAGATGCAAGCGATGTCTGGTAAGACGTTTTAAAGCTAAAAATTGGCTTCCACGCCAAGGCTGTATTTCGATTAAACCAGCTCTTGCAAAATCAGCAATAATAAAGGCATCCAAAGGATCCGTTTTAGCCATAGCAGTAAAGGCTTTCCTATAGTTAGCTGTCATCTTTGGATTTAGACAGAAAACATAAGGTTTGAATGGAAGCAATATTGGGCAAGTAGAAAGATGGTTCGCTATGTGAATGTTATAAACAGAAGTAGATTCCATAGCAATCACAATGGTATTCAAATCAGAATGAGCAACCATGCAATCTTTGATTAAAGCAGAGAGCTCATCTGCACCAGGCTGATTGTTGGAGAAAGAAGACTGTATATATTTATTTTTGTAAAAATCCATTGCATAAACAACATTGGATTTGGAACTGACATCAATACCGACAAACAAAGTAGACATAAAGTTAATCTTTAACATGATATCACCATCCTTTCCGATTAAGTATTTTTGAAATCTGAAGCAAAAGGTTTATCCCGTGCATCATATAGTGACCGCAACCTCGCGTAATCAGCATGCACCCTGCCAGCTTTTTTGCTGGAGCTACAACAGGAGATGAAACATCTGTGTAAGCGGAATATGCCACATGAACCAGGCTGAAAGCTTAAAAAGCAGACACAACAAGCCGTTGGCTGAAAGGAGTGAAAGCAGTGCCTTTGGACATCAGACTCTGCTGATATCATACCACGGGATAACCTTTATTGAATATATAAATATTAATTGTATAGATGGGAATAGGATGAGGAAGAATCCCTCAAAGATGTCTCCTACCTCTATACTATAAAAAAGATAAGTTTATAACCAGTTTTTCTTGGATATAAACTTATTATACGAGGAGTGGTATTATGATAAGAAAGGCAAATGTGAGGGATATAGAGGATATAATGAAAATTATAAAACGGACCGTTGAGGAAATGCATACCTACAATAATACTCAATGGGATGAAAATTATCCAAGGAAAGAGGATTTTATAAATGACATTCAAAAAGAGAGTTTATTTGTGTTGGAAAGAGAAAGGCATTTAGCTGGTTTTGTATGTATTAATAAAGTGGAACCAGCTGAATATGGTGATTTAAATTGGACATTAAATGAAGAGGCTGCGATTGTTCACAGAATGGCTGTTAACTCAAATTATAGAAGAATTGGCATTGGCACTGAATTACTGAAATTAGCTGAGAGACTTGCACTCAAAAGCAATGTCAGATATTTAAAAACTGATACATATTCAGTAAATACAAAGATGAATTCATTATTTAAAAAGTGTGATTACAAATTTATTGGGGAGATTAATTTTTTAGGAAAGGAAAAGCCATTTAACTGTTATGAAAAGATATTAGATCCGGATAAGTATGTTATTTAAAATAATTATCAAATGATTCTCAGGTTCAGATGGAGTTTGCTAATAATGACAGAGAGGGAAAGAAAAATGAAAGATGTAATGAGAGTAAGAAATGTGAAGTTGGGAGACGGAATTCCTAAGATTGCAGTACCTTTTATGGGTTCTAATGATGAAGATATTGTTGAGGAAATAACATATTTAAAAACAATCAATTTGGACTTGGCGGAGTGGAGAATTGATTATTATGAGGATGTGTATAATATTCGAAAAGTGAAAAAAATCCTTGCAAAGATTAGGAAAGTTTTAGGTGATATTCCTCTGATCTTTACTCTTAGAACTGCCAAAGAAGGTGGAAAAAAGAAAATTACAGTGGAATACTATAAAAAACTTATAGAGTCAATTGCAGCTACTGGCGATGTTGACATTGTTGATATTGAATTGTCCATTGGAAGTGATGAATTGGTGAGGGAAATGGTGGGTACAGTGCACCGACATGGTATAAAAGTTATTATTTCCAGCCATGATTTTGAAAATACACCTGAGAAGAATACGTTGGTGGAAAAGATGTGCAGAATGCAGTATCTAGGTGCGGACTTACCTAAAATTGCGGTAATGCCTTCCAGTGCCCAAGATGTGCTTGATTTATTAGCTGCTACTAATGAGATGGTATGCTGTCATGGCCAAACTCCGGTTATCACTATATCTATGGGCTCATTAGGTATCATCAGCCGAATAGCAGGTGAAATTTTTGGTTCAGCAGTTACTTTTGGATCAGCTAAATCCGCCTCTGCTCCGGGACAATTAGAAGCAGGTGAGTTATATAAAGTGCTTCGACTTATTGCCTGCAAATAGGTAACTATAGGATTGGCATAATTGTGTATGTTATCACTTTAATGAAGATTGATAGGATACAGATATCTACAATAAAATATATAGACGCCAGATAGGGTATATTATTCTTAAATCATTTTTTTATGTTGATTTAAAAATAATTGACAGAGGAGAAATTTGAAATGGATAGATCTAAAATAATTATGAACAGCGGTACTGAGTATTTTGTAGATAAAGATCCCCAACGAGTTATTTCGGATTATGGGTGTATAGAAGATAAGTTTTTGGAAATTCAAGATTGTAGGAATAATAATAGAGTAATCATTAATATAAATAATATATCTTCAATTGAACCTTGTAAATACAAAAAATACGTAGTTACACTGGAAGAATAAATATAAAACTAAAGATAATATGTACTTAAATAGAGAAGCATATCAAGTGATTCTCAGGTTCGGATGAAATTTTTGTACGTATAGAATATTTTTTATCATCTGAAGCCTATAGAAATTTATCTATAAATGTAACATTATTTATCATCTTCCACTCTCGGGAATCTGGGGGAATTGGCAATAACAGCCATAAGATAAATATTTAATAATTTGACTAATATGCTTCTCTATTAAGGTAGAAAATTTACTGAGACCTGAGGCCATTTTTATTCAAAATTTTATAACGAGAATTATGAAATCTGTTTTAAATGATAAAGTACAGCACTTAATTTAAATATATCTGTGATTATAATCAATTATTGCACCCATTATCTTCTTTGGAATTTGTCTGGTGCTCTGGTTCATAATCTGTTTCAGAATCAGGGAATAATGGACTCAAGTTTTGATCTGGATAAAACTTTGGCACTGGTGATCTATTGAATTTGTCGCATACATTTTCTTCAGGCTCAGGTTCGCATGGTTCCTTAGGAACTGGACAGTAGCTGTAAGCTGGTATTAGCAGCTGTACTATAAGTTCACATTTTACAATTATATAGTATCCCAAAGTGATATCTAAAACTTTGCAATTATTTTCATCTTCATGCAATACGGCTTGAAGTACATCAGCCACCATTTCGAGTTTTATAATGTTGTCTATTTCATCTTTTGAACTGTTTGATTGGTTGCAGGATACTTTAGACAATGAATCTGGGCAATAGAATTTGCCAATTACATCTTGTCTGTTTATTTCGAATAGCTCGCTTTTATTTACTGCATTACAGTCGATATAATCTGCATAAAATGAAATAGTATAACAAATGATTAATTTTTTGAAGCCATTCTCACATGAAAGTGGTATTTTTTCTATTGATGTCAATGTAATTTTAAAATCTCTACAGCCAATGTATATTTTTGGATTATCTAATGGATTGCTTCTCAATTCATAATCTGTTGTAGCTGTATCGGGCCCTTCACAATAGGAAATGCATCTTTTAATCAAGCATTGATCAAAAACTTTAGGAACTTCTACACAAACTAATTCTGAAGGATCTGGTAAATGCCCTTGTTTGTTTACGAGGCCTGGACGGGGCACAAATTTATTAAAATTTATGGACATAGATTTTCCTCCTTTAAATATTATAATTTAACTGTCCGCGGTATACCGTAGGCATTTGTTTATCTGTTTTTTACCATTAGTTTTTTATATTTTTCTCCACTATGAGAAGATAAATTGATACTATACAATGTAATAACTCATTGGGAGGAAAGATATAGTTTGTTTTAACAACATGAAGTAATCAATATTTTCACAGATGATTTATGAAGTCTCTGTTTTTATTTGAGAATTTTTAATATTCTTCATTAATGTAAAAAGTTGAACGATTTGTACAGAAAAAGTTATATCGTCTTACATTATATATTATGTTTGAGTATCATAGTTGTGATATCCAAACATAATATATTTAATAAAATTTTATAAAATGTGGGTTATAAATTATATTAACAAAAATATAATTTAAAGGGGTGAAAGATATTATGGCAAATATATATCCGTGGATATTTAATATCAATAATGATATGTGGAAAATCTATTTAAACGATACTGATGTATTGATGTATAAATTGATACATGATCAGGGGAAATGGACAAAAGAGAAATTTATTGATGTGGAAGTAATTGAATTCGCTGTCTGTGTTGAAGATGAAATGATTCATATTATATATGTTAACAAGAAATATGAGATGAGATATTGTACTATGAAGGATGGTAAATGGTTCGGAAGGTTACTTTATCATATAGATAAAAATCAGTTTAAAATTGAAAGCTTAAAAGCTGTAATTTTAAAGGGTAAATTAAATTTTTTTTATTTGCTTAAAGCATTTGATGGTAGTAAACATGGAATTTTAAAGCATTACATATGGGATGGAAAAGAAATAAAATTTTACACTATTCAGAATATAGTTTTATCGAGTAAAGTTGACAAATACTATGATATAGAAATAGGCAATAATGATTGCATTAATGTCTTTTTCCTTTCAGATAGTGGAGATGAAATATCATTATCTTATTGTAAATATGAAAGCAATTTATGGACTTCGGATAAGAGGCTTTATGGATTACAAGGCGATAATATATTGTTCAAAGTGGCGAGTGATTCTGGTATGTTTAATATAATTAATAGGACTAAAGAAGGATCAACATATTTACTTGAACATGTTTGTATTGAAAGTGACATTTATATGAAAAAGTGTGAAGTTTATAAAAGCAAAATAAAACCTATTGAACCAATCATATTTTATGAAAATAATAAACTTTTTATTTGTTGGCAAGAAAATAATAATGTGCTTTGCTCAAGTTACAGATTTGGAAAATGGAGTCGACATATTCCCTTCAATAAAGATTCAAAAACTGAAATTAAGATATATAATTTTATTAATATTAGAGAAAGTAAACAGTCATATATAGTTTATGGAACAGAAAAAGATGGATTATTTGTTTTTTCGCCTGCAGATTTGGCAGAAAATATTATAAAGTTGTTGAAAGAAGAGGTAAGCGGCGAAAGCTTGAATATTGGCCAAGAGGATGAAAGCATTGAAGAAATAAAGGAAAAATTTAAAAGTATTTGTCATGAGAATATTATCCTTAAGGAGAAGATTGATTCTTTTAGTGTTTATTTACAAAATAAAAAACATGTTGCAGATGAATATGAAAATAAACTTTCTAGAATTATTGAACAGAAAAAGAGATTAGAAGAAAATTTAAATTTTTTTATGGAGGTCAAAAAAAATATCGAAAAACAAATGGATGAAGTAAAACGTCAGTTTTCAAGTCAGCAAATAATTACAAAGAGTGTACAGGATAAATTAGAGGAGAAAGAAAAAAATAATCAGTTACTAAAGAAAAAGGTGGATTATCTGATTGAAGAGAATAAAAAACTTAAGGATCAATTAGAAACTGAAAAGAATCAGTCATTCGTGGCAAAATTATTTGGGAAAAAAGATCATGGCTTATAAATGTTGAAGGGAAGTTTGAATAGAACAAACTTCCCTAAATTTTTGAAGAATAAATTTATTGATGGTTTTAAAAATGTTACCTTACTCTATAGTAATACCTGCGCTTGCATAACCTTCTATTATACTACTGCAGAAAATACCTGATGTTGTTATTGAAAATACCATTAATAAACGAGCTTGTGAATCAATTGGTATATTTAAATTAGTATTAATATTATTTGTAATAGTATCAATATCAACAACTTGCCCAGTTATAGGTGGCAGTATAACGCTGGCATCTGGAATTGGTGCAAAACTATTATTTGGAGTATTTGAACTGTATAATTGTGCCTTAATAGTTGCTGAGCCATCTCCTAATGAAAATGAATTGCTAGTGCTGAAATATGCCGATATTGAAGTTATAACTCCATTTCGAGGTATAGAGAAAGCTATATTTCCAATTCCACCGAGATAAATTTTACCTTTATAAATATTAATATTGTTGATTGAATTTCCAAATCCTATCAGACTTACCGTGTTAACTGTTCCATTTGAAAAAGTAGTTAACATAACTGGATCATTTGATGCAAATGGAATGATAGAACCATGTCCGGGATCTCCTTTGGGGCCTTGAGGACCTTGAGCACCAGGATCTCCTTTGTCGCCTTTAGGGCCTTGTGAGCCGGGACAACCGGGTTTACCCTGAGGGCCTTGAGGACCAGGGCATCCAGGATCACCTTTGGGACCTTGAGGACCAGGGCAGCCGGGTTTCCCTTGAGGACCCTGAGGGCCAGGGCAGCCAGGTTTACCTTGAGGGCCTTGAGGGCCAGGGCATCCAGGATCACCTTTGGGGCCTTGAGGACCAGGGCAACCGGTATTTCCTTGAGGACCTTGAGCACCAGGATCTCCTTTGTCACCTTGAGGACCCTGAGGGCCAGGGCAGCCAGGTTTACCTTGAGGGCCTTGAGGGCCAGGGCATCCAGGTCTACCTTGAGGACCTTGAGGGCCAGGGCATCCAGGATCACCTTTGGGGCCTTTAGGGCCAGGACATCCAGGCCTGCCTTGAGGACCCTGAGGACCAGGACACCCTGGGTCACCTTGAGGACCTTGAACTCCGGGATCACCCTTGTCACCTTTAGGACCCTGAGGACCTTGAATACCAGGATCACCTTTGCACCCCTTAGGGCCTTGTGGACCTGGAGGGCCAGGGCAGCCAGGATCGCCTTTGCACCCTTTAGGACCTTGCGGACCCTGAGCACCGGGATCGCCCTTGTCACCTTTAGGACCCTGGGGACCTTGAATACCGGGATCACCTTTGCATCCTTTAGGGCCTTTAGGACCTGGAGGACCAGGACATCCAGGATCACCCTTGCAGCCTTTAGGACCCTGAGGGCCTTGAGTACCAGGATCACCTTTGCACCCCTTAGGACCTTTAGGGCCTTGAGGGCCAGGACATCCAGGCTTACATTCAGGATCAGGAGGGCAAGGTTTATAGTCTGGAGATGGTGAATTACAGGTATATTTTATTAATATATAAGGTGAATTAGCAGTTCTACTACTATCGTATCCAATTAAGCTATCTACGATATTTTCTATTCCAACTAAAGTTATACCATTATTTGCAAGAGTGTTGTTGTGCCAATTAATTACTAAATTTGTTATATCTATTTTTATGAATGTTCCCACATCTGTATCAGATATTGTTTTTTTATATGGAGTTATAGAAATATCGGGTGCAGTATTCCATGTAACCGTATTTCCTCTAAAATTATTTAAGTTATTGTAGACAGTTATGGATTGGCAGGGATACTTGCAATCAAGCTTATTTTTTCTATTTACGTAAATATTTAGATAGGCATTTGATATTACAGATCCGTTTGGTATTGAATCTTCAATGTTAAATTTTAGTAAACTTGCATATGCATCTGGACATCCATTATATTGGGTGTACTCTCCGCTATATAAAGCTGGTGATGAGATAAAATTTGTATTTGGAAAAAATTCTGATATATATACATCATCAGTAGGATAAACTGTAAAAATAGCCATAAGATTGCCTCCTCATTTTCGAGTATTATTCTGTTGTAATGAAAAAGTTGTATAGTTTAATATTTGGTTAATTATAATATATGGAATTATATAGGCTTTGGTTACATTTTGTAGTTTTGTAGTAAGTAGAATTTTAATGGTAATGTAGGTATTTTATAGTACTATAATGACAAATTGATATAAATTTAGTTATTCAGAATAAAATAAGAGTTTTAAGATCCTTTTAGTATATCTATGTTTGTTAAATATATACCAAACTAATGTACATATATTTTACAAAAAAGGAATTAAGACTAAAAATATATTCAATAAATATATGAGAGGGGAACTTCCTATAAATTATCTGAAATCGTTGACAAAATAAGAGTACAGGTATATAATTTTAATAATATATAACAAGTATATACAAGCCGATATTTATAAAAATTGACTAACATATCTCTTAAAATGCCACTAAAATGCCACTTAGAAAATTTGTAAATCAGAGAATCTTGACTATTGATACTTTTTTAAGATTAAATTTAGATAAGAAATTTTTGTTAATAAATTATAAAATAAAAATTATTTAAATTTGCATGTTTATTTTTTAACATTTTTTCTGTATACTATAGTTAGTAGATAAATAAAAAAAAGTTGTTTTGTGAAAATAATAAGTTATATCTATAATTGTAGTCAAATACAATTATTTTATAAGTATAATATGGGTTTTAGGTAATTAAGTTGACTTGAGAAATAATTGCTGTTGTAAAGCTTTTATTTTGAGAAGGAGGGAATTATTAAAATGGAAGAGAAGACGATCTCAATTGACAAGGCTACATTGGAACTGCTGGAAAAAGCGAAGAAGGATGAAGTGGAAACGGCCTGGGATAGAAAGTCTGCACTAAAGACACCCTGCGGATTTGGTTCAGCTGGAGTCTGTTGCAGGAATTGTGCTATGGGACCCTGTAGAGTAAGTCCCGTACCTGGAAAGGGAGTTTCAAGGGGCATATGTGGAGCTACGGCAGATGTAATAGTTTCTAGAAATTTTGCAAGAATGGTTGCAGCAGGTACGGCGGCACATTCGGATCATGGCAGAAGTATAGCTCTTACTTTGTATCATACTAGTGAAGATGGAAATATAAAAGTTAAAGATGAGGAAAAATTAAAGAGAGTTGCAGGGAGATTTAATGTTGAAACTAAAGGAAGAGATAAATATGATATAGCACATGATGTAGCAAAGGAAGGATTGAATGATTATGGGAGACAGCTTGGAGAAGTAAATTTACCACCTTCTGTTCCGGAAAAAAGAAAAGAAATTTGGAAAAAACTTGGTATATTTCCAAGGGCAGTTGATAGAGAGATAACGGCAGTTATGCACTCAACCCACATGGGATGCAATGCGGATGCAGAGAGCATGATCAAAATGTCTATGAGATGTTCATTGACGGATGGATGGCTTGGATCATACATGGGTACGGAATTCAGCGACATAATGTATGGAACTCCTCACTCGGTAGATACTGAAGCAAATCTTGGAGTACTTGAGAAGAACTCTGTAAATGTGGTTTTACACGGACATGAACCAATTCTTTCAGAAATGATAGTACAAGCAGCCTCCGATCCGGAGCTGATAGAACTAACTAAATCAGTGGGTGCTGATGGAATAAACCTGTGTGGAATGTGTTGTACTGGAAATGAAATTAGTATGAGGCATGGAATAAAGCTGGCAGGAAACTTTATGCAGCAGGAACTGGCAGTTGTTACGGGAGCAGTGGATGCATTGATAGTAGATGTGCAGTGTATAATGCCAGCACTGGCGAAGTTGTCACAATCTTATCATACTAAGTTTATAACTACTTCACCAAAGGCGCATATTAAAGATTCAACTTATATTGAGCTGGATGAAGAACACCCGTTGGATTCGGCCAAGAAGATTTTAAGAGAGGCAATATTGAACTTCAAAAATAGAGACCAGAGCAAAGTAATGATTCCTCAATTAAAGTCAAATGCAATTGTAGGATATAGTGTAGAGGAAATTTTAAATAAATTAGATAAAGTTGTAAATACCGAGATAGGACCAATGCAAACTGTAAAACCTTTGGCAGATGTTATAGTATCTGGAGTATTGAGAGGGGCTGCAGCTGTAGTTGGATGCAACAACCCTAAGACTACTCAGGACTACAGCCATATTGAAACTATAAAGGGATTAATAGCAAATGATGTTATCGTCGTTGTTACTGGGTGTGCAGCTCAGGCAGCGGCAAAATATGGATTATTACAGAAGGAAGCAGTAAAATATGCTGGACCTGGACTAGCTACTGTATGTAAACTTGTAGATATACCACCTGTCCTTCATATGGGATCTTGTGTGGATATAAGCCGTATACTGGATCTGGTTGGAAGAGTGGCAAACCACCTGGGAGTTGACATGAGCGATCTTCCAGTAGCAGGTATAGCGCCGGAATGGATGTCTGAAAAGGCTGTGGCAATAGGTACCTATGTAGTAACTTCAGGTATTGATGTTTGGCTTGGGATAGTTCCTCCTGTAACAGGTGGGCCGGAAGTAGTGGACATTCTTACCAATAAAATTGAGGATTGGGTAGGGGCTAAATTCTTTATAGAAACAGATCCTAAAAAGGCAGTTGAACAGATTGTAAATAGAATGAATGTAAAACGCAAGAAAATAGGGATTTAAATACAGTTGTTGAAAATAAGTTAATAACGGGTTTTAATTCGTAATGGCTTAAAATGATACAAAATATTTTATCAAAGTGATACACTGAAATATCTGTGTATCACTTTGAGGAAATTTTTTATAACAATTGATGCAGCTTATGTCAAATATTAATGAAAGAGGGGGATTGCATATGAAGATGAAGATGGCTATAACAGGTAAAGGTGGTGTGGGAAAAACTACGCTTGCAGCAGTAATGAGCAGAATATATGCATCAGAAGGATATAAGGTTTTAGCTGTGGATGCGGATCCTGATCCCAATTTAGCACTGGCTCTAGGATTTCCCCCTGAGATAACTGAAAAAATTGTGCCAATTTCAGAAATGAAAAAATTAGTAGCTGAAAGAACTAAATCTACACCGGGAGCTTTTGGAAAGATGTTCAAAATAAATCCTAAAGTAGATGATATACCAGAGAGATATTGCAGAGAATATAATGGTGTTAGACTTTTAACTATGGGTACAGTTGACACCGGTGGAACAGGGTGTTTCTGTCCTGAAAATGTACTGCTGAAAAAACTGACTTCTCACTTACTTCTTCAGAATAAAGATATTGTAATAATGGATATGGAAGCTGGAATTGAACATTTGGGAAGGGGAACGGCCCAGGGTGTAGATGTATTTATTGTTGTTGTAGAACCTGGCATAAGGAGTATACAGACTTTTAAGCATGTAAAAAAATTGGCCATGGATATAGGTATTGAGAAGATATTTGTAGTAGCTAATAAAATTAAAAATAAAGAGGATGAAAATTTTGTACTTAAAAATATAGACGAAAAAGAATGTCTTGGTTTTATGCATTACAGTGGCGCGGTAGGAAGTTCTGACAGAGTTAATAAATCTCCCTATGATTCCGATAAGGAAACCGTGGAGGAGGTAAAAAAAATAAAACAAAAATTAGAGATGGGGGTATAATAAATGACTTATAAATCAGACATAGAAATAGCTCAGGAGTGTAAAATGGAGGACATAAAAGACATTGCTAAAAAACTTGATATTTCCGAAGATGACATTGAATTATACGGTAAGTATAAAGCAAAAGTGAATTATAACCTGTTAAAGACTACTCCTAGTAAAAATGGAAAACTTATACTCTGTACAGCTATAAACCCGACTCCAGCAGGAGAAGGAAAAACTACCACAGCAATAGGCGTTGCAGATGCACTGGCAAAACTCAACAAATCAGTAGTTGTTGCACTTAGAGAACCGTCCATGGGACCTGTATTTGGAATAAAAGGCGGAGCTGCCGGTGGTGGATATGCCCAGGTAGTACCTATGGAGGATATAAACCTGCATTTTACAGGAGACATACATGCATTAACTGCTGCTAACAACTTACTGGCAGCAATGATAGATAATCATATATATCAAGGTAATAAACTTAACATAGATCCGAGAAGAATTTCTTGGAGAAGATGCGTGGATATGAATGACAGACAACTTAGATTTGTTGTAGATGGATTGGGTGGAAAGGCAAATGGTACACCTAGAGAAGATGGATTTGATATAACAGTTGCTTCAGAAATTATGGCTATATTCTGTCTGTCAAGTGACATAATTGATTTGAAAAACAGAATTGCTAAAATAGTTGTAGGCTACACTAGAGATGGCAAACCTGTAACGGCTCACGACTTAAAAGCTGAGGGAGCTATGGCGGCACTTCTTAAAGATGCATTAAAGCCAAATTTAGTTCAAACTCTTGAAGGAACACCTGCATTTGTACACGGTGGACCATTTGCAAATATAGCTCATGGATGCAATTCGATAATGGCTACTAGAATGGCACTGCATTTTGGCGATTATGTAGTTACAGAGGCAGGATTCGGTGCTGACCTCGGTGCTGAAAAATTCCTTGATATCAAATGCAGAATGGCAGGGTTAAAACCGGATGCAGTAATAATAGTTGCTACAGTAAGGGCGCTGAAATACAATGGTGGAGTTCCAAAAGCTGAATTAAATAGTGAAAATTTGGAAGCTCTTGAAAAGGGACTTCCTAATCTGTTAAAACATGTAGAGAATATAACTAAGGTATATAAACTGCCTGCAGTTGTTGCGTTGAATGCTTTCCCTACTGATACAAAAGCTGAACTTAAATTGGTGGAAGATAAGTGTAAGGAATTGGGCGTAAATGTTAAGTTGTCGGAAGTATGGGCAAAAGGCGGCGAAGGTGGAATAGAAGTTGCCAAAGAAGTACTGAATCTTATAGAAAACGGCAGGAATGATTTTCAGTTTGCCTATGATGAAAAACTTTCAATTAGAGAAAAGATAAGAACTATAGCTCAAAGAATATATGGTGCTGATGATGTTAATTTTACAAGTCAGGCAGAAAAGGAAATTGATGAATTGGAGAAACTAGGTTTTGGACAGACTCCGGTTTGTATAGCTAAAACTCAATACTCCCTTACTGATGATCAGACTAAACTTGGAAGACCTACGGGGTTCAAGATTACAGTAAGACAGGTTACAGTTTCGGCAGGGGCAGGTTTTGTGGTTGCAGTAACTGGTTCGATAATGAAGATGCCAGGGCTTGGAAAAGTTCCATCTGCCGAAAAAATAGATGTGGATGAAAATGGAGTGATAAGTGGATTATTCTAGGATGTTTTAGGAGGTGGCAATATGAAATTGGCAGATAAAACCTGCAGGGATTTTGTGGAGGTTTTAGCTTCTAAATCAGCCACACCAGGTGGAGGCGGAGCTTCTGCAATTGTAGGAGCCATAGGTATGGCACTTGGAAGTATGGTGTGCAATCTTACTATAGGCAAGAAAAAGTATGCCCAATATGATGAAAAGGTAAAGGGAATATTGAAAAAGGCTGCTGATTTACAGGATGAACTTTTAAAATTGACAGATGAGGATGCAGAGTGTTTTCTCCCGCTTTCCAGGGCTTATGGAATGCCTAAAAATACTGAACAGGAAAGGAAATTGAAATCGGAGACTTTGGAAAGGTGTTTAAAGGAAGCCTGCAGTGTTCCGGTAAATATTGTTAAGAAAGCCTATGAAGCCATTGAACTTCACGAGGCACTTGTAGACAACTGTTCAAAGCTTGCCATAAGTGATGTGGGAGTAGGAGTTCAGTGTCTTAAAGCTGCTATTATTGGAGCACAGCTCAATGTAATAATAAACATAAATTCTATTAAAGATGAGGAATATGTAAAAAAAGTAAAATTAGAAACAGAGCCCTTAGTTGATAAGGGTGCTGAAATTGCCGATAAAGTGTACAAGAAAGTTCTAGATAAGCTTTGTAAGTGAGAAATATGATAACTTCGCAGGAAATATTTGTGTTTCTTGCGAAGACATTTATCAATCAATTCTAGTTTGACATGCAGTTAATTTTAAATGTGAAGGAGATTATAAGTATGGGTCAGATAATTAAAGGTAAACCTGTGGCAGATGCCATAAGTGAAACTTTAACTAAAGAAGTTGAAAATTTAAAGGTAAAGGGTATTACTCCAAAACTTGTAATAGTGAGAGTTGGAGCAAACGGAAGTGACCTTGCTTATGAAAGAGGAGCTTTAAAAAGATGCAGTAAAATTGGAATAGACGCAGCTGTCAGGGAGTTACCTGAAGACATAGCACAGGATAAATTTATTGAAGAACTGAAAAAAGTAAATGAAGACAAGAGTGTAAACGGGATAATGGTGTTTAGACCTTTCCCAAAGCAGCTGGATGAAAATGTCATAAAATATGTAATTGCCCCCGAAAAAGATATGGACTGTTTTAGCCCTGTAAATGTTGCAAAAGTGATGGAAAAAGATAAAACGGGTTTTGCCCCTTGTACTCCATCTGCGGTTATAGAGATATTAAGGCACTATAAGGTACCTATGCAGGGGAAGCGTGCAGTTATAATAGGAAGATCCATGATAGTTGGAAAGCCAATGGCCATGCTTCTTTTAAATGAAAACTCTACAGTTACAATATGTCATTCCAAAACTGTGGATATGCCAGAGGTTTGTTCGGAAGCGGATATACTTGTAGTGGGTATAGGAAGAGCTAAAATGATAGATTCAAAGTATGTAAAAGATGGTGCCGTAGTCATAGATGTGGGAATAAACGTAGATAAAAATGGAAAGATCTGTGGAGATGTGAATACAGCGGATTGTGAGCCAAAAGCTTCAATGATTACGCCTGTGCCGGCAGGAGTGGGCTCGGTAACGTCTTCCATATTGGCACAACATGTTATAAAAGCCTGCAAATTGCAAAATAATTTATAGGCCTTTGAATAAATGGAGGGGTAAGATATGATTATTTCAGAAAAGAAACCTTTTGAGGAGTTACTGGATTATCTCAAGGACAGCAAAAAAGTAATAATCACTGGATGTTCACTTTGTGCTTCTACCTGTAAAGTAGGTGGAGAAGAAGAAGTGATGGAAATGAAAACTAAACTAGAGGAAAATGGTAAAGAAGTTCTAGGCTATAAAATACTTGATCCTTCCTGTAGTTTTTTGAAAACGAGAAAAGATTTAAAATCCATGAAATCCGAATTAAAAGAAGCAGATGCAATTTTGTCTCTGTCCTGTGGGGATGGGACGCAGACTGTAGCCAAGTTGGTTGATATTCCTGTTTATCCGGGGAATAATACCATGTTTATAGGTGAAGTAGAAAGGGTAGGCCAGTATTCTGAGGCTTGCAGAGCCTGTGGGAACTGTCAGCTTGGGTGGACTGGTGGAATATGTCCTGTTACTCTGTGTGCAAAGGGGCTTTTAAATGGTCCCTGCGGCGGGGCGAGAGACGGCAAATGTGAGGTCAATCCCGAGAATGATTGTGCCTGGATACTAATATATAATAGGTTGAAGGAATTGGGGCAGCTTGATAATCTGGAAGAGTTAAGAGAACCAAGAGATTATCAGATAAGCTCACACCCTAGGAAGATAAACTTGAGAGCTAAGTAATGATCAAAAGGAGGATTTAAAAATGAGCTTGCTAAAAGAAGCTTTTAAAAAGGGTGATTTTGCAGTTACAGCTGAAATGGCACCTCCCAAGGGAACGGATCTTTCTCATTTAATTGAGTGTGCCAATAATGTGAAGGGAAGGGTTCATGGGGTAAATGTTACAGATTTTCAATCTGCTACGTTAAAAGCCACATCTCTTGCTACTTGTAAAGTACTAAAGGATGCAGGATTAGAACCAGTACTTCAAATAACGGGAAGAGACAGGAATAGGATAGCAATTCAGGGCGAACTTTTATCTGCAGGTGTATTTGGAATAGAAAATGTTTTGGCACTTACAGGAGATTATACTGGTGTAGGAGATCATCCGGGAGCTAAGCCGGTTTATGATCTTGACAGTGTCGGCATATTACAAGTAGCCAGTGCTTTAGCTGCTGGAAAAGATATGAGTGGAAATGATTTAAATGGAGTTCCTAAATTCTATTTAGGAGCCTGTGTTACCCCTAAGTATGAGCCGTTGGAGCTTCAGATTATTAAAATGAGGAAAAAAATTAAAGCTGGAGCTAAATTTTTTCAAACTCAAGCTGTTTATGATATAGATATTTTAAGGGAATTTAAAGAAAAAACTAAAGATTTAAACGCCAAGATTATGATTGGCATAATACCCTTGAAATCGGCTGGTATGGCCAAATATATGAATAAAAATGTACCGGGGATATTTGTACCTGAGGAACTTATTGACAGAATGAAAAATGCTGAAGACAAGGTTAAAGAAGGTATAAAGATATCAGCAGAATTTATAAGACGTATAAAAGAAGAAAAATTATTTGATGGAGTTCATATAATGGCCATTGGGGCTGAAGAGAATGTGCCTTTGATATTGGATGAAGCAGGATTATAAAATAGGGGGAGCGATTATAATGAAATTAGTTGTGATTGGAGGAGGACCAGGCGGATATGTAGCTGCTGTCCAGGCTGCTATTTTAGGGGCAGATGTAACTGTGATTGAAAAGGGATATCTGGGTGGTACCTGTTTAAATGTAGGATGTATACCTACTAAAGCACTGCTTGCTTGTTCAGATGTCTTAAATGTAACAAGAGATGCATCGAAATTTGGAATTGATTTTGAGGGAGAAGCAAAAGTTGATTTTGACTTTATTATGAAGAGAAAAAATAAAATTGTAGCTCAGCTGGTTAAAGGAATAGAAGCGATATTAAAATACAGGGGAATAAAAATTGTAAAAGGTACGGGAAAACTTTTAAATAGCAGTGAAATAGAAGTAGATAGAGAAGATGGAACCAAGGAGACTGTAAAGGCAGATAAGATTGTGCTTGCCACTGGCTCCGTACCTGTGGCACCTAAATTTTTTAAATATGACGGTAAAAGGGTTATAACCTCTGATGAGGTACTTAATTTAAATAAGCTTCCAAAATCCATGATTATAGTAGGAGGAGGCCCTATAGGCTGTGAAATAGGATATTTCCTTCACTGCGTGGGAACTGAAGTCAAAGTAGTGGAAATGCTGCCTCACCTGGCACCTCTTGAAGATGAAGATGTGGCAAAACAACTTCAAAGAGCTTTTAAACGGGAAAAAATAAAGTATTTTGTAGGAGATGGCATATCCGGTGTAGAAGTTAAGGAAAATGGAGTAACTGCTGTACTGAAAAGTGGAAAAGTTCTGGAAGCGGAAACCATGCTGGTAGCTGTTGGAAGAAGGGCTTATACTGATGGTTTAGGATTGGACAATGTTGGAATTAAAACTGATAAAAGAGGTAGAATAATTGTAGATGAGTATTTGGAAACTAATGTAAAGGGCATTTATGCCATAGGTGATTTACTGCCCAGTGCGGCTCTTGCACATGTTGCTTCTAGGGAGGGTATTGTAGCTGTTTACAATGCTGTACTGAATAAAAAGAAGAAAATGAGCTATAGAGCTGTTCCGGGTTGTATATTTGTAGAACCTGAAGTGGCATCTGTAGGAATGAAGGAAAGCGAAGCAAAGGATAGAGGAATAGACTATAAGATTGGGAAATTCGATTTTAGAGGTCTTGGGAAAGCCCAGGCTATGGGCAAATTCCAGGGATTTGTAAAGATAATTACAGATGAAAAAGATGTTATTATTGGAGCTGCAATAGTAGGAGAACGGGCTACAGATATGATTGGTGAACTCACTGTTGCCTGTGAATTGGGGTTGACTGCAGAGCAGATAGGGGAAGTTATTCACCCCCATCCCACACTTTCTGAGGGAATAATGGAAGCACTCCATGATGTCCATAATCAATGCATTCACTCTATTAAATAGGGATCATGTCTCTGGGGATATATGTACTGGTAGAATTTTTAAATTAAAATGTTTATAGATAATTTTTATCATGGCAATATAAGGAGGTTGAACTATGGGATACAAAATAGCTGTAGCAGGTAAGGGAGGCACGGGCAAAACTACACTGACAGGTCTTTTAATTGACTATCTTATAAAAAAAGGCGCTGGGCCTATTCTGGCAGTCGATGCCGATGCCAACTCTAATTTAAATGAAGTGCTTGGAACAGAAATTGAAGAAACTATAGGGGAAATAAAAGAGGATGTAAATCAAAGATCACTTTCAGGAGATAGTTTTCCGGGGGGCATGAGAAAGGCAGATTATCTGAAGTATAAATTAAATGCTTCAATGACTGAAGGTGATGGATACGATCTTATTGTCATGGGAAGATCTCAGGGACCAGGATGCTATTGTTATGTTAATGGGATACTTAAAGCGGAGGTAGATTCACTTTCAGGAAATTATGACTACATAGTAGTTGACAATGAGGCCGGTATGGAACACCTTAGCAGAAAGCTTATAGATCCCATTGATACCCTACTTCTCATAAGTGACTGTTCCAGAAGAGGTATACAGGCTGTAGGAAGAATAAGGCAGCTGGTTTCAGAATTAAATTTAAAAGTTGGTCAGATTTTTCTCATAGTCAACAGAGCTCCAGGAGGCAAATTAAATGCCGGGATAAAGAAAGAAATAGAAAAGCAAGAATTGGATTTAATCGGAGTTGTGCCTATGGATCAGATGGTGTATGACTATGACTCGGATGGCAAGGCGCTGGTAGACCTGCCAGATAATTCCCCATGTAGGAAAGCATTGAATGAAATATTATCGAAAATTGAATTTAAAAAGTAACTAAGTAACTATAAGGAGGCAACATTATGTTAAAAAAACCAGCACAAAAATATTCAGGTAAAATTGGTGAAGTTGAAATTGGAACTGGAGAAAAAGCTATAAAATTGGGCGGTGAAGCAGTATTGCCATTTTACAGCTTTGATGGGAATACTGGAAATGCACCAAAAATTGGTATGGAGATTTCAGATATTTATCCAGAGGATTGGACAGACGCGTTGAAAGAACTGTATAAGGATGTTTCAAGTGATGCTGTAAAATGGGCGCAATTTGTTGAAGAAAAATACAGCCCAGATTTCATATGCTTAAGACTTATAAGTGCAGATCCCAATGGAGAGGATGCATCACCAGAGGATTGTGCACAAAAAGTTAAAGCGGTAGTTGAAGCCATAAAGACTCCTTTGGTAATTGCAGGTACTGGCAACCATGAAAAGGATGCAAAATTATTTGAAAAAATTGCACAGGAAACGGAAGGACGCAATGTGCTTTTAATGTCTGCTGTAGAGGATAATTATAAAACCATAGGAGCAGCTGGTGTATTAGCTTATAACAACAAAATTGTAGCTGAATCTTCAGTGGATATAAATCTGGCAAAGCAGATAAACATTTTAGTAAATCAACTTGGAATTGATAATGAAAAGCTTGTAGATAATGTAGGATGTTCGGCAGGCGGGTATGGATATGAATATGTTATATCAACTTTGGACAGAGTAAAGCTTGCAGCTTTAACTCAAAATGATAAAACACTTCAAGTTCCAATCATCACTCCGGTTTCTTTCGAGACCTGGAAGGTGAAGGAATCGATAGAGCCGGAAGCAGACACTCCAGAATGGGGAAACCAGGACGACAGGGGAGTTTCTATGGAAGTTGCAGCAGCTTCAGGAGTATTGGCTTCAGGAAGTAATGCTATAATACTCCGCCATCCTAAGTCTGTGGAGATAATGAGAAGTTTTATTAATGAACTATTGGGATAATAAGAAAACTATACTTGTATTTAAATTAAGGAGGATTCAAAATGGCTTTAACAGGATTAGGTATATTTAAGTTAACACCCAAAAAAAATTGTAAGGATTGTGGATTCCCAACTTGCCTGGCTTTTTCAATGAAGGTGGCATCTGGAGCGGTGGAAATAAGTAAATGCCCCCATATGAGCAAAGAGTCTATAGAAAAATTAGCAGAAGCTACAGCACCCCTTATGAAGACAATAACTGTAGGAAAAGGGGATACGGAATATAAATTAGGTGGAGAAACTGTTCTATTCAGGCATGAAAAAACACTTGTAAATAGAAATAGATTTGCAGTACTTTTATCAGAGAATATGGAAGATTCGGAAATAGATACTAAGATTCAGCATATGAAAGATGTGAAGTATGTTAGAATCGGTGAAGAGATGAAAACTGAATTTGTTGCCTTGAGATATGTTTCAAATAAAGATAAATATCTTGCACTGATAAACAGAGTAAAATCCAGCGGATTAAAGGTGGCTTATATATTAGTTTGCGAGGACGCAGCAGTTATGAAGGAAGCACTGCCCATAGTAAAAGACGAAAACCCTCTGGCCTATGGTGCAAACAAAGACAATTTTAAGGATATGGTAGAACTTGTAAAACAGGACAATATACCTTTGGGAGTAAAAGCAGATAATCTGGAGGAACTCTATACATTGGTAGAAGGAATTCAAAAATTAGGATATAAGAATCTGGTTTTGGATCCTGGTTCAAAATCCATAAAGGAAACTTTTGAAAATACAGTTCAGATAAGGAGAATAAATCTTCAAGGACAGGATAGAACTTTTGGATATCCTTCCATACTGTTTTTAAATGAGCTTGCAAAGGGAGATAAATTCCAAGAGGTGACCTTATCCACGTTATTTACCATGAAATATGGTTCAATACTTGTTTTAAGTGACATGGATTATTGTAGGGCGCTGCCGCTGTATGGAATAAGACAAAATATATTTACGGATCCTCAAAAACCAATGAGGGTAGAAGTTGGAGTGTACGGGCTCAATAATGCAGATGATAATTCACCTGTAATGTGTACCGTTGACTTTGCACTGACTTACTTTATAGTTTCAGGAGAAGTTGAGAGATCAAAGATGCCTGTGTGGATGGTTATCCCTGATGCAGGAGGATATTCTGTTTTAACTTCCTGGGCTGCGGGTAAATTTACCGGCAGTGTAATAGCTGATATGGTGAAAAATAGTGGAATAGAACAAAAAACTAAGAACAGAACTCTTATAATTCCTGGAAAAGTTGCAGTTTTAAAAGGTGAATTGGAAGAAAATCTTCCAGACTGGAACATAGTGGTGGGCACTACGGAAGCTATGTATATTCCTAAATTGTTAAAGGAAATGGCGGTAAAATAGTAAATTTTTAATAAAACAGTTGCTGGCTGAGAAATTTTAACCAGCAGCTGAAAATATAAAAATTAGGAGGTCGTCTAATAATGGATAAATTTATGATCATAGGTGAAAGAATTCACTGTATATCTCCAACAATCAGAAAGGCTATTGAGGAAAGAAATACTGCACCTATATTTAAAAGAGCTAAAGAACAATTGGATGCAGGAGCTGATTATTTAGATTTGAATATAGGACCTGCAGGAAAAGATGGAGAAGAAATAATGCAGTGGGCTGTTAAGGCACTTCAAAGCGAATTCGATAATGTTCCACTGGCGCTTGATACTACAAATAAAAAAGCAATTGAAGCAGGTCTTAAAATATACAATAGGGAAAAAGGTAAACCTATAATAAATTCTGCAGATGCAGGGGAGAGAATTGGGAACATAGATCTAGCTGCAGAATATGATGCCATGTGTATAGCATTGTGTGCAAAAGAGGGAATTACAAAAGATAATGATGAGAGAATAGCATATTGTACGGAAATGCTTGAAAAAGCCATGGAACTTGGAATGGAGCCTACTGATTTACTATTTGATCCACTGTTTTTAGTGATAAAGGGTATGCAGGATAAACAGAAAGAAGTATTGGAAGCTATTAAGTTGATAAGTGAAATGGAACTCAGGACCTGCTGCGGACTCAGCAATGTATCCAATGGAGCACCAAAGGAAATAAGACCTATAATGGATTCCACTTATGCAGCTATGGCAATACAAAGCGGACTGACTTCTGCAATAATGAATCCTTGTGATAAAAGATTGATGGAAACAATAAAGACCTGTGATGTTATAAATGGAGCTGTGTTGTATGCAGATTCCTACTTAGAGTTATAGTCTTTTAATATTTAAAAATAGGAGGAGCTAAAAATGAATTTATTTCAAACTATATTCACTGGTTCAAAACAGGCTTTGGCAGCAGCTGAGGGCATAGTTAAACAAGCTGTGGATGAAAAGGGTAAAGATTATAAAGTGGCCTTCCCGGATACTGCATATTCACTTCCGGTAATTTTTGCAGCTACAGGAAAAAAGATAACCAATGTGGGGGAATTAGAGGGGGCTCTGGACATAGTCAGAAGTCTTATAGTAGAAGAGGAAACTCTTGATAAAGCTCTGAATTCGGGTCTTGCAACGGCCGTAGCAGCTGAGATAATAGAAGCAGCTAAATATGTATTGTCTGATGCTCCTTATACTGAGCCCTGTGTTGGATTTATATCCGATCCAATAATACGATCTCTTGGAGTACCGCTTGTTACAGGAGATATACCAGGTGTAGCAGTTGTGTTGGGAGAATGTCCGGACGTTGATACTGCATCTAAGATCATAAAAGATTATCAGTCAAAAGGACTGCTTACGTTTTTGGTGGGAAAGGTAATAGATCAGGCTGTAGAGGGAAAAGTTAAGATGGGACTTGACCTTAGAGTTATTCCTCTTGGATACGATGTTACTTCCGTAATACATGTTGTAACTGTAGCTATAAGAGCTGGACTCATATTTGGAGGAATCAAAGGCGGTGCGCTTCAGGAAATGCTGCAGTATACTGCGGAGAGGGTGCCTGCTTTTGTAAATGCTTTTGGACCATTGAGTGAACTTGTGGTTTCTGCCGGAGCAGGGGCTATAGCTCTTGGATTCCCTGTAATAACTGATCAGGATGTAACGGAAGTACCTACACTTTTATTGACTCAAAAGGATTATGATAAATTCGTCAAGACCTCTTTAGAAGCTAGAAAAATAAAGATAAAGATAACTGAGATTCCAATTCCAGTTGCTTTTGCTGCAGCTTTTGAAGGTGAAAGAATAAGGAAGAATGACATGCTTGCAGAATTTGGAGGGGGCAAAACTGAAGCCTGGGAATTGGTAATGAATGTGGATCCTGGAGAAATTGAGGATCATAAAATAGAGCTTATAGGTCCGGATATTGACACTATAGACAAAGCACCTGGAAGAATGCCTCTTGGAATGCTTGTGAAGGTAGCAGGAGCTAATATGCAGAAAGACTTTGAACCGGTACTTGAAAGGAGACTTCATTATTTTCTAAATTATATAGAGGGAGTAATGCATGTAGGACAGAGAAATCTGACCTGGGTTAGAATAGGCAAGGAAGCTTATGATAAAGGGTTTAGACTGAAGCATTTTGGAGAAGTGATATATGCTAAGATGTTGGATGAATTTGGTTCTGTTGTAGACAAATGTGAAATTATTATAACTACAGATCCAGCTAAAACTTCAGAATTAAAGGAAAAATATGCTATGCCAAGATATACAGAAAGGGATGCTAGACTTGTATCTCTGGTAGATGAAAAAGTTGATACTTTTTATTCCTGTAATCTATGTCAGTCCTTTGCACCTGCACATGTATGTATAATAACACCTGAAAGACTTGGGCTCTGCGGAGCAGTTTCCTGGCTGGATGCTAAAGCTACACTTGAATTAAATCCTACAGGACCATGTCAGGCGGTACCTAAGGAAGGTGTAATTGATGAAAATGCAGGCATCTGGGAGAAAGTCAATGAAACTGTTTCAAAAATATCTCAAGGTGCTGTAAACAATGTTACCTTGTATAGTATTTTACAGGATCCTATGACTTCCTGTGGATGTTTTGAATGTATCACGGGTATAATGCCGGAGGCCAATGGTGTTGTAATAGTAAACAGAGAATATGCTTCCATGACTCCCCTTGGAATGACCTTTGGTGAACTGGCATCCATGACCGGCGGCGGAGTTCAGACTCCTGGATTCATGGGACACGGCAGACCTTTTATATCTTCAAAGAAGTTCATGAAAGCCGAGGGTGGAATCGCCAGAATAGTCTGGATGCCTAAGGAGTTAAAGGATTTTGTAGCAGAAAAATTGAATAAGACAGCTAAAGAGCTCTATGATATAGATAATTTTTCAGATATGATATGTGATGAAACCATTGCTACTGAATCTGAAGATGTGATGAAATTCCTGGAGGAAAAGGGGCATCCTGCACTTACTATGGATCCTATAATGTAGTAAATTTGATAGAAGGATAACGGAAACAGGAGATCATTGTTTCTGTTATCCCCAATATTTAAAATTATAAAAGAGGTGGTATCTATGAATTTTCCGGAGAAATTGTACTATAGTAAGGAGCATACCTGGGCAAAAGTGGAAGGTGATACAGCACTTATAGGTATAAGCGATTTTGCCCAGGAGCAGCTGGGTGAAATACTATTTGTGGAAATGCCAGAAGTGGGAGATGAAGTCGTAAAGGACAGTTCTTTTGGAGTAGTTGAATCATCTAAAAAGGCATCGGATACGATATCTCCATTATCCGGTGAAGTAGTCGAAATCAATGAGAAGCTGGATGATGAGCCTGAATATATAAATGAAGATCCTTATGATGCGTGGATAATAAAAATAAAGATAAAGGATGACAGCGAGATTAAAGACCTGTTGAGTTCCTCTGAATATGAATCAGGATTGGAATAGATAATTTGCTGCTTTTTGTAAAGGAGGTATTTGCAAGATATGGTGAGAATAAAATTTAATCCTTATGGAAGGGAAATAGAAGTCCCAGATGGGGAAAATCTCTTGGAAGCTGTAAGAAAAGCTGGTATATTTATGGACACTCCATGTAATGGAAGTGGAGCTTGTGGAAAATGTAAAGTTAGGGTAATAAGCGGCAATATTATTTCGATGAGCAGCAAAAATATCACCGAAACGGAGAAAAAAAATGGGTATGTACTTGCTTGCCAAAGTATTATCAAGGGCAATGCAGTTGTTGAAATACCTGAAACTGAGTCATCTTCAATGCATGGTATGAAGATAGAGGACTTTTCCAGCAGCAGGGAAAAAGATATATTTAATGATTCCAGAGAGCGTATGCTGAAAAGTGGCATGAAATTTGGAACCTATGTAAAAAAGGAATATCTGGAACTTGATCCACCTACATTGGATGACAATATATCTGATTTTGAGAGACTGAAAAGGCATGTGAAAAAACAGCTGAATTATAATAGTGTATTTTGCAGGCTTCCCATATTGAAGAAAATACCTAAACTCTTAAGGAAAGCAGATTTTAAGATTACCATAACTCATATACCCAGGGGGAAAGAAAAGACTACAATCATCAATATAGAAGAGGGAGACAAAACTAAAGAGCTCTATGGAGCAGCGGTGGATATAGGGACTACTTCCGTAGCAGCTTGCTTGGTGGATTTATACAACGGTGAATTGATTGCAAAAGCTTCTTCGGGAAACGCCCAAATGAAGTATGGTGCAGATGTTATAAATAGAATAATATATTCTACTAAAGGCAGCGGGCTTGAAGAATTGAATCATGCTGTAATACAGGAAACTATAAATCCGCTGCTTAGTAAAATGTATATGGATTCTGGGATATCAAGGGATCAGGTAGTATCTTTTGTCGCAGCTGGAAATACTACCATGTCCCATCTTTTTCTGGGAGTATACCCGAACTTTCTGAGAATGGAACCCTATATACCTGCTTTTGTGAAGACACCTTTTATAAAGGCTTCAGAGCTCGATATAGAAGTTAATCCTGAGACGTTTATATACCTGGTACCTTCTGTAGCAAGCTATGTAGGTGGAGACATATCTTCAGGGGTGCTGTCTTCAGGGATCTGGAACAGCGAGGAAAATATACTTTTTATAGACCTGGGAACCAATGGGGAAATAGTATTTGGAAATAGTGAATATCTCATGACTTGTGCCTGCTCTGCAGGACCGGCCTTTGAGGGCGGAGAGATAAGCTGCGGTATGAGGGCGTCCGGTGGTGCTGTAGAAAAAGTCAGCATTGACAGCAGTTATGAGCCTACTTTAAAGGTCATTGGTCAGGAAAAACCCCTTGGAATATGCGGTTCTGGTATTATAGATCTTATATGTGAGATGATGTTTGCCGGAATCATAGACAGGAAGGGGAAAATTGTAAGAGATCTGGATACCAATAGGATTAGATTTGACGAACATGGAATTGGGGAATATATTTTGGCATTTAAGGAACAGTGTGATTTGGAAAGGGATATCAGTATAACAGAAGTTGATATAGATAATTTTATAAGGGCAAAAGCAGCTATATATTCTGGAATTACTACGCTTTTGAAGGATCTATCCATGGATTTTACTGACATTGATAAAATATATATAGCAGGTGGTATAGGAAATAGCCTTGACATAGGTAATGCGGTTAAGATAGGAATGCTGCCCGATATAGATCAGAATAAAATCCACTATATAGGCAATAGTTCACTCATGGGATGTTATTTGACCCTTATGAGTGAAGATGCGAGGCGTAAATTGGAAGAGATAGCCAACAGTATGACTTATGTGGAACTAAGTGTTGAACCGGAGTATATGGATGAATTTGTATCAGCCTGCTTTTTACCTCATACGGATATAGACAAATTTCCTACTGTTAAGAGGTGCTTCAATAAGTCTGTGTAAAAACTTTTTAGTGGTTGTTTTAATAGCATATTAGAAAGAGTATACTTAAATTTAAGGAAGTGTTTTATAATCCTGTAGATTGATATGAAATTTTTTGTGTGAGTTAAAAAGGAGGTAATTGATATGTGTGAATCGACGGCATATTTGGTAACACCCGAAGGTGAAAGCAAAGTTATGGATTATGTGGTAAATATAATTCCGAAGGAAAATGGCAAATTGTTTTTAACGGATATTTTGGGGGAAGAAAAAATAATAGAGGGAATGTTAAAAGAGGTAGATCTTTTGAAAAATAAGATAGTCATAGAAAAGGTTGTATAATTTTGCAGTGAAATATAATATTGAGGAGGGGTTTACTATGAAAGATGAACATACCCATGCACATTGCCACAGCGGGGAGCATCACCATATCCACACCCAGGACAGTACATTGGAAGTTGAAAAGGGCAAAGAGGAAAAAACATTGAAAATACTGTTGGATCATTGGATAGAACATAATAAATCCCATGAAGAAGGATTTTCAGAATGGGTAAATAAGGCCAGAAGTATGGGAAAAATTGAAACTTCACAATATATTGAAAAAGCAGTGAAATTTATGAAACAAGCTGATGATATGCTGCAAAAAGCAAAGGAATATATGTAAGGTTGATGTATTGTATAATTTTAGATAAACTTGATTTTGAAACCAGTTTTAAAATCAAGTTTATCTAAATTGTTAATTGGAGTACATTATGCCGAAATCAAATAAGGTTTAGTTTAAGGAGTGCAAATAGATGGGAGATAAGATTAATACAGATAAAAATAGGAAGGATAAAATACCCTATGATCACTATAAGACCGTATTTAAGAATTTTAACCCTGAAATAATGGCTAAAAATACAGGATGCACTTTTAATAAAGCTGCGGAAGAGATAACTGTGAAATTAATGGGACAAGATTTGATAGTGAGGTATCCTTCTGGAGATATATATAGTAAAAATGGTTCTAAATTTGAAGCCTATCCTCCAAAAACTTTAATTTTGCGGTATCTAATTCATGGCAAGGGAGTAGAGCCTTCCCGTAAATACATTACCTATAGGGAAATAGAAGGTGGGAATGTATACTATAATAATTTCTATGGAAGGTGTATTTTACGATTATCCAGAACTTTTGGAAAGAATGTAGAAAGGTTTAAAGAAATATTTGAAAAATTAGGAGCAGAAAAAGTGGAGATGGGTGATGCTGCCTATAAATTTCAATTTTTAAATAATATATATGTGATCTTTGCGATCTGGAAGGATGATGAAGAGTTTCCAGCCTCTTCCCAGATACTGTTTAATAGCAATGTACTTTTTTACTTTACAGCAGAGGATTTGGCAGTAGTAGGAGATGTAGCTATAGGAACTATGATGAAGTTGGATATTTAGTTTGAATACAGGGGTTTAAAAAAGGGGGAATTTGTATGGAAAGTAATATGTTAAAGCCTAATGAAATATGTGATGCTGCAGTAGGAGCTGGATGTACCAAGGCAGGTCTCAATATTTCCCAGCAAGCTATACTGGGGACGCTGGCAGGAGCGTTTATTGCAGTAGGAGGAGTTGTTTCTGCAGTAGTATCTCACAGCATAACCAATGTCGGGCTTGCAAAATTTGCTGGGGGTGCTGTTTTCCCTGTGGGACTTATGTTGGTAGTTATATGCGGAGCAGAACTTTTTACGGGAAATTGTCTTATGGTGGTACCTTTAGCAGGAGGAGAAATAGATTTTGAATCTATGATTAAAAACTGGATAGTTGTTTATATATTTAATTTTGTAGGATCAGTACTGGTGGCTTTTCTGGTATTTGAAGGCGGGGTTTTTGGGTTGAGCAGTGGAAAATTAGGAGGAACGGTTATAAAGGTAGCATCTACAAAAGCTGCACTGCCTTTTGGAACTGCCTTCTGCAGTGGAATAATGTGTAATTTTTTAGTGTGCCTTGCTGTGTGGGGGGCTTTTGCAGCCAAGGATATAGTGGGTAAAGTAATGATAATATGGTTTCCCATAATGACTTTTGTAACCTGCGGTTTTGAACATTGTGTTGCAAATATGTATTTCTTAATGGCGGGAATTTTTGCAAAATCCAATCCTTCTTTTGTCGCAACTTCAGGATTGTCACAGGATAAAATAATAAGCGGAATGGGAGTTGTACATAACCTCATACCTGTAACCCTTGGGAATATAGTTGGAGGAGCTGTATTGGTAGCAATGTCTTATTTTATAGTATATAAGCACCACAGAGCTTATGAGAAGAAAAGCATTGCTTATAAGTAATACTTGATTACAATGAATTTGTTATTTTTTGCTATTGAATATTGGATATTTGTATGATATACTAAAGGCGTATAAGAAAATATAATAAATGGCAGAGTAAAAAGAGAGCCAAATTTTAAGATATATTATAATATATCTTAAGGTTAGCTCTTTTTCTTTTTAACTATTTCTATGGTGAAATTCACCTGAATCTAAAAGTTACTTTATTAAGGAGGTATTGTCTTATGTTTGATGTGACCATTATAGGGGCCGGAGTTATCGGAAGTTCCATAGCAAGAGAGTTATGCAAATATAAACTTAATGTATGTGTTGTAGAAAAAGATTTTGATGTTGGAAACGGAACCAGCAAAGCCAATAGTGCCATAGTTCATGCAGGGTTTGATGCTAAGCCTGGTACTTTGAAGGGAAAATTGAATTCCAGGGGAAATAAAATGTTCGATAAACTTTCTAAAGAGTTGGATTTTCCGTTTAAAAGAATAGGTTCATTAGTAGTTTGCTTCGATAAAGAGGGCATTCCAGATCTTGAAAAATTAAAACAGCAGGGAATTGAGAATGGAGTACCTGATCTTGAAATATTAGATGGAGATAAAGTGAGGGAGATGGAACCTAATTTATCAAAGAATGTGATTGCTGCACTGTATGCTCCAACAGGTGGAATAGTCTGCCCTTATGAAATGACCATCGCACTGGCTGAAAATGCATTTACAAATGGAACGGAGTTTAAATTGGATACTAAAGTGACTTCTATAGTTAAAAGTGGGGGAAACTATTTAATAAAAACTGATAAAGGCGATATAGAGAGTAAAATTGTAGTGAATGCAGCAGGAGTATTTTCCGATGAAATAAATAACATGGTAAGTAAAAATAAATTGAGTATAATTCCTAGAAGAGGACAGTACTGTCTGTTTGACAAGGCGGTGGGAGATACCGTTTCCAGGACAATATTCCAGTTACCTACTAAAATGGGGAAGGGAGTTTTGGTTACCCCTACAGTAGATGGAAATCTTTTGATAGGTCCCGATGCAGAAGATATAGATGACAAGGAGGATTTAAATACTACCAGCGAAGGGCTTGGCTTCATAATTTCAAAGGCATCCCTCAGTGTAAATCAATTACCTATGAGGCAGGTTATAACATCGTTTTCAGGATTGAGAGCCCATGGTACAGGTGATTTTGTGATTGGAGAAGTAGAAGATGCTCCTAATTTTATAAATGCAGCTGGTATTGAATCACCAGGATTGTCCAGTTCACCTGCCATAGCAGTTGTCATTAGAGACATTATAGTAAATAGGTTGAAACCTGAAAAAAATGACAAGTTTAATCCAATAAGGAAGGGAATACCTAAATTTAGAGAGATGACTAATCAGGAAAGGAAGAAAATGATTGCCAAGAATTCTAAATATGGCAGGATAATATGCAGATGTGAAACTGTTACAGAAGGTGAAATAGTAGATGCTATAAGAAGACCGCTGGGAGCAAGAAGTGTGGATGGTGTAAAGAAGAGGACCAGGGCAGGTATGGGAAGATGTCAGGGAGGCTTCTGTGGACCTAGAGTGGTTGAAATTCTGGCACGTGAGCTTAGAATTTCGCCTCAGGAAGTGACTAAATCGGGAGAGCACTCGAACTTACTGGTGGGAAAAGATAAAGAGAATGTATCAGTCTAAATATCAAATTTGCTTGACTTTCGGTGCAGTCAAAAATCTTCTTAAATTGTAAACTGTGCATTGCAAATTGTGGATTGGATAAATTAGGATGATTTGGAGGTTTTAAATATGCGAGAATATGACGTAGTAATAATAGGCGGCGGTCCTGCAGGACTTGCAGCAGCTATATCGGTTAAAGAAGAAGGCATAGATAATATATTGATACTTGAAAGGGAAAATCAGCTTGGGGGTATACTGAACCAATGTATTCACAATGGATTTGGACTTCATGTTTTTAAGGAGGAACTTACAGGCCCCGAATATGCTCAGAGATTTATAGACAAAGTGAAAGACATGAACATTCCATATAAATTAAATACCATGGTACTTGATTTAAATAAGGATAAAATTATAACAGCAGTAAATGAAGAAGAGGGCATAATTGAGATAAAAGCTAAATCCATAATTCTATCCATGGGATGTAGAGAGAGGCCAAGAGGAGCGATAAATATACCTGGAAGCAGATGTGCTGGTATATATACAGCTGGTTCAGCTCAAAAATTTGTCAATGTGGAAGGGTATATGCCGGGAAAGGAAGTAGTAATATTAGGATCTGGTGATATAGGACTTATAATGGCCAGAAGAATGACTTTAGAAGGTGCAAAGGTTAAGGCTGTAGTAGAACTTTTGCCTTATTCCAGTGGCCTTAAGAGAAATATAGTTCAGTGTCTGGATGATTTTGAAATCCCGCTGAAGCTGAGTCATACAGTGACGGATATAAAAGGCAAGGAAAGAGTTGAAGGCGTAACTATTGCCGAAGTGGGAAAAGACAGAAAGGTCATAAAGGGCACGGAAGAATATATACCCTGTGACACCCTGCTTTTATCTGTAGGACTTCTGCCTGAAAATGAACTTTCCAGAAAAGCTGAAGTAAAATTGTCAAATATAACAGGAGGTCCTGTAGTAGATGAGAGCTTGGAAACCAATGTAAACGGAATATTTGCCTGTGGAAATGTACTTCATGTCCATGACCTAGTTGACAATGTTACTGCAGAAAGTTTGAATGCAGGTAAAAACGCTGCTAAATATGTAAGGGGAGAAAGTTTTAAAGGTAATAAAATAGAAGTTTTGGCTGTAGATGGGATTAGATACACAGTTCCTCAGTTTATAAACCCTGAGAATGTGGAAAAATCAATAGATGTTAGATTTAGAGTGGGAGATGTGTTTAAGGATAGCTTTATATCGGTGTATTTTGATGATGTTAGAGAGATGCATATAAAAAAGAGAATACTCACCCCGGGAGAAATGGAGAAAGTCAAACTTACCAGAGGGCTTTTAGATAAATATCCTAATTGTAAAAGAATAACCATAAAGGTAGAAGGGAAGTAAGAATATGAATAAAAGAGAATTGACCTGTATAGGTTGTCCTATGGGATGTCAGCTTTTAGTTAAATTAGAGGGAGATAAAGTGATAGAAGTTACGGGGAATACCTGTAAAAGAGGAGAAGAATACGGAAAAAAGGAGTGCACTAGTCCTACTAGGATAGTTACTTCTTCCGTATATGTAGAAGACGGAGAAATAGATGTTGTCCCTGTAAAGACGGAAAGAGATATACCAAAGGAAAAGATATTCGACTCTATAAGAGCATTGAAGGGAGTAGTGGTTAAGGCCCCTATAAATATAGGAGATGTTATACTTAAAAATGTAGCAGATTCAGGGGTGAATATTATAGCAACTAAAAAAGTTGACAGTGCAAATGATAAGACAGCATAAGCTAGAAGGCGTAGAAATTTTCTACGCTTTTTTAGATTAAGGCCGATAATATAATTTTTTAAATTAAGGATGTAGTTCTTCTATGTTATAATAATGTTATTAGCTATCGAGAGGCTTTTACATGTATATTGCATTTAGTACTTATAAAGTAGGAGGATTTAATGTGGGTAGAGAAACATTGGAAAAATTGATAGAAGAACTTGGAAATTTTAAACAGTTAAAACTTGAAAACATACCGGATATAGATCTATATATGGATCAGGTTACTACTTTTATTGAAGATAAATTAGGCTATTTGAAAAGAGATAAAAAAGACAGAACTATTACTAAAACTATGATAAACAACTATACTAAAGCAGGTATACTTATGCCTCCTGAGAAGAAAAAATATTCCAGGCAGCATATGATCTTAATCATATTGATTTATTATTTAAAACAAATTCTATCCATAGGTGATATCCAGAGCTTATTTTCCCCTATAGTAGATTCTATAATGTCGGGACAATATGATGAAGAGAATCTAAATAATATATATAAGACGTTTTTAAAGATAGAAGACAGTCAAGTAAAGACCTTTGTAGAGGACTTTGAGAGTAAAATTGAAAAACAGAATATTTTAGATGGAGGTTGTGATAATTTTGGTGAGAATTCAGGGGAAAAGTTAGATGAACTCATAGTGATTGTAATTATGTTGGTTGTAAAAGCCAATATAGAAAAGAGAATGGCGGAAAAAATAATCGACAATTTTTTCAAAAAATAGTATAAATAGAGTTTTTCATTGTTCAGTGAAAAGCTCTATTGGTTTCTTGATTATTATTAATGCTATTTGAACAATTTGTTGAAGCAGTTCTTACATATTAAGGTTTTACCTTTGTTGGCAGATATAATTTCATCATGCTGAAGTGATTTGCCGCAGATCTGACATTTGGGCACTGAGGTGTTCTCCTTGGGATTTTGTATTTTAATGCTGTTCTTATAAATTTTTTTTCTATTGGGAGGAGGTGAATAATTTATCTTTTCCTCTATAAAGTCATTTTCACAAATAGAATATTTTAGATTATAATGGCTTTCACCAAATAATTCTAGTTCAAATCTGGGATTATTTTTATCATAGAACTCCTCTGTAATTATTTTACGAATCTGGGCATCGTTTATTATAAGGCCGCTCTTTTCAATTCCATCAAATATACTTTTAGTTATATTGCTGGTATCAGGGTGCCTTTTTTTACTTTTGTAATACACCTTTAATACAGCTATTAGAGATTCTGATATAATCACTCCGGGATTTTGACTCCTGCATTCATAAGCTATCTGTTCTTCATACAGTGCATATCTGTCGTGGTATTTACCTGAATTATAAGGTAAAATAGCTCTTCCTTTTATATTGAATAATTTGAAATTGGACTTAGTTATGGGAGAGCCTTTTACTATAATTTTAGCATAGGATTTATTCATACTTTATTCCTCGGTATATTAGTAAGATTTAAAGATTGTATGAATCTTTATTATATATTATATCATATGTGTTCTAATCTGAAGTGGAAATGCTAGAAGAATTAAATTTAAAACCTACTATACTGTAAAAAAAATAAGTAGTATAATTCAATGATATAGATATAAATATGAGATAATTTAAATGGAAAGGTAAAAATGTTTATGGATAAGGGTATAAAAATATTGGCTATTGAAAGCAGCTGCGATGAAACCTCTGCAGCTGTAGTGATTGACGGAAGACAGGTGCTTTCAAATATAATATCTTCGCAAATAAATATTCATAAAAAATTTGGAGGTGTGGTGCCGGAGGTGGCATCTAGAAAGCATATAGAGGTTATAAGTATAGTAGTAAAACAGGCATTGGAAGAAGCTAAAATTGAGCTCAAGGATATAGATGCTGTAGGGGTTACTTATGGTCCAGGGCTTGTAGGTGCACTCCTTGTGGGTCTTCAATATGCGAAGGGACTGGCTTATGCATTGCATAGGCCTATGATCGGAGTGAATCATATAGAGGGCCATATAAGTGCTAATTTTATACAGTATAAGGATTTAGAACCGCCTTTTGTGTGTCTGGTGGTATCTGGAGGGCATACTTACTTAGTTTATATGAAAGATTATGGAAAATTTGAGGTATTAGGCCAAACTAGGGATGATGCTGCCGGGGAAGCCTATGACAAGGTGGCAAGAGCTATTGGACTGGGATATCCGGGAGGACCTAAAATTGATAGATTGGCCAGAGAAGGTAATCCGGAAATTATTAAATTTCCAAGGGCAAATTTTCATGATGACAGTTCCCTCGATTTTTCGTTCAGTGGATTAAAATCCTCTGTGTTAAATTATTTGAATCGAAAGGAAATGAAAAAAGAGATCATAAATAGGGCTGATGTAGCAGCTTCCTTTCAGAAAGCTGTGGTGAGTTTTTTAGTGGATAATGCATTGAAGGCATGTAGTTTAAAGCATGTAGATAGAATAGCTGTAGCAGGGGGTGTGGCAGCCAATACTTGCCTTAGGGAAACCTTGATAAAAAGAGGAAATGATAATAATATAAGGGTCATGTTTCCTGATTTTGTATTATGTACTGATAATGCAGCTATGATAGGAAGTGCGGCTTATTTTGAATATATCAAAGGAAATACAAGTCCCTTGAGTTTAAATGCAGTTCCCAATCTAAAATTGGGAGAAAGATAAGCAGGGAGCCCAAATCTTCGATTTGGTGCGAGTCGCTTACTCCGCCGGACCGAAGGGAGGTGGAGTTTCCTAAGTTTGGAGCCCAAATCTTCGATTTGCGGTGGATGTAGTAAATTTTAATTGTGACACACTATTGGATATTTTATCATGATATAAAGTAACATAAATAATATATATAATATACTATTTACAAAACTGCTAGTAGGATATATAATAGTTTGTATTGACACTGATTTTTTGAATCTAAAAGAATTGCAGATGAGCACTTGGTTTTATAAAAGAAAACATGCTGTAATCTACGGCAGTTATAGAATGAAATACACATTAGCTAGAATTTTGTCGGAATTAATATATGAATGAATAAAATAGGAATAATTCAATTGAAATAATTTTATTACTTATATATAATAATATTGTATCGCTCAAATTTAATGGTATAAGCTAATAAATATACAAAAATATATAATTTTTATAAAGGGGATGAGTAATCTATGAGAAAAATTAAGAGAGTACTTGTGGCAAATAGAGGGGAAATTGCTATAAGAATATTCAGAGCTTGTCAGGAATTAGGGATAACTACCATAGCGATATATTCTAATGAGGACAAGAGATCTCTTTTTAGAACTAAAGCTGATGAGTCCTATTTGATAGGGAAAGATAAAAATCCAGTAGAGGCATATCTGGATATTGATGAGATAATAGATATAGCTCTGAAGAAAAAGGTAGATGCAATACATCCGGGATATGGGTTCCTTGCAGAAAATTCTGAATTTGCAAGGAAATGTGAGGAAGCTGGTATAGAATTTATTGGACCAACTTCAAATATGATGGAGATGCTTGGTGATAAGATAAAATCCAAGATTGTAGCAAAAAAAGCCGGAGTGCCAACCATACCCGGAGTTCAAGAACCCATAAGAACAGAACAGCAAGCTTTGGAATCTGCAAAATTTTGTGGGTATCCTGTCATGATTAAAGCAGCAGCTGGCGGCGGCGGAAGAGGCATGAGAATAGTCAGAAAAGAAGAAGATCTTATAGAGGCATACAACAGTGCAAAGAGTGAATCAAAAAAGGCTTTTGGCTCAGAAAACATATTTATTGAAAAATATATTGAAGGCCCTAAACATATTGAGGTTCAGGTACTTGGTGATAAATATGGCAATATAGTGCACTTGTATGAAAGGGATTGTTCCATACAGAGAAGACATCAAAAGGTAATAGAATTTACACCGGCTATAGCTCTGTCAAAGGAAAAGAGAAATGAGATATGTGAAGATGCACTGAAAATTGCAAGAACTGTAGGATATAGAAGTGCAGGAACACTGGAATTCTTAGTAGATAAAGGCGGTAATCACTATTTCATAGAGATGAATACCAGAATTCAGGTAGAGCATACAGTGAGTGAAATGGTTACAGGAATAGATATTGTCCAGGGCCAAATACTTATAGCTGAAGGCTATCCGCTTAATTCAAAAGAAATAGGTATAAATTCTCAGAATGATATTAAATTAAATGGCTATGCCATACAGTGCAGGGTCACTACAGAGGATCCACTGAATAATTTTGCACCGGATACTGGAAGAATAGACATGTATAGGACAGGGTCCGGCTTTGGAATAAGATTGGATGGTGGAAGTGGATTTACAGGAGCAGTTATAAGCCCATATTATGACAGCCTTCTTGTAAAAAATATATCCTGGTCAAGAACCTTTGAAGATGCGATAAGAAAATCAATACGTTCCATAAAGGAAACTGTCATATCTGGTGTCAAGACAAATGCTGGATTTTTGATAAATGTACTGAACAATGAAAAATTCCACAGAGGTGAATGTGATACTAATTTCATTGAAAATACTCCTGAACTGTTTAACATAGATCCAAAGCCTGATGAAGATCTTAGAATAATGAAGTTTATAGGGGAAAAAGTGATAAATGGGACACATGGTAAAAAGCCAAGCTTTAATGTTCCAACTGTACCAGTTGTAGAAAAAGGACTGAAGCTTACCGGAACCAAGCAGATATTGGATGAAAAGGGTCAGAAGGGGCTTGTTGACTGGATAAAGTCTCAAAAAAAGCTTTTGCTCACTGATACCACTATGAGAGATGCTCATCAGTCATTGATGGCTACGAGAATGAGAACCAGGGATATGTTAAAGATAGCAGATGCCCAATCAGTATTGACAAAGGATCTATTTTCCATGGAAATGTGGGGTGGAGCTACTTTTGATGTAGCCTACAGATTTTTGAAGGAATCACCCTGGGAAAGGCTTGAAAAATTAAGAGAAAAAATACCTAATATATTATTCCAGATGCTCTTAAGGGGAGCAAATGCAGTTGGATATAAAAATTATCCTGACAATGTAATAAGAGAATTTATAAAGCAGTCTGCTAATTCAGGTATTGATGTGTTTAGAATATTTGATTCTCTAAACTGGCTAAAAGGTATGGAGGTTGCTGTAGATGAAGTTTTAAATCAAGGTAAAATAGCTGAAGCCTGCATGTGCTATACGGGAGATGTGTTAGATAGTAATAAAGACAAGTATACATTGGAATACTATGTAAATTTAGCTAAAGATATAGAGAAGACGGGAGCTAATATCCTGGGAATAAAGGATATGTCTTCGCTTTTGAAACCTTATGCAGCTTATAAACTCATAAAAGCCCTTAAAAATGAGATATCCATACCGATACATCTTCATACTCACGATACTACGGGAAATGGAGTTGCAACGCTTATAATGGCTTCTCAGGCAGGAGTTGACATTGTGGATACTGCTTTCAGCAGCATGTCGGGACTTACAAGCCAGCCGTCACTTAATTCCGTAGTGGCAGCACTTCAAAATACGGAAAGGGATACGGGGCTTGATCTTGATAAACTTCAAAAAATATCAGATTATTGGCAGGATGTAAGGCCTGTATACAGCCAGTTTGAATCAGGTCTTAAATCCAGTACTGCAGAGATATATAAATATGAAATCCCTGGAGGTCAATATTCTAATTTAAAGCCTCAAGTGGAGAGTTTTGGACTAGGCGATCGTTTTGAAGACGTAAAGAATATGTATACCAGAGTAAACAAGATGCTTGGAAATATAGTCAAAGTGACCCCATCATCTAAAATGGTAGGTGATCTAGCTATATTCATGGTGCAAAATAATTTGAACGAGGAAAATATATATGAAAAGGGAAAGAGTTTAAATTTTCCTGATTCTACGGTTTCTTATTTCAAAGGTATGATGGGTCAGCCTATGGGAGGATTTCCCAAGAAACTTCAAAAACTGGTATTAAAAGGAGAAGAACCTTTAGCTGGCAGACCAGGAGAATTTCTACCGCCTGAAGATTTTAAGAAGATAGAAGAACACTTGAGTAAAAAATACAAGAGAAAATTTGATGGAAATGAAATTATCAGCTACGCTCTTTATCCTGATGTATTTGAAGATTACTTAAACTATGTAGACAAGTTTGGGGATCTCAGTCATATGGAAAGCAGCACATTTTTCTATGGACTTTCTGAAGGTGAATTTTGTGAAGTTGAGATGGGTCAAGGACGCAGTTTATATGTACAATTACTGGATATTACAAAAGCTGATTCTGAGGGATATAGATTTTTGGTATTTGAAATAAATGGAAATAAGAGAGACATAAGAATAAAAGATAAATCATTCTCTGCGGGATCTGTAATTCAGGAAAATTCATCTGTGATGGCAGATCCGGATAATGATAAGGAAATAGGAGCAAGTATACCGGGAAATATTGTTAAGACACTTGTAAAGACCGGAAGTGAAGTTAAGGAAGGACAGAGTTTGATTGTAATAGAAGCTATGAAAATGGAAACAAATGTTACAGCAACTACTTCAGGAGTAGTTGAAGGTGTGTTTGTAAAAGAAGGCCAGAGGGTTAGAACCGGTGAGCTTTTAGTCAAATTGAAATAACACAATTCTAAAAGATGTTTCTATAATGTAATGGGCACCACTGAAATTTCTCAGGAGTGCCCATTTCCTATTTAGTTCACAATTTACAGTCTACTTTGTTTTTTTACGCCTTCACTAACTCACCTATATGTGCTAAAATAATATATTAATAATAAAATTTTACCTGGGAAATATATATAATAACGGGCGAAAGAGGGGCAAAATAGTATATGGAGAATATAGGATTGGTTTTGGAAGGTGGAGGAATGAGAGGGCTGTATACTGCTGGAGTACTGGATTTATTTATGGAAAAAAATTTATATTTACCTTATATTATAGGGGTCTCCATGGGAGCCTGTAATGCGTGCTCATATCTTTCAAGACAAAAGGGAAGAAATAAAAGAATAAATATAAATTATGTAGATGATCCCAGATATTTAAGCTGCAGAAATCTTATATTTGAAAAGGGAATTTTTGGAGCGGATTTTATTTTCAATGAAATACCAAATAAGCTGGAGATATTTGATGTAGACACATTTAATAAATCAAAAGAAAAATTTATAGTTGGCACTACAGACTGTGACACTGGAAAACCCGTATATTTTGAGAAGAATAAATGTCAGGACGGTGATATATTTGATGCCGTAAGGGCTTCCAGCAGCTTGCCCTTTATGGCTTCCATCGTAAAATTCAAAGGGTTGAATTTGCTTGATGGGGGAATTTCTGATCCCATACCCATAGAAAAATCTATAAAAGATGGCAATAAAAAGAATATAATTATTTTAACCAGAAATAGAGATTATGTGAAAAAGCCTTTCAAGATGAAATTCTTGGCCAGAAGATTATATTCTAACTATAGTGGATTGGTAGAAGCCATGATAAACAGACATAGAAAATACAATCATACTTTAAGGTATATAGAAAAACTTAGAAGAGAGGGAAGTGTTTTTGTGATCAGACCCAAGCAGCCCTTGAAAGTGAAAAGAATAGAAAAAAATAAACATAAGCTTACGGAATTGTATAATCAGGGATATAGAGAGGCACTGGAGTGCTATGATAAATTAGAGGATTGGATTAAGAAATAGGAAAAATCAAGTCCGTGGGGCAGAGAGCTTCACGAGTATATGTAAAGGAGAATCGGTGATATGCATGTAGGGGAAATTTACAGTGGTTTTAAACTGCTGGAACAGAAAAAATTAGAGGACATAAATTCTATAGGAATGTTTTTTTATCATGAAAAAAGTGGTGCAAAACTGTTCTTTTTAGAAAATAAGGATGACAATAAGGTGTTTTCCATAAGTTTTAGAACTCCACCGGATGACAGCAGAGGAGTACCTCATATACTTGAACATTCTGTACTCTGTGGTTCAAAAAAATTTCCAGTGAAAGAACCTTTTGTGGAATTGGTAAAGGGATCTCTCAATACTTTTTTAAATGCAATGACTTTTCCTGATAAAACCATGTATCCAGTTGCAAGTGTAAATGACAGGGATTTTGAAAATCTCATGGATGTTTATCTTGATGCAGTTTTTCATCCTAATATATATAAGTATCCTGAAATCATGATGCAGGAAGGATGGCATTATGAATTGAATAGTAAGGAAGAGGATATAGCTTATAAAGGTGTGGTTTACAATGAAATGAAGGGAGCTTTTTCATCTCCAGAATCTATATTATTCAGGAAAATGCTTGAATCACTTTATCCGGATACTCAATATGGAGTGGAGTCTGGAGGTGATCCTGAGGTTATAACACAGCTTACACAGCAGCAGTTCCTGGATTTTCACAGTAAATACTATCATCCTTCCAATAGTTATATATATCTATATGGTGATATGGATATAGAGGAGAAACTTAAATTTTTGGACAGTGAGTATTTAAACTATTTTAATAGAAGAGAAGTGAATTCTGATGTATTGGTGCAGGAACCTTTTCATAAGCGTAGAGAGATGGTGACAGAATATCCTGTTTCGAGTGCGGAAAAAGAAGAAGATAAAACTTTTTTGAGTTTGAATTATTCTGTTGGGACGGCTGTGGATAATGAATTGTATTTAGCTTTTGATATACTTGAACATATGCTTTTGGAAACTCCATCTTCACCTCTTAAAAAGGCATTGATTGATGCTGAAATAGGCAAAGATGTATTTGGTGTATTTGAATCTGGTATACTTCAGCCCATGTTTGGAATAGTAGTTAAGGGCTCCAATGAAAAAGAAAAATATAGATTTCAAGAAATAGTTGAGAAAACGTTAAAAAATATCGTAGATAAGGGTATGGATAAAAAGCTGATGGAGGCTTCTATAAATATAAAGGAATTTCAGCTCAGGGAAGCAGACTATAAGGGGTATCCAAAAGGGCTTATATATGGAATGAAATGTATGGATGGCTGGCTGTATGATAGTGAGCCATGGATCCACCTTACCTATGAGTCAGTATTAAATAAGATAAAATCGCAGCTGGATAATGGTTATTTTGAAAAGCTTATTGATAGGCACATCCTAAAAAACAATCACAGTTCTATACTGGTAATTAAGCCTAAAAGAGGTCTTGAAGAAAGAAAGGATGAACTGTTAAAAGAAAAATTAAAAAATTTTAAGGATAGTCTTTCAGAAGATGAAATTGAAAAAATAATTCAAGATACAATGAAGTTGAAAAAGAGACAGATGGAGAGGGACGGCAGGGAGAATCTTATGAAAATACCTCTTTTATCCCTGAAAGATATAAAACCTGATGCCAAAAAACTTGAGCTTGTAAATAAAAAAATACAGGATGTAGAAGTACTGTTTTATCCTATATTTACCAATGGAATCTATTATATAAATCTGTATTTCAATACAGAGGGCGTCGAAGAAAAATTTATTCCATATATATCGCTTTTAAGTACTGTACTTGGAAAGGTAAGTACAGAAAATTATTATTATGAAGATCTAGCTAAAGAAATAAATATATATACAGGTGGAATAAATTATTTTTCACAGCCTTTTGCAAAGAATGGGAGCAGCAGGAAATTTTATCCTAAATTTATAGTACGCTCAAAGGTTCTTATAAATAATTTGCCGAAATTGCTTTCTATATTAAAGGAAGTAATAAATCATACTGGATTTGATGAGAAAAAAAGGTTGAGGGAGATAATTCAGGAGACTAAGTCCAGAATTGAAATGACTATTTTTGAAAGGGGTCATATAGTAGTTGCAAATCATGTATCTTCATATTTTTCACCTGCAAGTAAGTATGAAGATATGCTGAATGGACTGGAATTTTATAAATTTATATCTGATTTGGAAAATAATTTTGAAAGTAAAGCAGACGAAATAAGGCATAATTTAGAAAGAGTTTCTAAGGAGATATTTACTAAAGATAATTTGCTTTTGAATATAACCTGTGATGAAAGAGATTATAATAATTTTGAAGACAACGTAGGAGAGCTTATATCTGAATTTAAAAATAATAGATTTGATAAAATTCCATATAAACTTGATTTAGAAGCCAAAAATGAGGGACTTATGACATCTTCCAAAATACAATATGTGGCTAAGGCCTATAATTATATAGATCTTGGATATTCTTATAGTGGAAGTCTGCAGGTCCTGAAATCCATAGCAAATTATGAATACCTGTGGAATCAGGTGAGAGTTCAAGGAGGTGCCTACGGCAGCTTTGCCTCTTTTCAGAGAAATGGAAATATGTTTTTTACATCTTACAGGGATCCAAATTTAAGAAATACTGTTGAAATATATGATAGAGCTGGAGAGTTTTTCAAAAATTTTAATGCGGATGATAGGCAGATGGTTAAATATATAATAGGAACCATATCTAATTTGGATTTTCCGCTTTCACCTTCAATGGAAGGGGAACGTGCCGCAGAGAATTATATAAGGCATGTAACTTACGAAGATTTACAAAAAGAGAGAAAGGAAATATTGGATACTAAAGTGGAAGACATAAGAAAATTTTCGGACCTTATTTCCAGTGCAATGATCAAAAACAACATATGTGTTCTTGGAAATGAACAGAAGATAAAAGAAAATAAAAGCATGTTCAAAAATTTGATAAATTTATTTGAATAGATATGTAAATATCCACAATGTGAATAAAATTTTATTCACATTGTGGATTGATTTTTATACTACGGTATCCTTATCGGCAGTTTTAACATTTTTTAAATCCCTTAGCCATACTTTAGTACTCTCGTAGATTATAACTACAAGCAGCAGCAGAAGTATTATGGAAAGTACAACTAGAAGTGTTTCGCCCTTAGGTATATAGTTACCAAATATATTTGAGAAGGAAGCTGTAATGGTTATTATGGATATAGCTATCATCGGGATTACGGTTATCATGGCATATTTCTGTTTTTTCATCTTTATAATTATAGTAGTACCAATGGCAAAAGCTATAGCGGCCAGCATTTGATTTGCAGTACCGAACAGCGGCCAGATTGTTGATATATTGCCGGTGTAGAGAAGATATCCCCAGGTAAATGACATAAGAACGCTAAATAATACTATATTTGCCCAGGAGTTTTTCTTTGCAAAAGGCTTGTATATCTTTCCAAAAAGATCCTGGAGTAAGTATCTGCCTACTCTGGTACCTGCATCTATAGTTGTTAGAATAAACAACGCTTCAAACATTATACAGAAATGATACCAGTAGGACATTAATCCTTCCATACCCGGTATTTTGTAAAATACGTAAGACATACCTACTGCCAGTGATACAGCGCCTCCGGGTCTTCCAGCTAGTTGCTCTCCTACCATTTGTGACAGCATAGGCAGTTCCTTTGGAATCATTCCAAGTTTATCAAATACGGCCGGTGCGGAGTTTATAGCAAAGTAGTCGGCGGTTGGAAGACATGTTGCAGCTATCAGTGCCATCAGTGCTATAAAGGATTCTATGAGCATTGAACCAAAGCCTATAGGAAGTATGTCCCTTTCATTTGAAATAAGTTTAGGTGTAGTACCGGAGCCTATAAGTGAGTGGAATCCCGACAATGCACCACAGGCTATGGTTATGAATAGGAATGGAAATACCTTGCCTGGTACAATAGGTCCCCCTCCGCTTATGAATTTAGTGAGTGCCGGCATCTGAAGAGTAGGTCTTACAAATATAATTCCTATTACCAGTAATGCTATAACGCCGAGTTTCATATAAGTACTCAGATAATCTCTCGGCAGCAGTAGGAGCCATACAGGTAAAACAGCAGCACAGAAACCGTATACAGCTAAAATAAGTGACATTTGTTTAGTATTGAAAGTTAAAAAAGGAGCTAAGGCTGTGTGCTGGATATAAGGTCCTAATGCAACTCCCAGTATGATGAGTGCCATACCAATAATAGTGGCTTCAGCTATTTTACCAGGTCTTAAGAATCTAAGATAAATACCTATGAAAATTGCTACTGGAATGGTAAAGCCAACTGTAAAAGTACCCCAGGGACTGTTGTAAAGTGAATTGACAACAGGAAGCCCAAGGCCTGCCATACTTATTATCAATATGAAAATGACTGCTATAGAAGTTACAAATCCCATTCTCTCCCCTAAATTTTTTCTGGCAATTTCAGCAATGGATTCACCATCTTGCCTAACTGAGGCAAATAGGATTACCATGTCGTGGACAGCACCTGCAAATACACCACCGATTAAAATCCACAGTGTACCTGGCAGATAACCGAATTGAGCTGCTAAAACTGGTCCAATTAATGGTCCTGCACCTGCTATTGCGGCAAAATGATGTCCAAGCAATATCCACTTGTTAGTGGGAACGTAATCATGACCATCCTCAAATTTTTTAGATGGCACTTCTCTTGTCTCATCCAAGACCAGAACTTTAGCGGCTATAAATGAACCGTAAAATCTATAGCCTAAGACGAGTACAAGAGCTCCTATGATTACCAGTACCAGTGAGTTCATATAAATTCCCCCTTATAAATTATTTAACATATAATGTTAATGTCATTATAACATGAATTTTCAATCAATTCAGCTAATATGGGGTGAAATGACAAAAAAGATATATGAACGGTATTAATTCCAATGTAAATGATATATGAAAACATCAGCTGCATAGAATTGAGAATTAAGATTATTTATAAAAAAGGTTGTCCCACAACAATTTTTGGGGCAACCCGCATGTAAAATTATATTATGATCTATATCATTATTAAACGGCGTTATTTTCTCTAACTTTATCAAATTTTCCGGATTTTAAATCTGAAATCCAGTGTCTGATGCTTTCATAGAGTATAACTACTAGTATAACTATAAGCACGAAGGATAATACTGTAAGTAAAGTTTTACCATTTGGAATATAGTTTCCTGTTATATTTTCAATAGATGCTGTTAAAGTAGCTATACTTATAAAGGTCATAGGCAATACTGTAAGAGGCATGTATTTTCTCTTGCCCATTCTTATGAGTACTGAAGTACCTATGGCAAAGGCTATAGCTGCCAGACTCTGGTTGGCTACACCAAATAGAGGCCAGATAGTTGATATATTACCGGTGTAGAGAAGGTATCCCCAGGCAAATGACATAATAAAACTAAAGAATATTATGTTAAACCACGAATCTTTCTTTGCAAGTGGTTTGTAAATCTTACCTACAAGATCCTGAATTAGATATCTGCCTATTCTGGTACCTGAATCTATAGTTGTTAAAATAAATAGTGCTTCAAACATTATGCAGAAATGATACCAGTAAGACATTAATCCTTTCATGCCCGGTATTTTATAAAATACATAAGACATACCTACTGCCAGGGATACACTTCCGCCTGGTCTTCCAGCTAGTTGCTCTCCTACCATTTGTGAAAGCATAGGCAGTTCTTTTGGAATCATTCCAAGTTTTGCAAATACTGCTGGTGCAGAGTTTATAGCAAAGTAATCAGCAGTTGGAAGACATGTTGCAGCTATTAGAGCCATCAATGCTATAAAAGATTCTATAAGCATAGAGCCGTATCCAATAGGGAGTATGTCCCTCTCATTTGAAATAAGTTTAGGAGTAGTACCAGAACCTATAAGTGAGTGGAATCCCGACAGTGCACCGCAGGCTATAGTTATGAATACGAACGGGAATACCTTACCCGGTACTATAGGTCCGCCTCCAGATACAAATTGAGTGACTGCTGGCATATTCAAAACCGGTCTAACTAGTATGATACCTACTACTAGAAGTGCTATAACACCAAGTTTCATATAAGTGCTTAGGTAATCTCTTGGAAGAAGCAGAAGCCATACAGGCAAAACAGCAGCACAAAAACCATAAATAGCTAGGATAAGAGACATCTGTTTAACGTTAAATGTCAAATATGGAGCTAAAGCTGTGTGCTGGATATAAGGTCCTAACGCAACTCCCAATATTATAAGTGCCATACCGATAACGGTAGCTTCAGCTATCTTACCAGGTCTTATAAATTTAAGATAGATACCTACAAAAATTGCTACTGGAATGGTAAAGCCAACTGTAAAAGTACCCCAGGGACTGTTGTAAAGTGAGTTCACTATTGGAAGACCAAGGCCTGCCATAGTAATTATCAATATAAATATAACTGAAATTGATGTGATGAAACCCATTCTTTCGCCTAAATTTTTTCTCGCAATTTCGGCAATGGATTGTCCATCTTGTCTAACTGAAGCAAATAGAATTACCATGTCATGAACTCCACCAGCTAATACACCGCCGATTAAAATCCACAGCGTACCTGGCAGATAACCAAATTGGGCTGCTAAAACTGGTCCAATTAATGGTCCTGCACCTGCTATTGCAGCAAAATGATGGCCTAATAATATCCACTTGTTAGTGGGAACGTAATCATGACCATCTTCAAATTTTTTAGATGGAACTTCCCTGGTCTCATCTAAAACTAATACTTTAGCTGCGATCCAGGAGCCGTAAAATCTGTAACCTAGAACTAATACAAGAGCACCTATAATTACAAGTACTATTGAGTTCATAAAACAACCTCCTTTAAGATTCAATAAATAAATACAATTAATGCTTAATGGTTTACATATAATACTTAATGGTTTACATGTAGTGACTAATTGTTCCATGCATAATGATAGTATGAATCTATTAATTTTTCTATCTAAATTCTCCGAATTGATAAAAAAATATATTAAAGAGTCGAAATAAAAGGTTAAGTGACATTTTTTAAAATGATATTTTTATTAGCTATAAGTTTAATTTTGTTATATAATTATATATAAATAATTTGTGTTTTGAACAAATAATGCAGGAGATTGGACTTTGGCGCACTATAGGAACAAAAGTATTAGAGTTATGCTAGAAGTCGGCTAATGCAGTTTTTAGAGGTGGTAAATTTTGATATATATTCAATTGCTTGAAAGTATGGCACTTATAGCTATATCTGCATATATATACAATCAATCTCATGTTTTAAAAAATATGATTAAAGGTGAGCTGAAATTCATAGATAAAATTGCACTTATAGTGTTTTTCAGTTTATTGGGTATTATAGGTAATTATACTGGAGTAAATGTAGAGCCCTATGCTATGGATAATATCAGGCCAATGGGCTCTATACAAGCAGGATATATTGGACTGCACGATGCCATAGCAAATACAAGACCTATAGCAGCTATAGTAGCAGGGTATATAGGGGGGCCTGTATTTGGAGTGATAGTTGGAATTATAGCAGGAACTCACAGATATTTTTTAGGAGGATTTACTGCCCTTTCCTGCGGAGTTGCCACTTTGGCAGAAGGATTGGTTGGAGGACTTATAAAAAAACTCTCGAAAGATGAAGGTTTTAATCTTAAGAAGGTATTTATTGGAGCAGTGGCGGCAGAATGCTGTCAGATGATTATAATTTTAATACTTTCCAGACCGTTTAGTTCAGCCCTTAAATTAGTAGAGATTATAGCGGTACCTATGATTCTCATAAATTCTCTAGGTTCAGTAATTTTTATAAATATAATAAAAAGTGCAAAGGAGGAATACGATAGAATTGGTGCTATAGAAGCACAGAGAGCTCTTAATATTACAAAAAAAACTGTAAATTATATGAGAAAGGGACTTAACGAAAAAACGGCAAAAAATGTTTCTGAAATAATATATGAGATGACCAATGCAGATGGCATATTTATAGGAGATAAAAATGGATTTTTAGCTTATTCTGGAATTAGTATACATGAAGAAAAATTAAGACAGGAGATACAAAAATACAATAAATCACCTGATTATAAAATTATTGAACTGCAATATGATGGTAAATCCATGTTTTTTGTTTGTGCTCCATTTAAAATACCCAACTCAGGTTTTGAAGGAGTGCTTGGATTGGGGGTGAGGTTGAAGAAAAATATTAATCCCTATTTCATACAATTTGGGAAAGAATTAAGTGATCTCCTATCCAACCAGATAGAACTATATAAATTGAATAAATTGGCTAAAGAGGCATCTACGGCAGAATTTAGAGCTTTAAGAGCTCAGATAGAACCACACTTTTTGTTCAATGCACTAAATACCATAGCTTCTTTTTGCAGAACAAATCCTTCAAAGGCCAGAGAGCTTATAATAGATCTGTCCAATTATTTTAGGCAAACATTAAAAAGACAGGAGGATTTTGTTTATCTGAAAGATGAGATTGAATTTATTCAATCCTACCTTTCCATTGAGACAGCTAGGTTTGGTAATAGATTACAGTTAATTATTGATATACCGGATGAAATGATGGATGAGAAAGTGCCTGTATTTGTGCTTCAGCCGATTGTGGAAAATGCTATAAAACACGGTATATTGCCTAAGCCGGAAGGCGGGAAAGTATACCTTGAGGCATTTTTTGAAAATGATGAAATACGTTTTTGTATAACAGATACAGGAGTGGGGATGAATGAAGAAAGACTAAATGAAGTTTTAACTAAATGGCCGGGTATAGGGCTGAAAAATGTAAATGAGAGATTGAAATTGTTATATGGAGAGGATCATGGGCTTGATATAAAAACATCTGTAAATAATGGAACCAAGATTAGTTTTTTAATATCGATGAGGGAGGTTTCATCAATAAATGGATAAATTGAGATGTGTTATTGTAGAAGATGAGATACCTGCTGCAGAGGAGTTGAATTATATAATATCACAGCACAAGGGTATATCTGTAGAGGGAATTGCATATGATGGTAAAACTGGCATGGAACTTGTAAAATCAAAAAAACCTGATGCGGTATTTCTAGATATAAATATGCCGGTGGAAAATGGTATGGAAGTTGCTAAGAATATTAAAAGATTTGATGAACATGTTGATATAATCTTTGTCACTGCTTATGAGGAACATGCAGTAAAAGCTTTTGAGTTAAATGCGTTGGATTATGTCTTGAAACCCTTTGATGAAAAAAGGATAGCTATTACCATAGATAGGCTTATGCAGAAAAGTGATGACAAAAATACAGAGGACGGGAGAATATCAAAGGATATTTTGAATGAATTGATAGATAAAATGGATAAGGAAAAAAAACTGGTTAAGAAAATACCTTGTGAGAGGCAGGGTAAGATAATACTGGTAAATGTAAAGGATATCTACTACTGTTATATAAAAGATGATAAAACCTATGTGAAGGTTAAAAATGATAGTTACTTAGTGGGATATACTTTAGGTCAAATAGAAGAAAGAACTAATTTTTTTAGATCTCACAGGAGTTTTTTAGTGAATATAGATAATATTAGAGAATTGTATTCCTGGTTTAATGGCACATATAAATTAGTAATGGATGATGAGAAAAAATCTGAGATACCGATAAGCAGAAACAATGTAAAAAAATTAAAAAGTCTTTTGAAAATGTAGTAAGAGCTATGATAATTTGACAATAGGAGGTTGATGTTATGGCATTGGCAAATGTGAGTATACAGGTTTTACCTGTAGTTGAAGAGAAGGATCTTTATGGTGTAGTTGATAAAGTAATAGAATATATAGATTCCTGTGGTGTAAAATATGAGGTAGGACCTATGGAAACTACTATGGAGGGAGAATTGAGTCAGCTTTTAAAAATAGTGGAAACTGCCCAAACCATATGTGTGGAGCAAGGGGCTTCAAGGGTGGCATCTGTAGTGAAAATAGATTATAGACCCTCCGGAGTTACTATGGAAGAGAAGATAGGAAAATATAGAAAGTAAGTTAATTGAAAAAGTTTTAGTCGATCTTATGGGTACGGTAGAGCTCTCTCATGAAAAATGGTTTTTATACCGTACCTAAAAATGATCTAAAAATTGGCATAACTTATAGCATTTTTTCCCATCTGCTGTATAGGTCATCTATTTTACTCTGTGTGTCCAGAACTTTTTTGTTTATCTCGCTGCTTTTTTTGGAGTCAGAATAAACTTCCTCTAGGCACAATTTTTTTTGTAATTTTGACAAAAAATTCTCTAAACTTGATATTTCTTCTTCAATGTAATCTATTTCAGCTTTTTTTTCATGTTGTTTTTTTTCAAGAGCTCTTTTCTTTTTTTTATCATGCTGTATCTGAGTTTTAGTTTTACCTCTATTTTTTTCCTGTTTCTCAAATCTCAATGGATTGTTCTTTTTTTCAATATAATAGGAATAATTTCCGAGATATTCCTTCATGCCATTTTTCTTTAACTCATATATTTTATTTACAGATTTATTTAAAAAATATCTGTCATGGGAGATTACGAGTAAAGTGCCATTATAATTTAACAATGCTTCTTCCAGAGCCTCTCGAGAGGTTATATCCAGGTGATTTGTAGGCTCATCTAGAAGCAAAAAATTGGCTTTGGATAATATCAGCTTTAATAAATTTATTCTACATTTTTCACCACCGCTTAAAGATGAAATTTTCTTGAATACTTCATCTCCGGTAAAAAGGAAACTAGCCAGCGAATTTCGTATTTCTGTGGCAGTTAGTTTAGGAAATTTATCCCATATCTCACCTAAGACTGTTTTTTCAGGATCTAGATCAGACTGCTCCTGATCATAATATCCTATTTCTACATTCCTGCCTAGTAGACATATGCCAGTGTCTTTTTTAATTTCTCCCATAATTATTTTGAAAAGAGTGGTTTTGCCACAGCCGTTTTCGCCAATAATTGCTGTTTTTTCACCTTTTTTTAGCTTAAAGTTTAAATTCTGGAATAAAATATTATTGTTGAAACTTTTACTCATATCTTTTACCTGCAGCACATCATCTCCACTGTTTAGCTGGGTTTTAAATATTACATTTTTAATTTTTTTATCTTTGTCTGGTGGAGCTATTCTCTCTAATTTATTCAGCATTTTTTCCCGGCTTTCTGCTGCTTTTATACTTTTTTCCCTATTAAATGATCTGTATTTTTTGATAATTTCTTCCTGCTTTTTTATTTCCATCTGCTGTATGTTATATGCTTTTAATTGAATTTCATAGTTTCTTTTTTTAAGTTCAAGATATTTGGTATAATTGCCGTTATAATAATTTATATGACCATTTATGAGCTCAATGGTTGAATGTGTTATGGCATCTAAAAAATATCTATCGTGGGATATCAGTATTACAGTGCCCTTATAAGCTTTTAAATAATCTTCCAGCCATTCTATGGCATCTAAATCCAAATGGTTGGTAGGTTCATCAAGTAGAAGTATATCGGGTTTTGTAAGGAGAAGCTTGCAAAGGGCCACACGCGTTTTTTTACCACCGCTTAACACGTTTATAGGTGTGCTGTATTCATCCTCTGTAAAACCGAGTCCCTTTAGGGTTTTCCCTATTTCCGCCCTATAAGTGTATCCCCCTCTATTTGAATAAAGCTCTGAGCAGGTAGTGTAATCATTTATCAGCTTATTGTGATATTCTTTTCTGGCTGTATCATAGGGTTTGCTCATTAATGATTCCAATTTATCAAGTTTTTTTTCAAGATTAACAAGATCCTCAAATACAGTATACATTTCATCATATATTGTATTTGAAGAATCTAAAGACAGATGCTGGGTTAAATACCCTAGAGTTTTAGATCTATCTATATACAGATCTCCGCTATCATAGTTTGATTTATTTGTTAAAATGTCGAACAAGGTAGACTTGCCGGTTCCATTTGGACCTATGAGGCCGACTTTATCTCCTTCATTTATATTGAAAGTTACATCTCCGAGTATAACTTTTATCCCATAGCTTTTATGGATATTTTTACAGCTTAAAACTATCATGAATAATAACACCTTCCTTGATCATTAACATTTTACTATGTATAATGATTTTTTTGTAGCCCTAATTTATTAAAATATATAGATATATTAAATGGTAGTAAATATAAAAATAATAAAAAAGAAACTATTGACATATGTTATAATTAAATAATAGTATAAATTATAGAAATAAATCATTTAGGACTATTTTATTAATAGATACAATAATAGATGATACACTAAATTTTATAAATACGAGGTGCTTTATGGATAAAAAGAAAAATATATCGATGGCTGTTATAAAAAGATTACCAAAATACCATAGATATTTAGGCGATTTAATGAGAAATGATGTGGATAGAATATCTTCAAAGGAATTGAGTGAAAAAATAGGGTTTACAGCCTCCCAGATAAGACAGGATTTAAATTGCTTTGGAGATTTTGGTCAGCAGGGTTATGGATATAATGTAAGTGAATTGTATAGTCAGATATGCAACATACTTGGACTTACAAAATTATACAGAACAGCAATAATAGGAGCAGGGAATATAGGTCAGGCTATAGCTAATTATACCAGATTTGAAAAGTTAGGTTTTGAATTAAAAGCTATATTTGATATAAATCCTAAACTCATTGGCCTTAGAATTAGAGATATTGAGATAAATGATATTGATTATTTGCCTGAGTATTTGAAAGAAAATGTTATAGATATAGGCATAATATGTGTTCCAAGTAATAACGCACAAAAGGTTTGCGACATTTTGGTTAAAAATGGGGTGAAAGGTATCTGGAATTTTGCTCCTGTCGATCTCATTGTGCCAGAGGATGTGAAGATGGAGGATGTTCATTTAAGTGACAGCTTGTTGACTTTGAGCTGTTTGTTAAATGATGTGGATTGAAATTAGTTTGTATAAATATAATTCTGAATTTTAGATAAAAGTAATAATAATTATACTATTTATTATTGAAATATGTAATTTTAAAGTATATAATAATAGTTAAAGTAAAGGATTTTACTTTAACTATTATTAATAATATTTGTGATATTATTAACAATAGTATGTTAATAAACTGTTTAATTTTAGTATAAAATACTAAAAACTTTTGGGGAGGGTTAATATGGAGTATAAAAATGTTATTCTTGAAAAAGAGGGGAAGTTGGCACTGCTCACAATAAACAGACCTAAGGCACTTAATGCTTTAAATTCGGAAACAGTGATGGAAATAGATAGTGCTATAGATGAGATTGCGGCAGATGATGCTGTGCTGGCTGTAATAATTACAGGAGCAGGAAAATCTTTTGTAGCTGGAGCAGATATAACTCAGATGAAAGATTTTAATACCTTAGAAGGCAGAAAATTCAGTAGACTTGGCAATAAAGTTTTTAGGAAACTGGAAAACTTAGAAAAACCTGTTATAGCAGCAGTAAATGGTTTTGCATTAGGTGGTGGATGTGAATTATCTCTGGCCTGTGATATAAGAATAGCTTCATCAAAGGCTAAGTTTGGACAACCAGAAGTGGGATTGGGAATTACACCGGGTTTTGGAGGAACTCAAAGACTTGCACGAGTAGTTGGACTGGGTATGGCTAAAGAGTTGATATATACTGCAAAGATGATAAAAGCTGATGAAGCTTTGAGAATAGGATTGGTAAATAGTGTATTTGAACCCGAAAAATTATTGGAAGAGGCAAAAAAATTAGCAAATACTATAGCTTCTAATGCGCCTGTAGCTGTTAGAATGAGTAAAGCTGCTATAAACAGAGGTATTCAGTGTGATATAGATACAGCTGTAGCTTATGAATCAGAAGCCTTTGGCGAATGCTTTTCTACAGAAGATCAAAAAGAAGGAATGACAGCTTTTGTAGAAAAAAGGGAAAAGAATTTTAAAAATAAATAATTTAGTTATACTATAGCGATCTTGTTATTAATATTTACAGAAGCTATATTTTATAGTATGAAAACTATATTAGGGGGTAAAATAAATGGATTTTACGTTAACAAGGGAACAAGAATTTGTAAAACAGATGGTAAAAGAATTTACCGAAAATGAAGTTAAACCAATAGCCGCTGAAATAGACGAAACCGAGAGATTTCCTCAGGAAACAGTGGATAAAATGGCTAAATACGGTATGTTGGGAATCCCTTTTCCAGTTGAATATGGCGGAGCAGGGGGAGATACGCTGGCTTACATACTAGCTGTTGAAGAGGTTTCTAAGGCTTGTGCTACTACTGGAGTTATACTATCGGGACATACTTCACTTTGTGCTTCATTACTTCAACAATTTGGTACAGAAGAACAAAAACAAAAGTATTTGGTTCCACTGGCAAAAGGTGAAAAACTTGGAGCTTTTGGTCTAACAGAGCCTAATGCAGGTACTGATGCTTCAGGTCAGCAGAGCCAGGCAATACTTGAAGGAGATCACTACATTTTAAATGGACAGAAAATATTTATTACAAATGGAGGAGTTGCAGATGTTTTTATAGTATTTGCTATGACGGACAGAAGCAAGGGTACTAGAGGAATATCTGCATTTATACTGGAAAAGGGAACACCGGGTTTCTCCATAGGCAAAACTGAAAATAAGATGGGAATAAGAGCTTCTTCTACAACTGAATTGGTATTTGAAGACTGCATAATTCCAAAAGAGAATTTGGTAGGGAAAGAGGGAAAAGGTTTCCCAATAGCAATGAAGACTCTTGATGGAGGAAGAATTGGTATAGCTGCTCAGGCTCTTGGAATTGCAGAAGGTGCTTTGGATGAGGCTATTGAATATATGAAAGAGAGAAAACAGTTTGGAAGACCACTTTTTAAGTTCCAGGGTTTAGGCTGGACAGTGGCGGATCTGGATACTGAGATAGAAGCTGCAAGATTTTTGGTGTATAAGGCAGCTGTGAATAAGGATAAAGGAGTTCCTTATACAGTAGATGCTGCAAGAGCTAAACTGATAGCAGCTACTGTGGCTATGGAAGTTACAACTAAGGTAGTTCAGCTGTTTGGTGGATATGGATACACTAAAGACTATCCTGTAGAGAGAATGATGAGAGATGCTAAAATAACTGAAATATATGAAGGAACTTCAGAAGTTCAAAAGATGGTTATTTCAGGAAACTTATTTAAATAGGGGGGACACTTATAATGAATATAGTTGTTTGTTTAAAACAGGTACCGGATACCAATGAAGTTAAAATAGATCCTAAAACTGGAACATTGATAAGAGAAGGTGTTCCATCAATAATAAATCCAGATGATAAAAATGCTCTTGAAGAAGCATTGGTTATTAGAGAAAAAGAGGGGGGAAAAGTTACAGTAATAAGCATGGGACCTCCTCAGGCAGAAGTTGCATTAAGAGAGGCTCTGGCGATGGGTGCTGATGAGGCCATACTTATATCAGACAGAGCTTTCGCAGGTGCAGATACATGTGCCACTGCCTATGCACTGTCAGGCGCACTTAAAGAATTAGATTACGATGTAATCTTTGCTGGAAGACAGGCTATAGATGGAGATACAGCTCAAGTTGGACCTGAAATAGCTGAATTTCTTCAAATACCCCAGGTAACTTATGTAGAAGAAGTTAATGTTGAAGGCGGCAAGTTGAAAGTCAAAAAGGCTTGGGAAGATGGTTATGAAACAGTGACAGTTGGAACCCCAGTGCTTCTTACAGCTATAAAAGAGTTAAATAAGCCAAGATATATGCATATGAAAAATATATTTAAAATCTTTAAGCAGGATGTAAAAGTATGGCATGCAGATGATATAGATGTAGATAAATCCCTTCTTGGACTTTCGGGTTCTCCGACAAGAGTTAGAAGATCGGCTACCAAGGAAGCAAAAGGACAAGGAGAAATAGTTAATAAGCCATATAAGGAAGCTGTAACGTATGCACTTTCAAAATTAAAGGAAAAACACTTAATTTAATTAGGAGGGATTTATAATGAACATAGCAGACTATAAAGGTGTATGGGTATTTGCAGAGCAAAGAGACGGAAACCTGCAGAAAGTTGCCCTAGAATTACTTGGAAAAGGCAGAGAGCTGGCAGATAAATTAGGCGTAGAATTGACAGCTGTATTACTTGGCAGCGAAATAGATGATGCAGCTAAGGAGTTAATTGCTTATGGTGCTGACAAAGTGCTGTATGCGGACAGTCCACTTTTGAAACACTATACTACAGATGCCTATGCTAAAGTTATTTATGATTTAATAAATGAGAAAAAACCGGAAGTATTTCTCATAGGTGCAACATTTATGGGAAGAGATTTAGGACCGAGAGTAGCAGCTAGGCTTAGAACAGGACTTACAGCTGATTGTACAGGACTTGATGTTGATGCAGAGTCGAAAAATCTACTTATGACAAGGCCTGCATTTGGTGGAAATCTTATGGCAACTATAGAGTGTGCTGATCACAGGCCTCAAATGTCTACTGTGAGACCAGGGGTTTTTGAAAAGCTTGAAAAAGACGAAAGCAGAGCTGTCAAGATAGATAAATTTAAGGCAGATTTAAAAGCTTCCGATATTAGATTAAAAGTAGATGAAGTAATAAAAATTGCGAAAAACGTAATGGATATAGGAGAAGCAGATGTTATAGTATCCGGAGGAAGAGGACTTGGAAGTGAAGAGGGATTTAAGGTTCTAAAAGAACTGGCAGATCTTCTAGGTGGAACTATAGCAGGCTCCCGTGCCACTGTTGACAGCGGATGGATAGACAAGGCATATCAGGTAGGACAGACAGGTAAAACCGTAAGGCCTAAATTGTATATAGCTTGTGGTATATCTGGAGCTATACAGCATTTGGCAGGAATGCAGGATAGCGATTTTATTGTGGCCATAAATAAAGATGACAGTGCTCCAATAATGAATGTAGCAGATCTTGGTTTAGTTGGAGATTATAAAAAAATTGTGCCTGAAATGGTAGCCCAGATTAAAGCTATAAAATAGGAGTTTTGTTATAAAGATAGTATTTAAATTATATTAATTTTAGGGGAGGGATATACGTGAAAAAAGTATGTGTTCTTGGTGCGGGAACAATGGGCTCAGGAATAGCTCAGGCTTTTGCATCAAAAGGTGTGGAGGTTATAATAAGGGATATAAAGGATGAATTTGTTGAAAGAGGAATTTCAGGAATAAAAAAGGGATTCCAAAAGAGAATAGCTAAGGGCAAAATTACACAAGCAGATGCTGATGCTATACTTTCTAGAATTAAAGGAACAGTTGACCTTAAATTGGCAGCTGATTGCGATTTAGTAGTAGAGGCAGCAGTGGAAAACATGAAAATAAAGAAGCAGATTTTTTCTGAATTGGATGGGATATGCAAACCGGAAACTATTTTATCTTCCAATACATCCTCATTGTCTATAACTGAGATAGCATCTGCTACAACTAGGCCTGATAAGGTTATAGGAATGCACTTTTTTAATCCAGCACCTGTTATGAAATTGATTGAAATAACAAAGGGAATGGCTACATCTCAGGAGACTTTTGATAAAGTTAAAGAAGTTGCCCTTAGTATAGGAAAAGATCCTGTAGAAGTATCCGAGGCTCCAGGTTTTATTGTAAATAGAATACTGGTACCTATGATAAATGAAGGTGTAGGCATATTAGCTGAAGGTATAGCTTCAGCAGAAGATATAGATAAGGCTATGAAATTAGGTGCAAATCATCCTATGGGACCTTTGGAATTAGGAGATCTTATAGGGTTGGATATTTGTCTTGCCGTAATGGATGTGCTTTATAAAGAAACTGGAGATTCCAAATACAGGGCTCATCCGCTGCTTAGGAAATATGTAAGAGCTGGATGGCTGGGCAGAAAAACTGGAAAAGGATTTTATGACTATAAGAAATAGTTATTTAAAAGTTTCATGTTTGACATTCCCGATTTAAAAAATCGGGAATGTCAAGAGCAGCGTTATGATTATATAAGTTTTTCTAGAGTTCAGTAAGCAAACTCTATCTGAATCTTAGAATCACTTAATTTGAAGAAGATCATTAAACCATTTTATAAGAGATTATGAATTTGATTTAATGATCTTTTTTGCTAATTCACAGATTGTGCACTTTTTGCAATTATATGATATAATTATAAAGGATTATTATATGTCAGATAAATATAAACGAGAGGGGAGTTGAAACTGCCAGAATCAGAGGTGTATCCGGTATATTTGGATTACATTTGATTGGTGGAATAATATGTACAAAATAGTAAGAAAAGAAGAATTGGCACCCAATATATTTTTAATGGATATAGAAGCACCGAGAGTTGCAAAATCCTGTCTGCCTGGTCAATTTATCATAGTAAAAATAGATGAGAAAGGTGAAAGAATACCTTTAACTATATGTGACTATGATTCTGAAAAAGGCACAGTTACAATAGTATTTCAGACATTGGGGGATTCAACTAAAAGGATGGCTGAGTACAGGGTAGGCGAATATTTTGAAGATTTTGTTGGGCCATTGGGACAACATTCTGATTTTGTAAATGAAAGTATGGAGGAACTCAAAAAGAAGAACATAATATTTGTAGCAGGAGGAGTTGGCACTGCCCCGGTTTATCCCCAGGTAAAATGGCTTCATAGCCACGGAATAGATGCAGATGTCATAGTGGGGTGTAAATCTAAAAACTATCTACTTTTTGAAGAAGAGCTGAAACCGATTTGCGATAACCTTTATATAGCTACTGATGATGGAAGTTATGGGTACAAAGGATTTGTTACAGATCTTCTGAAAGAGCTTATTGATAAGAAGACTAAGGACTACAATTATGTAGTCGCTATAGGACCAATGATAATGATGAAGTTTATAGCACAGCTTACTAAAAAATACGCGATTAAAACTATAGTGAGTTTGAATCCTATAATGGTAGATGGTACTGGAATGTGTGGAGCCTGCAGGGTTACTGTAGGAGGAAAAGTAAAATTTGCCTGTGTGGATGGACCCGAATTTGACGGCCATCTTGTAAATTTTGATGAAGCTATGAGAAGGCAGGCTATGTATAAGACTGAAGAGGGAAAAAAGATATTGAAGAAAGAAGAGGGAGATACATTCGACAGAAAGGGCTGTGAATGTAGAGCAGAGGAAAAACTTAATAGGATGAAGAGAGTCCCAATAAGGGAACAGGATCCTAAAGTGAGAGCCACTAATTTTGATGAGGTATGTCTTGGCTACACTGAGGAAGAAGCTGTAAAAGAAGCGTCCAGATGCCTAAACTGTAAAAAACCTATGTGTGTAACTCAATGTCCTGTTTCCATAAGCATACCTAAGTTTATAGAACAGGTTAAGAATAAAAATTTTGAAAAGGCTGCTAGGATAATAGCTGAATCCAGTGCACTTCCGGCAGTTTGTGGAAGAGTCTGTCCTCAGGAAACCCAGTGTGAAGGTAAATGTGTACTTGGAATAAAGGGAGATGCTATTGCCATAGGGAAGTTGGAAAGGTTTGTGGCAGACTGGTCCAGGGAAAATGACATTGATTTGTCCAAGACTTTACCTAAAAACGGTAAAAAAGTGGCTGTAATAGGCAGTGGTCCTTCAGGGCTTACCTGTGCGGGAGATTTGGCAAAGCTTGGGTATGATGTTACTATATTTGAAGCATTACATAAGGCCGGAGGGGTTTTAGTATATGGAATTCCTGAGTTCAGGCTTCCGAAAGATAAGGTAGTGCAGCATGAAGTGGAGAATGTAAAAAAATTAGGTGTTAAGATAGAGACAGATACAATAGTTGGCAGAACTATAACTATTGATGATCTCGTAGAAAAGGAAGGCTTCCAGGCAGTATTTATAGGTTCGGGAGCAGGACTTCCGAGGTTTATGGGAATACCTGGAGAGAATTTAAATGGGGTATTCTCGGCCAATGAGTTTCTTACAAGAAGCAATCTCATGCAGGCATTTAAAAAGGACTATGATACGCCTATAAAGGTTGGCAAGAAAGTTGCTGTAGTGGGCGGAGGAAATGTGGCAATGGATTCCGCAAGGACAGCACTTAGACTTGGGGCAGAAGTATATATAGTGTACAGAAGATCCCGTTCAGAATTACCGGCAAGGGCAGAAGAAGTCCATCATGCTGAGGAAGAGGGAATAAAATTTAATCTCTTGACTAATCCTGTAGAAATATTAGGAGATGAAAAGGGATGGGTTAAAGGAATGAAATGTGTAAAGATGAAATTAGGTGAACCAGATGAATCTGGCAGAAGAAGGCCTATTAAAATAGAGGGTTCAGAGTTTGATTTGGATGTAGATACGGTGATCATGGCACTGGGAACTTCACCGAATCCACTTATAGCTTCTACAACAAAGGGACTTGAAATGAACAAACGCGGGTGCCTGGTGGTGCAAGAAGATACTGGACTCACTACAAGGGAAGGAATATATGCAGGAGGAGATGCAGTTACTGGAGCTGCCACGGTAATACTTGCCATGGGAGCAGGTAAAAAGGCAGCAAAGGCTATAGATGAATACCTGAAGAAATGATTGGGAAAACTGTACTGGAATATTCTGGTGCAGTTTTTTACGATAATTTTTAACTCTACTATTAAAGGAGTACGTGTATGGATTTTAATTATATAGAAAATTTTGAAGGTGGAATTGTAATAAAAGATGTAAGAAATTTTGAATTGCCCCATATATTTGATTGCGGGCAGTGTTTTAGATGGAATAAAAGGGAAAATGGAAATTATATAGGAGTAGCTTTTGGAAAGGTTATTGAGGTGGAAAAAAGAGACAGAGATGTACTGCTTTACAATGCATCTCAAAGGGACTTTAAAGAAATATGGGCAGACTATTTTGACCTGTATAGGGATTATGGTGAAATAAAAAATATTCTCAGTGAAGATCCAATTTTAAAAAAAGCCGTGGAGTTTGGAAATGGAATAAGGCTGTTGAAACAGGATCCCTTTGAACTGATTGTTTCATTTATAATATCTGCTAACAATAGAATACCTATGATAAAAAGGGCACTGAAAAATATAAGCCAAAAGTGGGGAGAACCGCTGGAATATAATGGGGAAATATTTTATGCCTTTCCTAAAATAGAAAGATTAAAGGATGCTACTATGGAAGAACTTGCAGACTGTGGTACTGGCTTCAGAAATAAATATATTGTGGATACTGTGCGGAAAATTTATGATAATGGCACTGAGAATCAACAGAATTATGATGAATCCTATGATATTAACTGGATTAAGATGCAAAAAGATGAAGTTTGCCATAAAGAGCTGCAAAAATTTATGGGTATAGGGCCAAAAGTGGCGGATTGTATTATGCTTTTTTCCATGCAGAAGTATTCTGCATTTCCTGTAGATGTATGGGTTAAGAGAGCTATGAATCACTTTTATCTGGCACCGGATGTATCCTTGAGAAAAACAAGAGACTTTGGAATAGATAAATTTGGTCAGTTGTCGGGATTTGCCCAGCAGTATCTTTTCTATTATGCAAGAGAAAATAAGATAAAAATATAGATGTCAGGAGAAAAAGAGAATTGAAGGATGTATTAAAATACGTGCCTGGATTTAGAACGGGTGAAAAATTTAAGATGATAATTGCCTCAGCCTATTATATAACTTGTTCCATAGCCATTATACCTAATTGGGGAGTATTTTTGCTTTTTTTTGCAGCACCTTTTGTACTATTTCATGGCATGGATGCGTTTAAAAATAAATCCAAAAAATCTGCTGTAATTTGTCTGATAGCTTTTATAGTCATGTGTTTTGGAAGAGCTATTGTATTATTAAAAAAGTGATGTAAATAAAGTATAGATTAAATAAAAAGTGCTGTAGAATTGCTTTTAGAACATTTTACAGCACTTTTTTTATATTTTCTATTAATAGCAAATTATACTGTACTACTATTTTAAATTAAACTGATAAGCTTTGACTAAGAAGTTATTATGTTGTAAACTGTTGGTAAATAAAGAATAGAAAAATATTTTTTAATTTTATAAAATCTGTTACATTTAAAACTATAATCTGTTATAATTTAAATGAAAAATATATTATCAGATGTTATGGAGGAGGATTAGGATGTTGAATTTTGAAACTCCATTGAAAAAACTGAAATTTTTAGTATTAAGAGAAGCAGCTTCTTTGGCTAAAGAAAATAAATTAAAAAGGGAAGAACTAGAAAAGATACCTTACAGGATAATTCAAAATGAGAATAAAGCGGAGTATAGGTGCTGTGTATATAAAGAAAGAGCAGTTGTATATGAGAGGGCTTTATTGGCATCTGGTTTTATACCTACTGATAATACTACATTGGATTTGAAAAAAATTGTAGATAAAGATCATATGATGTATGTACTTTCAGCTGCCTGTGATAGATGCCCAATATATAAATATAGTGTTACGGAAGCTTGCAGGGGATGTATACAGCATAAATGTATGGAGGTATGCCCTGCAAATGCTATAACTAGAATTGATGGAAGATCACACATAGATCATGATGTATGTAAAGAATGCGGTATGTGTAAAAAAGTATGCCCTTATAATGCTATAGCAGAAGTTATGAGACCTTGTAAAAGATCCTGTCCTACTGGAGCATTGGAAATAAATTCAGATAGTAAAAAGGCAATGATAGATAAGAAAAATTGTATTAACTGTGGTGCCTGTATGGCTGCATGTCCCTTTGGAGCTGTATCGGATAGAAGCTATATCACTGAAGTTACAAGTGCTTTATGTAAGAAAAAGGATATGTATGCTGTGGTAGCTCCTGCCATAACGGGACAGTTTGGACCTAAAGTTACAGTAGGACAAGTTAAAGATGCTTTTAAAAAGATTGGGTTTAAAAAAGTGGTGGAAGCAGCTTGTGGTGCAGATGCAGTTACTGTAAATGAATCCAGTGAATTTGCAGAGAGAATGAATTCTGGAGATGAATATATGACAAATTCCTGCTGCCCGGGATTTATAGGTTATATTGAAACTAAATTTCCAAGTGAAGTTTCTAAAATATCCGGTACTGTTTCACCTATGGTTGCTGCCGCTAGAATGATAAAAAAAGAAGATAAAAATGCAGTTGTAGTCTTTATAGGACCTTGTACTGCTAAGAAAAGTGAAATAAATAGAGAATCTGTAAGAGATGCAGTGGATTATGTTTTGACATTTGAGGAAATATCCGCACTTATGAGTGCATTTAATATACGTCCTGAAGATTGTGAGAATTTGCCTGTAGAGGATGCTTCTCTTTATGGAAGGGGTTTCGCCCAGGAAGGAGGGCTTACAGCTGCTATAGAAAATTGTATAGATGTTAGAAAGGATAAAGTTGTGTTTAAACCTGTAAAGGTAAGTGGAAAAGATGATATAAAGAAGACTATGGCTATGGCCAGAACAAAAAGACTTCAGGGAAATTTTATAGAGGGAATGATGTGTCAGGGAGGATGTATTGGAGGACCCGGGACAATGATTGGGATCATGAAATCCAGGCCTCAATTGATTAAATTTAGTAAGCAGTCTACTAAAAAATCTGTACTTTCCAATGAAAATTTAAAAAAATTTGAAAAAGTGAATTTGAATAGATGATTTAAAAAAAGTATGCTGATGATTTGTTTAGAATTATCAGCATACTTTTTTTAAAAATTTAATTAAAATTTAATGTGGTTATGGTGATCATTTATGATAGAATTTTTATAGAGCATATTTTGTATTGTTAAGGTATATGAGTAAATTAACTGGACATAATTAATATTAAAATGCAGTAATATTTTCAGGGTGGTTAAGATTGAAAACTTATAGGGAAAAAATTAAAAAAAGGTTAATAGAATATAAGCCCTATGTAGTTCTGGGCATAATAATGCTTGTATTGCTTGTTGTGGCTTATGAATATTATCATAAGTATATTTATGTATTTAGGGATCCTGATAAGATAAGGGATATAATAATGTCTTATGGCAAATATGGTATATCGGTGTTTTTGCTTATTCAGATTTTACAGGTAATAGCATTTTTTATACCGGGAGAAATCGTTCAGGTTTCAGGTGGATATGTATACGGCACTGTATTTGGAAGTATACTGTCTATTATAGGCATAACTGCTGGAAGTATAATTTGTTATGGCATATCAAGAATTTACGGCAAACCTCTGATAAATAAAATAATATCTAAAAGGCATCTAAAATTTTTTGATAAAATATTACAATTGGGAAGCGTGAATTCCATAGTGTTTTTATTGTACTTAATTCCAGGTATACCTAAGGATGTCCTGGCCTATATATGTGGAATATCCGATATAAATCTCAAGAATTTTATATTGTGTTCGACATTGGGGAGATTGCCTGGAATAGTTATTTCCACGTATTTTGGATCAAAAATATATTCGGGAAATAAAATAGAGCTTATAATTATAGCTTTAATGATGTTTTCGTTGTTTTTGGTAGGTATTCTCAAAGGAGAAAAAATAATAGTTAAAATGGTAAAGGGATCTCAATCGGGAAGTAATAAGTGAATTTAAAATGCTGCTTATTACTTTTTTATTTAACAAAAAGGGCGTAATTCTCCTATCTTCTATAAGTGGGAGATGAATAGTCCTTGTTATTTTAGGTTCGATGCCTAAAATAATAACTACTTGACGAACAATAAAAAAACAATTATGGAAAGAGTACTTCTGGAGTAAAAGTTATTGCCTTATAACAACTGGTGGTGTTCCAATTGATATAGTTAAGGAGTACATTGAAAATCAAGGAATGAAATGAGGTGAAAATGTGTTAAAAGCTTATAAATACAGAATTTATCCGAACAAAGAACAAAAATTGTATTTTGCTGGAACTTTTGGCTGTGTCAGGTTTATATATAACCAAATGCTGGCTGATAGAATTAAGTCTTATAAGGAAAACAAAGATTCGGATATTAAAAAAATTAAGTATCCTACTCCAGCACAGTATAAGAAAGAATTTGAATGGCTTAAAGAAGTTGACAGTCTTGCTCTTGCAAATGCTCAAATGGATCTAAA